>JBGPNQ010000211.1:0-9022 GCA_041487615.1 Anaerolineae bacterium
CACGTCAGTGTATGCCGCTCCACAGATGCAGGCGACTTCCTGTTTGGGAACAACGATTGCGCAGTGGACTTTTGAAAATTTAACAACACCGGTGATCGGGACAGGCACATTTAATTCTGGCTCTGGGTTGCCTGCTCCGTTATTTGCTGGTGGCAATCCAGGACAAGCTGTTACCTTCAACAGTTGGACAAACACGGCCACAGTAGATACAACTGATTATGTTGAGTTTGCAGTGCCAACTACCGGAAGAAACACTATCAGCTTCAATTTTGATTATAGAGCTTCAGCCACTGGTCCTCAATTCTTGGAAGTTCATTACTCAGTGGATGGTGGATCATCTTTTGTTCCTCCGGCATCGTCTACGCCCATAACAAGAGATGCAGCTTTCCATACTTTGTCATTCAATTTTAATTCAATACCAGGGCTTGATGATAATGCCGGCGCAATATTTAGGATCTATGGTTACGCCAGTGGCGGCAACGGAGGCACATTCCGATTCGACAATGCAACCTTCTCAGGTAATTGTCTTTTCCCCGCCGATACTAACACACCTACTTCTACGTCAACTCCAACCAACACATCTACTTCAACTGCGACGCGCACGCCGACAGCAACGGTTCCTTCCCCAACATCTCCACCTCCTAGAACGGTGCTTATCAACGAAGTTGCATGGAGCGGAACCACGGCTCAGAGTACCGACGAGTGGTTTGAGCTGTACAATACGACGGGAGCAAATATCAACCTGGCCGGCTGGCGGTTAACAGCTGACGATGGAAGTCCGGATATTGCCTTGAGCGGCACCATCACCGCGGTCGACCCATATTTTGTCGTTGCTCGATATACTTTAGTTTTCAATGATCTTACGCCCGATCTTACCTATTCAAGTGGCGCCTTTGACAATACCGGAGAAATTCTGTACCTGCTCGACCCAGCCGGAACCAGGATCGACACTGCCAACTTCGACGGTGGACCCTGGAATGCCGGGCTCGGCTCTCCAACCTATGCAAGTATGGAAAGGATTGGCACGTCTGTTGATGGTCCGGCTGCATGGGCAACGTATGGTGGAACTGTTCCCATTGCACACGACCGAGCCGGGAATGCCATCAAAGGGACTCCTGGGCAGGGAAACTGGGTCACAACCGTGACTGTGACTCCGTCGCCTACACCTACAGTTACTCGCACGCCGACACTTACCCGTACCCCAACACGTACTCGCACTCCGACCCCGTTTCGTACGCCAACGCGTACCCGTACCCCTACACGCCGTCCAACAGTTGCGCCTGCTCAACTGGTTGCCATTAACGAATTCGTGCCGCGCCCCGGACATGACTGGAACAACGATGGCGTTGTCAATGTGCAGGACGAATACATCGAAATTCTCAACCACGGGACGATAAATGTAAATCTCAGCGGCTATAGCCTGGATGACGAGGCAAATGTCGGTTCTGATCCGTACCGGCTTCCAGCGGTGACGCTCAAACCGGGTGAACGCATCGTCTTCTACGGCAGCCAGACCGGTCTGCTCCTGAGCGACGGTGGCGATGGGGTGCGTCTCTTGAAGCCCAATGGACAATTGATGGATGCGTACAACTATTCTGTTGTCAGATATCCCGATCAATCCTATTGCCGTCTGCCTGATAACGGTGGCTTGGACGATTGGAATCAATTTTGCTATCCGACGCCCGGACTGCCAAACTCGCAGAGTGGAAGTTTTGTGCAGCCGATAGCCGTGGAGAATGAACCAACCTGTCCAATTGCAGATACGCTTCCCGATGATTTTGTTCGGGCGGAATGTGATCCGTTTGGAGATAATATCTGGCGGCGGGCATTCTGGGATGAAACAGGTTGGTATGACGAAAAAACACTTCGGTACATTCCAGGACGATGGGATGTGTTCGCAGATTAAATAACAGGACAGTTCATTGCGAACTGTCCTGTCGCTTAATCCTATGTAACGGTTAATTCCTAATCGTCTGCGGCTCTGGCGACTTCCTCCGGCTCGAAGACAACCTCCTCCTTGCCGGTGAGCTTATCCTCCACTTTCTCGATGATCAATCGTAAATGTCCCGGATGTGAGACGAAATCCAGATCGTCGCCGGGCACCGCCAGGATGGGACAGAGCGTGAAGTTGTCGATCCACGTTTCGTAGAGGTTGTTCAATCCCTGCAGGTAATCGGGGGAGATGGTCCGCTCGTAGGCACGGCCACGGTGGGAGATGCGATTCATCAAAGTGGGGACGGAGGCCCGTAGATAGATGACCAGGTCCGGGGGCGGAAGGAATCGCATGGTCGTTTCGTAGAGGTCGCGATAGGTCTGGTAATCCCGCTTTTGGATGTGTCCCTGCAAAAACAGATTCTGGGCGAAGATCTCCGCGTCCTCATATACGCTTCGATCCTGCACAACGGAGGTGGGGTGTTCCGAGAGTTGATAATGGGAGCGCAGACGATGAGTCAGGAAAAACACCTGCGAATGGAATGACCACGAATCCATGTCATTGTAAAAATCGGCAAGATACGGATTCTCGGTCACCGGTTCGTAGAAGGGTTCCCAACTCATTCGCACACAGAGCCTTTCCACCAGCGTGGATTTTCCAACACCTATGTTGCCAGCCACTGCGACAAACTTTTTCATTTTATCCCTCGAAATTATTGAATGTTCGCCAGTTCGGCGTCGATGATTTGCTTGAAGTATTCGATCGGATAAGCCCCACCCAGGCGATGACCGTTTACGAAGAATGTGGGTGTGCCTCCCACAGCCGCCTCACCGTTAGTATCCGTGGGAAGATTACCGGCGTAGCTCATGTCGTCCAGGATGGATTGTTTATATTTGTGACTGGTCATACACCCTTCGAACGCTTTGGTATCCAGTCCCAGATCGCCGGCAAATTTGTTGTAGTCCACCTGTTTAAGCAGGCTGCCTTCCTGATTGTTCAGAATGGCTTGATTATCGAACAGAACATCATGGAGCTTCCAATAAGCGTTTTGATCTCCGGCACATAAGGCGGCCTCAGCGGAAGCAAAAGCGTTCTGGTGAAAGGAAAGGGGGAAGTTGCGGTAAACGAACCGGATTTTTCCCGGATAGGCTGCCAGAAGCTCCTTATATACCTGAACGTACCACCGATAGCAATAAGGACACTGATAGTCGCTGAATTCGACGACCTCAATCGGCGCATTTGCCGGGCCGAGACTCGGGTAGCCTTTGGTTTCGATTTTATAGACACGCGCTTCAGGCGGAGGTGCCGTTACGGCGGCTTGCGCTGTTGCTGGCTGGGCATTGAAGCCCCATGCAACATAACCAACGAGGACTCCGACGGCAAATGCCACCACAGTTGCCACCGCATAAAAATGAGAACGCTTGAATGTGAAAGTATCTGCCTGCTGCTGTTCAACGGGATTAGGAACAACATCCTCTTGTTCAGGTTCAACGGGTTCAATGACAGGTTCGATGATTTTCTTCGTTCTTTTTGGCATGGCGGCATTATAACATGTGGAGCTAAATCCCCTGTTTGCTACCTTTATACTGAGCAGGCGTATATGAATACGAACCTATTGTGCTTTTGACATTACATGACTTGCTAAACGAATCATGTGGTGTCGGGACGATGTAAGCGGAGTCGAAGCGCGTTCAATTCATTAAGTAATTTGGAGGAAGAAATGACCACTCACGAAAGACATCATACCCCCTGGTATTTATGGCCGTTTGCCGCCATCTGGAAATTGCTGGCAGTCATCGTCGAAATGACGGGACGCCTCGTGGCAATGATCCTTGGAATTGTGCTGATGATTGCGGGGGTCCTCGTCAGCCTGACGATCGTCGGTGCCATCGTAGGCGTGCCGCTCGCGATTGTTGGATTGCTGTTGTTTATCAAAGGGATTTTCTAAAAAAATCCCCTCTCCTTTTGGGAGCCCCGATGGGGTGCTTCGCAAAGGGGTCAGGGGTGAGGGGCTTCAGGCTGAATCCTGCGTCTGGATAACAGGAGCAGGATTCGGTCGCGTAAGGAGGCAATTGCCCTGCGTACTTGTGGGATGCGTGTGATCAGAAAGAGGATAATGATCAAGGAGTAGATCAATGGGCGGATGATATCCCCGCGCAGTTGGAACAAGTCACCTTTTTTGCCCCAGGCATAATGCAGCGCCGCGAGCGGTGCAATCAGATAGATGAACTGATGCAGGCGTTTCCAATTTTTACCGAGTCGCTTCTTCCAAATATCGAAGGATGTAAATGCCAGGGGGATCAGCATAAGAAAAGCGAGCATGCCGACAACGATATATGGTTTTTGAAGAACGGTTTGAACGATCAAACTCCATGCCAGACCGTAATCAAGATCAACAAAAATGATCACGTGAATGGTCGCGTACATGAATGCATAGAGTCCAAGGGCGCGACGTCGTTTGATCAGCTCACGCCAGCCAAAGAGATTATTCAATGGCGTACAAGCCATTGACAGGACAAGCAGTGTGATCGCGTGCCGCCCTGTGCGTTGTTCCAATGCCTGGATCGGATTGGCGGTCAAATGATGATTGAAGAAGTCAATGAGCAGGCGCACAAGGGCAGACCATCCATAAATATGAATGGCAACTTGAAGAGGGGTGTAGCGTTGGAAGAGGGATTTCATTGTTTTTTATGCCCTGAGCGGCGTCCTCGCCGCCGGGGACGACGGCTTGAGCTTCTTTAGTAATTTACATTCAAATCCATGCCATTGTAAAGATCAGCAACCTGATCGGCATATCCATTGAACATCAACGTTGGACGGTGGCTCAATTCGCCAATACGCCGCTCGGAGGCTTGTAACCAGCGCGGGTGTGCTTGATTTGGGTTGACATTGGAGTAAAAGCCATATTGGGTCCGATTAACTGTTTTCCAAAATGTGCCAGGTTGTTTATCAACCAGTTCTATTTTGACAATCGCCTTGATGGATTTGAATCCATATTTCCACGGCACAACCAGACGGATGGGAGCACCGTCCGGGTTGGGTAATGACTGGCCATATAAACCCGTTGCCAGAATTGTCAGATGATGCATGGCCTCATCGAGGCGCAAACCTTCTTCATAGGGCCAGGGATAGAGATGACTTCCCTCATGCGGGAATTGTTTCCTGTCCAGGAGAGTTTCAAAGCGGACAAATTTCGCATCTGAAGTCGGTTCAACTTCCTCCAAAAGGCTGGCAAGCGGAAAACCCATCCATGGGATGACCATGCTCCAGGCCTCCACACAGCGCAGACGATAAATGCGTTCCTCCTGTGGAAATTTTTTGAGCAAATCTTCGATGGCATATTTTTTTGGATGATTGACCAACCCATAAACATCGACCGTCCACGGGTGGCTCTCGAAATCCTTCGAAAGCCGATTCACTGCTTCTTTGTTTTCGCTAAATTCATAGAAATTGTTGTAATGTGTAATATCTTCGAATGAATTGGCAGGATCGCCGAGCTCGTCTTTTTTGACTGGAAAAGCGGTCCCTGTTGCCTTTGCTGCGCACGCAGCCAGTAACGCGGACCCGGTCGCCATGCCGGCGGCTTTGAGAAACTCGCGCCGTGAGAGATAAAGTGAGTGTGGCGTGATCTCAGATGATCTTATAGGGACGGATTTATATTTGTGAGTCATCGTCAGGCATGCGGGATGTATTAATAGTCTGTAATTAGATCCATTCCTTTGTACAGCGCAGCAACCTGATCGGCATAACCATTGAACATCAGCGTTGCACGGCGACTCAGTTCGCCGATCCGCCGCTCGGATGCCTGTGACCAGCGCGGGTGCGGACGATCCGGATTCACATTTGAATAGAAACCATATTCATTTGGTCCCACGCTGCTCCATAATGTTGCAGGCTGTTCAGAAACCAATTCTATCTTGACAATGGATTTAATGGATTTGAATCCATATTTCCATGGGACGACGACTCGGACCGGGGCACCGTCCTGGTTGGGCATTGGCTGCCCGTATAAGCCGGTCGCCAGGATCGTCAGGTCATGCATGGCTTCATCGAGACGCAAACCTTCCTGATACGGCCACGGGTAAAAAGGACTACCCTGCCCGGGCATTTCCTTGGGGCGGAATATTGTTTCAAAGCGCACGTACTTTGCAGCGGAGGTTGGCTGCACTTCCTTCAACAGGCTTGAGAGTGTAAACCCAGTCCAAGGAATGACCATGCTCCAGGCTTCCACGCAACGTAGCCGATAAATTCGCTCCTCCTGCGTGAATTTGCTTAAGAGGTCTTCGATGCCATAGGTTTTCGGGTTATTCACCAATCCAATTACTTCCACGGTCCAGGGCGACGCTTTGAAATCCATGGATAAGGGTGCAACCATGCCTTTGTCTGTGGAGAATTCGTAGTAATTATTGTAATTGGTAATATCTTCGAATGAATTTGTGGGATCACCCATCTCGTCTTTTTCTGTGGGATAGACTTTCGTATCTCCCGCAGGGATGGATGTTCCCGTTGCGTCAGGTGCGCATGCTGCCAACAGTGCGGACCCGCTCACGATGCCCGCGGCCTTGAGAAAATCGCGCCGTGAAAGATATTGCGAATAAGGCGTGATCTCAGATGATGTGACCGGGACGGATTTGTATGTGTTATTCATGGTTACCTCTTGTTACTACTCTGTCATTGCGAGGAGCGAAGCGACGAAGCAATCTCTACTTTATAGGGAGATTGCTTCCCGAAGGTCGCAATGACATTTGCTGATCAATATGTTTCTGCCAACAATGCCTTGATGTTCTCTTCTGTTTCCTTGTATCTTCCTTCACCAATATGCACATAGCGGAGATGTCCCTGCTTGTCGATCAGATACAGCGCGGGCCAATATTGGTTTTTATAAGCGCGCCATGTGTCTCCGTTGTTATCTTGAGCGACCGCATACTCGATACCATCTTCAGCAATTGCATTCTTCAAATTCTCGAGATCTTTTTCATACGAGA
The DNA here is from genome assembly GCA_041487615.1 of Anaerolineae bacterium. Classification (GTDB taxonomy): domain Bacteria; phylum Chloroflexota; class Anaerolineae; order Anaerolineales; family Villigracilaceae; genus Defluviilinea. The sequence continues at coordinate 6,919 of JBGPNQ010000211.1, forward strand.
ACTCGGGAAAATGATTTCCGATGATGACAAGCCCATGATCCGCGTATTTGCTGTGCCATTCCTTCAATGAAGGCATCACGTGCTGGCAATTGATACAGCCAAACGTCCACATTTCGAGGAGGACAACTTTGCCGCGCAAATCTGCGAGGCGCAGTGGAGAGTCAACATTCAGCCAGGTATTATTCGTTAGTTCGGGAGCAAGTCCCAGGTCCGGAAGGGTGGAAGTCTTCAGCATGGCAGAATCCGTTGGTTGAGAGCCATCCGGCGCGGATGAGCATCCAAAAAGAATAAGTGCAAGCAGTCCGGGAAGAAGCCGTTTCATCATCAGCCTATGGATGCCCCCATTCTAAGAAAACTTCCTTACGAAAGGATTACAAGACGATGAAAAGACCCTAAGGGTTTGTGAAAGCTATCAACTTAAAAAGAGTTGACATGAAACTCTTAGGGTCCCATATCTATGGAATATAAAACATGAACTGCGTTCCTTTGCCCACCTGACTTTCGACACGAATGTCGCCCCCGTGGGCATGCACGATGCCGTGTGCAATCGCGAGTCCCAAACCCGCACCGCCGGTGCCACGGTTGCGCGACCGCGAAGCGTCGCCGCGATAGAAGCGTTCAAAAATATGCGGGATGTCCTGGGGTGATATCCCTTCACCCGTATCGCGCACGGATACTTCCACACCATGATTTGTTCTATGCGCGTGGAGCTCGACCTCACCGCCCGCGGATGTATGCCGCAGCGCGTTGCTGATGAGATTATTGAGCACGCGCCCGATTGCCTGAGTATCCATAAAGATGGGGTCGACCTCGGGCTCGACTTTTCCTTCGAGCTTGATGCTTTCGCGATAGGCAAGCTCGGAAAAACTCTCGAGCGTATCAGAAACAAGATCGCTTAACGAGGCAGGCGCGCGATTCAAAGGAAAGCCTCCGGCATCCAGCTGGGACATTTGAAAGAGGTCATCCATCAGCGCCGAAAGCGACATCACATCACGTTGGGCGGTGATGAGGTAGCGCTTGATCATGTCGGGTTCGTCCACAACTCCATCGGATAGCGCCTCGAGAATCGCGCGCACGGAGGCAAGTGGTGTCTGCAAATCATGGCTTGCCCAGGCCACCAGATCGCGGCGCAGGTTTTCGAGTTCACGCTGTTTTTGGTCTGCGGCTTGCAGTTGCTCCGCCATTTGGTTGAAGGCCACGGACAGTGCGCTCAATTCATCGCGTCCGGTGACCGGGACGCGCGTCTGCAAATCTCCATTTGCAAGTTTTTCCGCAGCGCGTTGTAATGAAAGGATCCGTTCCGTCACCGTGCTGGAAAAAAAGTAGCCGAGGATCATCGCAATCCCACCGGCGAAAATGAGCAGGACGATTGCCAGCAACAGATCGTGAGGGCTGGCAAACATCAATTGCGCTGAGAACCACACGTTGAAGAACGTAAGAACACTTGCAAGCACGTATCCACCCAATAACGTCCATCGCAATGTCGGCGAGAGATTTATCCAGCCGAAGCGATAGGACGCATAGCCTGCCAACGCAGAAACACAGGCTGTGATGCCGAGGAAGAGAGCCATCAATGCGAGTTCGCCCGATTGTGGCGACATCAACAGCGTAAAGATGCCCAGTGAAATGGCAACGATAAGAACAATGCCAAACACAAGGCGGGAAGGCATGGAAATTTTGGACAGAAATAGGTTCATAAAATCATTCGCCACTGAGACACGGAGTCACAGGGATTTTGAGAATTAATGCTTAATGATCTCTGTGTGCTCTGTGGCTGTATTTCACGGTTCGAATTTATACCCAACACCCCACACGGTAAGCAGGCGGGTGGGATGGGACGGATCGTTTTCAAGTTTTTCGCGCAGCCGCCGCACGTGTACGGTCACGGTGCCAGGGTCAATGTATTGTGCGCCGCCCCAAACGCGGTCGAGCAACTGCTCACGAGTGAATACCTGTTTGGGATGCCGTGCCAGCAGATACAGCATGTCAAATTCCTTTGCGGTCAATTCGACTTCTGATTGATGGACTTTGACCACCCGACTCAGTGGATCGATGCTCAACCCTTCGAAGGACACAGCACGCTCCTTCTCAGCCTCGCCTACGG
>JBGPNQ010000212.1:0-9008 GCA_041487615.1 Anaerolineae bacterium
ATATGAATCAGAATTAAACTCATCCACCAAGGCAGGTACCGCGTCAACAGAGAGTGAAGCGAGGTGAGCAACGTTCAGATTCTTTCCATGCAATGTGCGTGGGACATTATGACTAACAATTGCCGCGTCTACATTGACAAATGTGAGTGAAACAGCAAATCCAATTGAGGCCAATACAGCGGCGAAGGCAAAATACCGTTCACGACGGTATAGCTCAAGAACAGCAACCAACGCCAAAAGAATTCCAAGCCAGATCAAAAAGACGCGAGGATACAGCCTGAGTCGTGAAAAACCATGCCAGTCAATTGCCAGAGAAATTCGCTGGTACGCCGAAACAAGGATCACCATTACCAAGGCAACAACGACAACACTCAAACCTGAATAGATTTTCTTCTGGATTTCATCCTCACGCTTAGTCAAGGTACTCAAGCCCAGGATCAATACCAGGCTGAAGAATGCCACAATTACCAGCTCATTAAAGCCGCGGCGCGCGTATTGGGAGTAGGTGTAGCCCGCTACACCGATATTGGTCTCTCCGCCGAAGAAGTATTGGAATTGGACAACGACAAAAGTGAGAAAAAGAAAGGCTACACTGGCCAATATGACTGTCGATTCGGTGAAGCCAAGAAACGGTTTGATGATTGACCGATCTTCCGGGGTTATGTTTTCATCCTTACTTTTCGTGGCAGCATGTAAAAAGGCTCCTGCCAGCACGTATGCAAAGAAGATAATAAGAAACAGTTGTCGTATGTAGTCTGATATCTTTTCTGAATCAAAAAGATCGTCCAGTTTCTTGCTAAACACAAGATCCGCAGAGGCTAAGAGCGAACCGAAACAAAGCACGATAGGCAAAGCAATGACCAGACCACGAAGCATTCCGCCAATTGGAAAGCGCCTTCCAGCTTGAATAATTTCAGATGGAGCTTGGCGAACCTGATTGAAAAATAGTATAGGTCGAATCACCAAATCTCCAACCAATAAAAAGAATTTGTGTATGTAATTTGAGAGTCGATATAAATGCCAGCGACCACCCAGGTAAGAAGTTGCCAACACTCCAAGGGAGAATAATGTAAAGGTATAGGCCAGGAATATCGTCAAAGATTCTTGACGAGAGAACGTAATCATTGCAAAGAACACAAAAGGAATCAGTAACCAAAAGCCCATACGTCCAGGCTTATATCCCTCCGAGAGCAATACAAAAAGTCCGCCTACCAAACTAAGAGTCAAAAACAACGCGAAATTGACTCCCGCGGATTGTTTCCAAAACAAATAGTTATATATCCAACCAAGCACGAGAACAATCAATAAAAGCCGAGCAGGCTGCTTTACGGCAAGACCTTGCTGAATAATCTTCTCTGCTGGTTGAACAACAGCAGGTTCCGCTGCAGGAATTTCAACAACAGATTCCAAAACTGTTTCCTGAGCAATCGCTTCTGCAAGTACTTTCCTTCTTGAGTTTGAACGTTTCTTTGATGTTTTCATTTCTCATCCTTCGGCTATGTTGAATAGTTCCGGCCACAACTTGATCGCGGACAAGACCGCGCTCGCTGCCGTTTGCCCCAGCCCGCACAGGGACGCGTCCGTCATCGTCCAGCCAACATCTTGCAGGCGGATTAAATCTCCGGGCAATGTATCCTTACTGGCTACGCGCTCCAGGATTTCTTTCTGGCGCTGCGTTCCGATCTGACAAGGATAGCATTTACCACACGATTCATGCGCGAAGAAGTGACCCAATTCCTTCAGCACCGCGCGCATGTCACGCGTCTCGTCGAAGATCATCACAACGCCTGAACCCAGTGGCAAACCTGCGGCGCGCAGGTCCTCGAAAGTCATTTTCACATCCAGGTGTTGAGATGTTGCGAACGCGCCCGCCGCCCCACCGAACAGGACTGACTGCATTGCCTTGCTGTTTGAAACACCGCCAGCCATATCGAGCAACTCGCGCAACGTCACACCGAATGGAACTTCATACAGGCCGGGCTTCGCGACATCGCCCGAAACACAGAATAATTTTGGTCCTGGAGATTTCTCGGTGCCGATCCTGCGATATTCAGCCGAGCCTTTTGAAATGATCAAAGGCACGTTACAGAGCGTTTCCACATTATTGATGACGGTCGGTTTGCCAAACAATCCATGAGTTGTGGGAAAGGGAGGCTTCACACGCGGGAAACCGCGCTTGCCTTCGATCGACTCGAACAACGCGGTCTCCTCGCCGCAAATATAAGCGCCCGCGCCGACGCGTACTTCGATGTCAAATGAAAAATGGGAATCGAGAATATTTTCGCCGAGCAGATTCGCTTCCCGGGCTTCATTCAACGCTTTTTCGAGGACAGGCAGGATATATGGATATTCCCCGCGCACATAGATATAGCCTTTACTTGAACCAACGGCAAGCGCGGCGATGGACATCCCCTCGATGGTACGATGGGGATCGTCGAGCAAGAGGATGCGGTCCTTGAATGTGCCCGGCTCGGACTCGTCGGCGTTACAGATGACGTATTTTTGATCCGCCTGTGCCTTCGCCGCACCTTCCCATTTGATACCGGTCGGGAATGCCGCGCCGCCGCGCCCTACGAGACCTGAGGATTTGATCTCTGCAACCACATCTTCCGGCTTCATGGTTAGTGCTTTTGCAAAAGCAGGGTATTTTCCATACGTTGCAAGGGAGGTTGTCCCATTCCCGCAATTCTCAGTCAACAAACGAATTGAGCCATAGGCCAGGGAACGCGGACGACCCAGTTCATAAGAATCATTTTGGAGATCGATGTTTGTCTCTGCTTCATCATTGACCAGCGCGGCGGGTGCCTGCTCACAAAGCCCAAGACACGGACTGGCTTCAATCGTGACGGCTTGTCCGGCTGTCGTTCCACCCGGTTTGATTCCATGATGGTGGCAGAGATGATTCAGAATCCCGTGTGCATTTTTCAGTACACAGGCTTGATCGGTGCAGACCCGGATCACGCGCCTTCCAATCGGCGTATTGTAGAAGAGTGCGTAAAACTCGATCACGCCATGAACATCTGCCAAAGGTACGTGCAGGGATTTCGCAACTTCTGCAGCAACCTGTTCAGGAAGCCAGCCATAAATTTTTTGAGCCGCATGCAAGGCTGGTAATAACCCCGAGCGGCCCAAAGGTATGAAAGATTCAATTGCTGTCTTGATGGGAGCCAGGTCAAATTCAGGCATTCACTCTCCGAGAGGAAGTATAGACCGAAACAAAATGTTTGACAAGAAAAGCAAACATAGCCACTGAGGTCGCTGAGTTTTTTTCTCAAGGCTCTCTGTGGCTAACGGTCACGGATTCAAATTTGCGCTCGGCAAGAATCTTGGAGTCCTACGAAGTTGCGTGGCCTGCTCGAATGCGTAGGCAAACTTGATGAGGGTTGGCTCCTGCCATGCTTTGGCGACAAAAGATATACCTACCGGCAGACCAAAGATGTACCCCGCGGGGACAGTGATGTGCGGATATCCGGCCACAGCCGCGGGTGACGTGCTTTCCATGTCCCAGTTACTCGAATCGCCGTTGATAAGGTCGATCATCCAGGCAGGTCCGCCTGAGGGCATGATAATAGCGTCAAGTTTATGCTTGCGCATTGCTGAGTCGAGTCCTTTTGTGCGCGCATATTCATGGTTCTTCGCAAGCGCCTCACGATATTTCTTATCGCTGAGAGACGGCTTCTCCAGCGCGGTCATCATATGTTCCTGGCCGTAATACGGCATCACCTTATCGCTGTTCTCTTCATTGAAATTGATCACATCTTCCATCGAATGGACTCGCGCACCATTGGCGAGGGACTTGAGATACTTGTTCAAGTCGGCTTTGAATTCGTAATGCAGGACGTCCAGTTCGGTCTTGCCAAACTTGTCAAAATTGGGAACATCCGCGGGATCGATGATCTCTGCGCCAAGTTTCTTCATCACTTCGACACAGAAATCGTATATCTTGAGGATGCGCGGATTTTTCCCAGCCATATTGCGTGCAACACCGATACGGGCACCCTGGAGTCCATCGCGGTCAAGGAACCTGGTGTAATTGGACAAGCTCCGCTTTCTGCTCAGCCGCGTAACCGAATCCTGGGCGTCGACCCCTGTCATGGCCCCGAGCAGGATGGCCGCGTCGGCAACCGTCCGAGCCATGGGGCCTGCGGTATCCTGGCTGTGCGCAATGGGAATGATCCCACTGCGACTGATCAACCCAAGCGTGGGTTTGATGCCGACAATCCCGTTGGTCTGGGATGGGCAGATGATCGAACCATCGGTCTCGGTCCCAACAGCCGCCGCGCAAAGATTGGCCGCCACGGCCGCGCCCGATCCCGAAGAGGAACCGCAGGCAGAGCGATCCAAAGCGTACGGATTGCGCGTCAGCCCACCTCGCGACGACCATCCGCTGGTCGAGCGTTTGCCCCGAAAGTTGGCCCACTCGCTCAAATTGGTCTTTCCGAGAATCAGCGCACCTGTCTTGCGCAATTGCTTGACGACAAATGCATCTTTTTCGGCGATGTGACCTTCCAGCGCGAGTGAACCTGCCGTTGTTTGCATATGGTCATTTGTATCGATATTGTCTTTGATCAGGATGGGAATTCCATGCAAGGCACCGCGCGTCTTTCCAGCTTTACGTTCCGCGTCCAATGTATCGGCGATTTCCAGCGCGTCGGGATTTAGCTCGATGACCGAGTTGATATATGGTCCACTCTTATCCACCGCTTCGATCCGCCCCAGATACAACTCGGCGAGCCGACGTGAGGTCAACTCGCCCGATTCCATTTTTTCCTGTAGTTCCGCAATTGTCCACTCAGGCAGGATCATCGTCCGCCGCCTGTGATGTAACGCTCCAATTGGGAAAGCATCATTTGCTGCATCTCGATTACTTCCCGCAGCACATCCCGCACCGAAACTAAACCCATCAATTTATCACCATCATATACGGGAAGGTGGCGGATGCCCTTTTCCATCATCAGAGCCTCACATTCTTCGACCGTCTGATCGGAATTCACGGTGATGACATTACTCGTCATAATCTCACTAACCCGGGTGTCCCTCGCGCTTTTTCCCCGGATATCCACCTTGCGTATGCAGTCACGCTCGGAAAGAATTCCCACCATATGATCGCCATTCATCACCAACAGGGCACCAGTGTTATGCTTCGCCATCGATGCCAGGGCCTCATAGACCGTGGCTTCAGGCGCAATTCCGAAAATCTCTGCGCCCTTTTTACGGATCATATCTCGAACGGTTGCCATGGCTTTCTCTCCTTTGGTTGAAAGTTGGGACGAAGTATAGACTTAAACCCTCAGACTTGCAAGCGGATGCACATCCCGGTTCACTCCCAGCCGAAAACTGTTCGCAATTCACTCACTTTCGCTTTGCTGGAGGAGCCGTCCCGATCACCCAGGATGGCCGCTTGAAGGATTCAGTAGAGTTTCTGCTTCAAATTCCAAGAATCTGCCACTGCTCGGATGTTTTCGGGACTAAGTCCGGCGCTTGTTTCCCCCGTGGATAGGTTCAACACCTCGTATTGAGCGGCCGTTTCGGCATATTCCACCAAATCCAGCGCGTGGATAAGAGACTCGTCCGCCCGCGCCATGATTCCATGCTGAGACCAGACCACCAGTTGATGATCTCGCAGGCAAAGCATGGTCTCGAGCATCAGGTGAACCGAACCTGGGAGAAGAAATGGCAGAACGCCAATCCCTTCAGGAAAGTTCAGGATGGTCTCTGGCTGCCAGCGCAGAAGATGCGTATTGAGATAACGCTCATCCTGGTATTTTGGAAGATGACTAAGGAATGTCAGATGCCTGGGTTGGGCATGGACGATGGCATGAGATTTTATGGCTCGTGAGCGCATCTGGTCGTGGTGCGCAGCAAGATGTGAATTGAACTCACTGGTTACCCTCTTAAATGGGCAATCGACGGAGGTGAATATTCTGCCTGTTTTCCCACCATCGTCAACGATGATCGCGGCAAGAGTGGCAGTGGGTGCCTCGGCAATGTCACGTAATCGCTGCCCCGAGCCAGTGGCAATGATCGTTGCACCGGCCAGATCCGGCGCGGGCACAGGCAGCTCGACGATATTCATTTGAGGGAAGTATTCGCGTATCTCCACCGTGTCACGCAGACAAATGGAAATATTTCCGGCCGCGCCCTCTGTGGCTCCGATCTCAGATAAGCGTTTCCCCACCTCGCCCATTTGTATTAATAATTGTCCGACCATGGACGAATTCAGTATCATTTACGCGGATGACCTTTTCCAGGTAAGGTATATTGCGGCAATTGTATCAAGCATCTCTTCCAAAGGCATGGATTTTTCCAGCACAGGCGCACTGTCTCATTCTTCCAACGATTCAAATTGAGTTTTGAGCCTATCTGCTCTCCCATTATATCGATGCCGTGCAGACATCCGTGACCTGCATGAGATTGTATCGATTGTTGACTTTTCGGTCAAACTAGGTATTATATGTCTACCAACGCTTCATCGGGAGTGAGAAGATGAGTCATATTTTCATCAGTTATTCGAGACGTGATGCTGAAATTGTAGATCGCTTTGCCAGTGAATTGACTAAGGCTGGGTTGGATATCTGGCTGGATCGTCAGGATATCAAGGTTGGGGATGCATGGCGCCTGGAGATCGTAAGAGCTATTGATATTTGTGACGCGCTTGTCCTGGTGCTTTCCCGGCACTCTGCAGCGTCGGAGAATGTCCGCAAGGAAGTGGATCTTGCACAGGATTCGGGGAAAAAGATATTCGTCCTAATGCTCGAAAAAATCGCGATTCCTGCCGAACTTCGCTATCAATTGGCAGGTCTGCAGTTTGCGGATGTTCCAGAATATGGGTTCGAGACGAGCACACAGGGGTTGACCCAGGCCCTCAAGAAACACATCGCCGAAAATCCGCAAGTGCCTGCTGCACGCCGGGAAGTGGAAATGGCAGTGCGGGGATTTACGCTGTCGACCTTCAACCAGGCCAAGCAAAGCGATCTGCTTGATTTCATTTCCCAGATTGCCCACGCAAACAAGTCGGAAATGCAGATCGTCAACCTGGAGTCTGGTAATGGTCTGCACGTTTTCATGGATGTCCCTGCTTCGGCCGCTTTTACTTTGAAAACGATGGCGTTAAACCAGGACAAGCGTTTGCGGGAGAAAAACATCACTGCCCTGCGTCTGAAAGGGAACCGCAGGTTCATAAAGATCTCGGCCGGGCTTCTCACATTCGCCGCGATTACGGCTCTTTTCAGAACGCGGTGGGCGAGGGTTTGGTTGAGTGGATGTAGTTGTTTCACCTGCCTAGCGGTCGTTGGCGTACTTGCATGGGAAGCAGGGGGTATAACGGTCCCTCCACAATCCAGACCACCATCTTCATCCCGGATTGCTCCCACCGCCATGCAAGGCACAAGTACACACATCCCTACCGACTTTGTACCTGTAACTGGAGTCACTGCAACAGATCAGGCAGCTTGCTATATCGCGATCGCAAGCACATTCGCCTTTGAAGGACCCAGCAGAGGCTACAACGTTGCCAGCTACGAACGATATAAGCAGGGAGAACGATTTATCGCACTCATGTCGGACAGAAGCGGAGAGTGGTTATACGGAATATTACCCGACCATACAAAAGGATGGCTGCGGATCGATTGGGTAAGCGGTAACTGCTATTCGCCTGCGATTCCTACGGCTTCGTTCATCCCTCAACCGCCCCCAACCAGGTTTCCGACGCGCAAGCCTTCAAAACACTGAAGCGAATTGACCAAATTCCCGATGATAAGGAATTGGGGTTTTTACCTTGGTGTTTTGATAGTGGGGATCGGAGCAAGCAATCTGCTACTTACTGCCAGAGTCCCTGATCTGAATGCCTCCCAAAAGAGGGATACGGCTAACATAACACCGTTTGATGATGAAAATTCCTATTATCAAACGTTCATTCCTCATTCATCAAATCTTTGTTTAATCGAATTCTCCCTGGCGTCATCCGGCTACCCCAGGGATTATGAATTCAACGTTTCGATGAAATTGACAGACGATGAAGGAAAGGAGATTGCCAGCGGAGAATATCTAGTCCCGCACTCGGTCCAGGTCGACACTATCAGATTTTCCTTTGCCCCCCAAACCGATTCGCTTGACAGAAAATATCGTCTTCTGCTTCAAACAGACGCCCCGCCAGGCTTGATATCGCTATTGGGAAGTGAGTTCGATTCGTATCCGGCAGGTGAACTGGTCTTCAATAATACGCTGACCGATCCTGGGGATCTGGCGCTTTTCACCTACAGCAAACCTAACATTCCTGCGCTCATCGAAAAGACAGTACAAAATTCAGCAGGAAGAATGATGAGTCTGGTCCTGATGACAATCATTATTTGGGGAATTGGAAACATTATCACGTTTTTCTTTCTGCCTGATCGAGATCCCATTGAACGGGTAATTCACACATTACTAACCGGAATAGCTCTGCCTCCGGTGGTATTTTTCATCCTTAGCCTGTTCAGGATCCGGTTCGCAGGCCATTTGACTCCGGCGGTCCTTCTGATATTGATTTTCAGCGCCGTATTGGAATTATTCGCTTTGCGGAAGAAGTATACGGGAATAAGTCCGGCATCATTTCAATGGAAGGAAACGATTGCCCTTTGCCTGCTCATCATCCTGGCTTTTGCGACCCGCGTTGCACAAATCGATAAGTTGATCGTTCCGAGTGGGATTGGTTCCCAATTTCACGAAAATGCAATTGAACGAATCGACCGGAGAGGAGAAATCCCGCTGGATTCCATCTATCATCTTGGATTTCACTCCAACGCCGCGCTCCTCAGCGATCTGACGAAAAATACCTTTCCGGAAACCATCCTGATGTACGGACAGTGGCTAAGCATCGTATCCGGCTTGTCGTTTTACCTGTGTGATTTCTAATGAAGGCGGCAAGGCGGCATTCCTGAACAAAATTCTTTTTTCGGATTCTTTTTGGTTCACAGAAACAAATCCTTCGCTGTGGGCTTCGCCAATATTTGTCAATACTCCAATGGTGG
>JBGPNQ010000213.1:0-9005 GCA_041487615.1 Anaerolineae bacterium
ATGAGCTTTTTGTTCGATATACCAGGCCCGGTCAATTATTGAGTCCGGCCGATGGCGTGCTGTTCGCGCTGGCATTTCTAGGTTTGGTGACAAGATGGCTGGTTCGCAAAGGATATGTATCGGTTGCATCCATAATGCTTGTGGTGCTCGTTTGGGCCGGTGTGAATGGGATCGCAGCTTCAGTTTATGGAGTTCGCGATGCATCTTTCATTACGAATTTCGTTGTCATGCTCATGGCGGCGCTACTACTTGGCTGGCCCGCCGCTGTCATTATTGCGGTGGCAAGCATGGCAACCGCCTTTGGATTGGCGTATGCTGAAGCGGGCGGTCTCCTTGTTATACCCAGCTACTCGGTTACATCGTTCGCTCAGGATATCTCAGTCGTCTTGGGCATGGCTGCTGTTTTCATATCCATTCTTACAAGTGGTCTGGAGAACGCGATCAAACGATCTCGAAACAGTGTCGAGGAATTGGAGCGAGCAAATACTGAACTCAAGGAGACGCAGTCCAATCTGCACGCCAGCACACTAGAACTTGTCTCAACAAACCTGGTTTTGCAGAAACGCACCGAGCGCTTGCGTGCCATTGCAGAAGTCGCACGAACAGCGGCTTCGGTGCAGGATTTTGACCGTCTGCTGCCACTGATTTCAACGATCATTAGCAAGCAATTGTCCTGTTATCGGGTCAGTATTTTTCTGGTGGATCAGCAAAGTGAATTCGCCATCCTTCGTTCGCAGTCCATCGATGGCGAATCGAAAATGCTGACAGAAGAACACCGCATCAAGGTTGGAGGAGAGGGGATTGTCGGCTCAGTAATTAGAACCGGAACGCCGCGGATTGCAGGGGATCGTGGGACTCAAGCTCTCGACTCGGAGAATCAGGACTTGCGTGAATCCCATGCCGAACTCACCCTGCCTCTCAAAGTCAGCGGGTCGGTCATCGGCGCTCTTGACTTGCAATCCAGGGAACCAAATGCGTTCGATGAAGAGGATGTTTCCAACCTCACAATTCTTGCCGATCAGGTGGCAATCTCAATCCAAAACGCGCTCTCGGCCGAACAGGTTAGGCGCGCTTTGCACGAGGCTGAGATTGCATCCAGGCAGGTGACGGGTCAGGTTTGGCAGCTTTATACAGAAGCAGCCGAACGGCCCGGCTATCGCTATGACGGAATCAAGTCGGATGCATTGAAGGAAAGGAACGAATCCAGAGGTGAAGATGATGGACTCTTCGTGCCGGTGCAATTGCGCGGTCATACCATTGGACGATTGAAATTGAAGGCCTATGATGCCTCACGTCAATGGACCGACGACGAATTAGCGATTGTTGCAGCAACTGCGGAACGCGTGGCTCTGGCGTTGGAAGGGGCACGTTTGCTCGAAGACGCCCAGAAACGTGCATCTCGCGAGACATTCCTTTCAGAGATGGCAGCAAAGCTGAGCACATCGTTTCAATTGGATTCCATTCTCAGAGACACAGTGGAAGAGTTAGGTCAAACACTGGAAGGTTCAACTGTTTCATTCCAGTTGGTAAATCCATCCTCGCCGCTTGCCACAGAGTCAAACAATGGTTCCCATGAAACAACGAAACCCGAGCGAGGCAACCATGCTGAATAAGTTGTCCAAAACGTCAGATAAAGTGTCCAGCCAATCAGAGTCACTATCTCGAGCAAGGCTTTTGAGAACCTTACTTATTATCTCCATGGTTGCAGATATCGCAGCGCTGATTGCTGCGGCAGCAGGAGGTTTCGGATGGCAATACCTTGTCCCTATTGGCTCACTCTTTATTTTTGCATTGATTAGTTTCAATGCTTTGACGCGGGGTTTTCTGCTTCCCGCTCAGGTTCTTCTGCCATCATCGTTATTTGCGGTGATTACCTATATTATTGCAGCTCCTCCTGGTTACGGGCTTCACGACATCAATCTCCTGGCATATGCTGTTGTGATTAGTCTTGCCAGTCTTACATTAGGACAAAGAGGCGCCTTTGTGTTTGCCTTCCTAATGATTCTGGCTGTCTTTGGAATTGGGATCGCCGAGATGCGCGGCGTTATCGTGTCGCCCACCAGTTCCTTGACTCTGCCAGTGTCCCCCTTTGCCATATCAATTGTCATTTTGGCAATTACGTTCATACAAAGAGCATTGATAAATATGTTGAACGAAAGCGCACAGCGCGCTCAATCCAGCGAAAGGGAAGTAATCAAACGTAACGCAGAACTGCAAGCGTTAAGCGATGGTCTTGAACAAACGGTACTAGAGCGAACCTCTGCTCTGCAAAAACGTGCCACACAACTGCAAGCCATCACCAAACTTTCAGAAACAATTGCAAAGTTGCAGGATCTCAATGAACTCCTGCCGGCTGCTACGAGATTGGTCAGCGAATATTTTGGTTTCTATCATGTAGGGATCTTCTTGATAGATGCCTCTCGCGAGTACGCCATTCTGCAGGCCGCAAACAGCGATGGCGGCAGGCGGATGCTCCAACGCAGCCATCGATTGAAACTGGGAACGGGCGTGGTGGGCTATTCCGCCCAGACAGGTATCGCTCGAATCGCGCTGGACGTTGGATCGGATGCCATTTACTTTGACAACCCAGACCTCCCAAATACTCGTTCTGAGGCAGCATTACCGATGAAATCGCGTGACGAAACCACCGGTATTCTGGATGTACAGAGTACAGAGCCTGGCGCGTTCACAGATGAAGATCTACAAATATTGACAACACTCGCCAATCAAGTGGCCATTGCGCTCGAAAATGCACGTCTCTTGACTGAAACCCGGGTGGCTCTTACTCAGGTCCAGGAAGTTTATGATGAATTCACTCGTGCGGAATGGAGTCGAACCATTTCCAAGGCGGAGCAGCCCGGTTTCCGTTACCACATTGGACGAATCGAAATGTTGGAAAAAGCACTCGGACTTCCGGAGGTGCTGTCTGCTGCACAAAGTGGACGAGTGGCAACCGATCAGGCAAACGGGTCCGAGGCGAAGCGGCACAGGGTGGCTGTCCCCGTCAAGGTGCGAGGGGAAGTGATTGGCGTGATCCATGTCGAATCAAACGATCCATCCAAAACATGGATGGATGATGAAGTGACGTTGGTAGAGGCGGTCGCTGAACGCGCTGCCCTGGCAATGGAAAATGCTCGTCTGTTTCAGGATGCCCGTCGTCGAGCCGCCAAGGAACAGGCAATCTCAACCGCGACAGCACGCATCAGCAGCGCCTTTAATATCGAAAACATTCTTCATTCAACAGCCGAGGAACTGGAACGAGTGTTGGGCGGCTCTGAAGTGCTGATCCGATTTCAAAACAAGGAGTCATCGTGAATTCAGGTCAAAACTTTCCATCATCTGAATCACAGACGCTGACCCGTAATGCCCGCTGGATCAGTCTGCTTCTTGTATTGGCTTCCGCCGCGCTTGGGTTTTACCAATACAGAGCCGACGAAATCGCCCACATCCTGACCACGAGTGTTGTCTTCCTCGCGGCGATTCTGTGCAATCGTCTGCTTGATACAGATCGGCAGAATTTCGGAATCATCTTACTCATGTCGGCTATCGCGACTTACTTCGCTATCGAACCGCTTTGGGCAAGCGGATCAAGCATCTTTGCAGCTGTACTTGCGCTATGCACTATCGGTTGTATTGGGTTATTAACATTACCACGCCGAAATTTCGGGCGCATACTTATGTGGAGCACAATTGCTGCGATTGTTTCCGTATGCGTGGATTTATTTGGTCCTTCGCGAAGTCTTGCAGCTTTCCCGGGCACTTTGACATGGTTAATCACCGTCGTCATGCTGGCATCATTCGGTATTTTACTGGCAAGGCAATTCGTTTCACTTAATATTCGCACAAAGATCATCCTGGGCATTATAACGACCGGTGGACTGGCCCTCGCGGTCTTCTCGATCTTTGCGGTATTTCAGGCTGCGCAGATCACCAACTCGCTCTCCACGCGGCTTGAAACAAGTACCAGTAAGCTCGCGGAAGCGAACCTGATTAATACGGTTTACACAGAAGCGGAAACAGCAAATCAATCGTTCGAAGATGTGTTGGATAGCATTGAAGGCCTGGCGGAAAACTGGGAGACACTTCAGGGACAGAAGCAGCTGCTTGGCCAGGGAAATTATTGGAATGCCGCAACAGGTCTCTCGAAATTGGACGGCGGACAATACGGCAATTCACCATCTGATGTTTCGTCATTGTATGTTCCTGCCAATACGAATCTGAATGATTCGCTGATCGCGGATCTAAACACATCGGCCTATCTGGATTTTTATGCTCCCTCAATCCTGGATAGGAACTCGTCCCTGCTGGCAGTCTACGCAATTGATACAAGTGGAGTTACTCGCTATTACCCAAATATCAATTTGGCTGCGGTCCTGCCGCCCGGTTTTGATCCGAGAAAACGGCCATATTATGAAATCACATCGCCATTATTCAATCAGAAACGGGTCTCACGCTGGACGATCCCGTATCTGGATGCGACCGGTGGAGGGCTCGTGGTTACCGCCGCTACGCCCATCTATGTTGGCAACACGTTCAATGGTATCGTCGCAGCCGATATGCAGTTGTCTACGATTACCCAACGGGTCGCATCGCTAAAAATCGGCCAGACCGGTTACGCGTTTATGATCGATGATGCCGGTCATATTATTTCAATGCCTGATGCCGGATACCAAATCTTTGACCTTCATCCGGACGAAATCAAGGCTGAGGAATTCTTCAAGACCAGCGTACTGGCCCGAGGTACCCAGCCAATGGAAGCTGTCACGAACCGCATGGTGGCAGGTGGTAACGGCCTTCTCACTGTGTCTTTAGGCGGAGTGGATAACTATATTTCGTTCGCGCCGATCCATGCGAATGGGTATAGCCTCGCCTTGGTGGTCCCAGTGGAGGAACTGCAAGCGGAGATAAGCGCTGCGCGCAATACGACACAGACACAAATCCAATCAGGAACGCGGGTTGCGGCAATTCTTCTGATCACGCTGCTTGTGATAGCGGTGCTGATCAGTTTGGGAATAGGACAGGTTATCTCCGCGCCGATTATTCGCCTGACGCAGGTGGCCAATGAGATCGTCGATGGTGACTTATCTGCCCAGGCCCACATCGCGTCCAGAGACGAAATAGGTAGTCTTGCCCAGGCGTTCAATACCATGACGTCTCGACTAAGAGCCACACTTCAAGGATTGGAGCTGCGTGTCGAGGAACGTACCAGCGAGCTGGTGGTCGCCAATCAGCGAAACGAACGCCGCGCCAAGCAATTTGAAGCCATTGCACAAGTCGCATCTGCGATCAGCTCAACAAGAGAGTTGGGTGCGCTGCTGACTCAAGTAACCACAGCCATAAGCACCCGGTTTGGCTTCTACCATGTGGGCATCTTTCTCATCGATTCACGCAGGGAATTTGCGGTTTTGAGCGCTGCAAATAGTCCGGGTGGGCAAAGGATGCTGGCACGCCAACACCGCTTGCGCATTGGTGAAACAGGCATCGTAGGTTTTGTGACCAACACCGGGAGAGCGCGCGTTGCGCTCAACACCGGACAGGATGCGGTCTTCTTCAACAATCCAGAGCTGCCCGAAACACGTTCAGAAATCGCCCTTCCCTTATTGGCCGAAAAGGTAGTGATCGGTGCGCTCGATGTTCAGAGCCAGGAAGCCAACGCGTTTGACCAGGAAGATATCAATATCCTGACAACACTCGCTGAGCAGGTAAGCATTGCCATACAGAATTCACTACAATTCGATGAGACCCGAAAGGCACTGGCAGAATCAGAGTCTCTATCCCGTCAGTTTGTGCAAACTGGATGGCGGCAATTTACAAAGAACCAGAACCTGATCGGGATTCATCATAACGGTGCCAGAGCTACCTTGCTTTATGCCAGGAATGCCAAAGGTGAAGAGAATGGCGGCTCGCAAATCGAACAGGATCGGACGAGGAATCGAGGCGCCGTCCTCTCCCTTCCGGTCAGGTTGCGAGGTGAAGTGATCGGATCGGTCGATGTCCGTTCGCCTGATAATCAGCGTTGGGATCAGGATGAGCTTGATGTAGTAACCGCCATTATCGAACGCGCGGCCATTGCCATGGAGAATGCCCGTCTCCTCGCAGAAAGCCAAAAACGTGCTGCAAAGGAACGTACGATCGGTGAAATTTCTGCCAAGATCAGCGCCCAAAGTGATATCGATCAGTTGCTTAAGACAGCCGCACAGGAGTTGAACCGCACGCTGCCTGAAGCAGAGATCACGATTCAGCTTAATCGAAGCCAGGAGAAGGAATGATCAAACGCCTGCTTAATCCGCCTCACTTTGATAACAATGACGATAATTTTCGCGCAAAATTTATCAATGGTTTTGGGTGGATTCTCCTGGTTTTGCTTGTCATTTCCATAATTCCGCAGTTCTTCAGGAAAACACCAGATTTCACCATCGTTGTGCTTCCGTGCCTTATGGGTGTCATTATTCTTTCGCTTTATTTGCTGCGAAAAGGAAATTTGACAGCGAGCGCCATAATTATTATTGTGCTGACCTGGCTGGGTATTACCATTCAGGCCTCCACGGCAGAGGGTGTGAAAGATGTTATTGTGGTCGCATATATTGCTGTTGGATTGCTGGCAAGCATTATCCTCAGCTGGCGCTCAGGCGGTATTGTTATTCTCGCCAGCATCCTGGCCATATGGGCGCTTTCGTATCTACAGATAAATGGATTCATAGCTCCTCATATTCAGGAGCCAATCGGATATTCGCGCGACCTCACAATCATATTCATTGCCGTTGCCGCGCTGATCTATTTCAGTACGACAACCTTGATCGATGCGGTGCGCCGGGCCACTGCCAGCGAAGAGGCATTGGTTACAACGAATAAGAGTCTGCAGGAATTGAACATGGAACTGGAGCAACGCGTCTCCAGTAGAACGTTCGAACTGGAAGCGGCAAATCAGCGCAATCAGCGACGTGCAAAACAATTTGAGGCCATTGCTCAAGTGGCGCGTGCCACCGCCTCATCACAGGAAATGCAGGAACTACTTGCACATCTTACTGAAGTGATTAGTCAGCAATTTGGTTTTTATCATGCCGGCATTTTTCTTCTTGATGAAAACCATCAATATGCTGTATTGATGGCAGCGAACAGCGAGGGCGGAAAACGCATGCTCCAACATGGACACCGACTTGCCTTCGGGCAAACTGGAATCGTGGGTTTTGTAGCTGCGACAGGAACTCCACGCATCGCCCTCGACGTTGGAACCGATGCAGCCTACTTTGACAACCGGGAGCTCCCGGATACACGCTCTGAGCTGGCGCTTCCGCTCCGAACGGGGACGGAAATCATCGGTGTCCTGGATGTGCAAAGCGTCGAACCTAACGCTTTTCAGCCGGAAGATATTGAAGTGTTATTAACGCTCGCGGATCAGGTTACCATCGCCATTCAAAATGCGCGCTCGTACGAAATCACTCAGGAGTTGTTAAGAGAGGCTCAAAAAACATCCGGCGCTTATTTGAACGAATCGTGGAGAGTGTTGCAATCACAAGAAGCACGAGTTGGATACTTTGTTTCGGGAAATACTCTCCATCCTTTGACCGCACCGATCTCATCGCCGCACATTACCAAAGCGATCGCCGATAAACGCACAATTGTAGAAGGAGGCGAGAAACCTGTTCTTGCCATTCCAATTCGGCTGCGTGAAGATGTGATTGGCATTATGAACATCCGCCCGAAGGATGAACATGATTGGGATCCTGACGAAGTGGATATTGCTGAAGCGGTGGCAGACCGATTGTCGCTTGCGATTGAAACTTCCCTATTGCTCGAAACCACACAAAGGCGTGCCGAGATCGAAAGGGTAACATCTGAGATTTCAGGCAAGATCAGCTCGACCACTCAGTTTGAATCAATCCTGCGGACCGCCGCCGAGGAACTCAGTCGTGCCCTTGGCGGCTCGGAAGTGATCGTACAATTACAATCTCCGGACCTGGCGGCTGAAGCAGTTCGCCAAGAGGCCATAGGAAATAACCATGTTTAGGGACCGCTATTCAGCCTTATCGAGTACAGAACGACGGGTTTTTTGGATCGTGCTGATCCTGGCAATCGTACTGGGCGTGTTTGCCAGCACGGTATTCGATACGTTGCTGGGTGCTCCAAGTTACCAATATGCATTGGTTAACGCCATCCCTTTCACACTTGCCATTCTGTCTCTTACAAGTGCAATCCTGATCTTCTTCGAACGTAAGATCCAGGGATCATGGGTTTTGCTGCTCGGTGGGCTTATTGGACTGCTTCTGGCAGCATCCCAAGCCGAAGGTTATGGGCTTCCGGCGGCCTTCGTTCTGCTCGCCATTACATTATTTGTACCGCTTCAATTGCTACAGGGACAAAGTGCCTTAACGGCACTGGGGGTTGGAATTGCAGGCACAATTGCCATCATTCTGGTGGACGCTTTCTGGACGCTGCCGCGCGTTCCCGCGCTTGCAGAGGATGTGATTTCCGCACGCGTCGCATCTGCCGTTCTTGGCCTAATCATCCTGGTAGCAGTAATCTATCAATACCGTGATCTTTCCATCCGTCCAAAACTTCTGATCCTGGCACTGGGAACAAGTCTGACTTCCATTATTCTTATTGCGACCTCAGCCAATTATTTTACACAGCAGTCACTCGAACAAAAAACAAAAGACACCCTCATCGCAGCTGCGCATCATTCCATGGATCAGATCGACTCTTTTATCAACTTTAACACATACCAGGTAATATCCAACGCACACATACCGGATGTGATCGCTTATCTGAAAGGATCGTCCCAGGAACAGGAAGAATCAAAAGATGAAATCCTGGCACTCTTCAATGCCTTGTCACAGAGCAATCCAACAAACATTGGATCATACGCACTCCTGGACCAGCATGGCACAGATATTGTCGACACGTTTACAGATGATATTGGCGTGGACAAATCGAACCGGGATTACTTCATGACACCGATGACAAAAGGGATAACCTATGTCTCGCCGGTGCGTTTTTCACCAACA
>JBGPNQ010000214.1:0-9003 GCA_041487615.1 Anaerolineae bacterium
AAAAATGACAGTTGTCACACAACTAAATGGATATATAAGGTCATAATTGTGATTTTTATCACTTATAATTTAGACCGAAAAGGTATAAATTATAAGCATCAAGTACGTTTCATAACTCATTCCGAGAAAGGAAATTACCAATGTCTGCTTTAGTTCTCACCCGCAAGGGTCAAACGCTCGAAACCCCCTCGTTCATCAACATGCTGTTCCGTGACAAGCGCTTCTCCATCCTCTGGCTGGCTGTCAGCGTATGGTTGGGCTGGCAATGGATCCAGGCAAGCCTCCACAAACTGGAAAGCCCCGACTGGATGCAGACCGGGAATGCACTCAAAGGCTTTTGGATGGGTGCCGTTCAAGTTCCTGCAGAAGGACGACCTCCGATTGCCTATGCCTGGTATCGTGAATTCCTCCAGGCTATGCTCGACGCGCAGGTGTATACCTGGTTCGCGAAGGTTGTTGCAGTGAGTGAATTGCTGATCGGTATTGCACTTATCGCCGGCATCTTCATTGGCTTCACCGCATTCTTCGGTGGCTTCATGAACTGGAACTTTATTATGGCCGGTTCTGCAAGCGTGAATGGTGTTTTCTTCGGCTTGGCTGTTTTACTGGTCCTGGCCTGGAAGATCGCCGGATACATCGGTGCGGACTACTTCCTGCTGCCTCGCATCGCTGACTTGTGGACACCAACAAAGACTGTTGAGAAGTAATCAATTTATCACAATACGTGAAAGACGGCGAGACTCTCGCCGTCTTTTTGATTCAATCTCGCGCCGCCGGAAGACCCGAAATTCCTGTGTTAATTTTCAGCCTGCACAGGTCTTCCATCGTTCAAAATGGGCCACTTTGAGATATCGGAGCGGCTCACAAAGCTCATGATCGACATAAAGACCAGGAAGATCAGGATCACGAATAGCAGACCGCGGAAGATCGGCATCATGAATATCAATGAGAAGACAACCGTTAACAGGAACAAATAGGTGCCTGCAACCCGGCTGGCGAAGCGCCATCCAAAAACATTGGGACAGTAGAGAAGGAACATTGCCGCCGTAAGCACGATGGAAATACCAAAGGTAACGACAATCCCAAAGAACCTCACCAAATAGGCAACAAACAAAAAGTAAAATACGTTGATCATCGCCAGGAAGAGGTAGTGGAACGGGTTGAATTTTATGGCGTAGATCTGTGAGAAGAAGAAGATCACCACCAGGAAGAGGATCAGCGATATCGGCGAATAGTTCATGAGACTCTGGATCTGATCCAAATATCTCTGCTTTGAAATGAACGTAACACCCAGGTCCTGCGTAGTGGAAAAATCATCCACGTTAAATTGAATGCTCTGACCCGTCGAAATTTTTTTGATCGTATGCGGCAATCCAAATCGATAAATCTCAAACTCATCCGTATTCAGTTTGATGTTTGCCTGTAGACCCTCGATCACATTGTTTTGAAATTCCGAAAGGTTGTATTTGAAAACATCCATTCCCTTGGTTGTATAGGTCATGACGACGTCCGTTTGTTGGCCCTCCGTCATATTGGAGAGTAACAGGAATTCCTTATCCATGGTCGGACGGATAACCTGGTCATTCTGTGAAGGGAGCACAACTTTATAGTTATACAGGAGGTTGGCATTATCCGGTTTGGTGACTTTCATGTATAGGTCACCAGTATAGCCAGTTGTGTTGGCAACCACATGGGTTTCTGTGTTCTGCGCTTCAAACGCATTGAAGATGAGCAAATCGCGTTCCTGCTCTCCATAGTTCAGGATGGAATCGATTTTGATGGATTTCGGTACGAGCGGAATCCACTCGTTTTTCTCCACATCCTCATACTTCTTGGAGTCTTTGTTAAACTCCGATACTGTGTATGTTCGCCAAATTCCAAAGTGGGGCGGCTTGATGGCAATTTCACCGCCCCACGAGCTCTGGAACTGGGTGTAGGCATTACCATAGGTGCTTGACTTGTGTTCCCCCACTCGGGCAGCGGTAAGTGCCAGCACAGCCGATCCCGTCAGGGCAAGTGCGCCGAGCCAAACCAACATCAAAAAGATGCGCGTTGATGTATTCACAGGCTCCTCCTCTTTTGGTCCAATAGAGCGTCATCTATACTATAGCGCTTTTACCACCAGGTTTCACCTGTCATTTGTCACGTCCACAATTTCGTGAAAACCTGTGACTATGGCTTAAGTGTGCTACCCATGAGTATTCCATTTGCCCAATAAGTATCTGTATCACCCGACGGCAGAATATCGTACGTGGCAGTTCCGCCATAACGCAGCCGCTCAAGGGCGACGATCTGTGCTCCATCCAAAATATCGCCTATTTTCAGATCCGCCAAACGCCTCCCATCGGCGGTGGGATGACCGGGCGAAGCCCATAGCTCACGCTCATCGTTCAATGTAACATGGATCATCTGATGACTCGCCGGGACTTTCACGCTTCCAACCCGCAGGATGGTCGCGGGGACGCGATCGCCCGCCTCATTCGCTGTCCAAACGGGATCGCCAACCTGCAAATTCTCCACACGGACAGCGCCGCGCGGCGTGTCGATCAGAGTTCCAGCGGCGAGACAAATGGGACAACTTGGGAAGCTCTGATCTTTTTGCAGAACGTCAATGGAACCGTTGCTATCAATCGTGGCTGTGACGGCAGTTCCCTGCTGACCGTCCGCTCCGGTCTGGATCTGGAACTTGTACTTATCTCCCGTCAATTCGAAATAAATGGCATTTAGTTTCTTATGTTCCTGGTAGATCAGTAATTTCTGCCCATCCGTAAAAGTTGTAATTCCGCTCAGTCCGTTATGAGCGAGAATGGACTGGAATTCCTCCTGATTGGCCTGTAATTCTGAAAATCGCTGTTTTGCCAGATCTCCTTCATCTGCGCGTGCAACCGGATAGAAATCGGGGTCGCAAAAAAAGAAATCAGGGAATTCATCCAGCACTCGATACTTCAGTTCAGTCGGAGAGAATCCCGATTCAAGTGTTGGAATGGCCGTTGGCGGTTCCGGCGTAACGAGCGGAAATTGTGTTCCACCTGAGCTCGACACCACGGTGCTTACTTCGGCTGTCATCACAACTGGCGTGGAAACGCCACTTTCCGCAGGAATAGCCGAACATGCGGTAAGGATTACCGCAAGTGCGAAGGCAATTATTTTTTTCATGGGAGCCTCCTTATATTCAGGACTGATAGGGGAAGGAATTTGTTCCCATCGCCAAGATGTGTCAAAGAGTATCGCGCAGATTTATTAATACAAACTAAAGTTCATAATGAATCATCGTGATGAAAACAAAAAGACCTCGTTATATGAGGTCTTGTAGCTCCTCGCCGAAGACTTGAACTTCGAACCTAGCGGTTAACAGCCGCCCGCTCTGCCAATTGAGCTAGCGAGGAAAGCGACCGACATTATACGTGCAAGGGTATGGAGTGTCAAGCAATATGTCACTGCGAGGAGGGCGCTAGCCCGACGTGGCAGTCTCCTTGTTACGGTGAGATTGCTTCGTCGTCGCGCCGCTCCTCCTCGCAATGACATAGGCTAATATTTCACCGCGCTGAAGTGACGTAACTTATCAATGCGATGGGTTGCGCTGATCTGACGCACGGTTCCCGTCATGCCGCGCACCACAAGCGAATCCGTGCTGGCGCCATCGCCAAAATAACGGACGCCTTTCAGCAACTCACCATCTGTGATGCCTGTTGCTGCAAAGAAGACGTCTTCGGAGGAAACGAGGTCATCCATGGTAAGGATCTTGTCAAAGTCGAAACCTGCTTCATGGCCGCGCCGCAATTCATCTTCGTCGCGCGCATAGAGCTTGCCTTGAATTTCACCCCCCATCGCGCGCAGGGCACATGCTGCCAGCACACCTTCGGGCGTCCCACCAATACCGATCAATACATCCACGCCGGAGTCCGGCCAGGCCGTCATGAGTGCCGCGGCGACATCCCCATCCGGGATTTGTCGGATGCGCGCACCGGCTCGGCGGATCTCAGCGATCATTTCCTTGTGGCGATCACGGTCGAGGATAATCGTGGTTAGATCTTCCACATCCTTGTGTTTTGCTTTGGCTATGGCCTTGAGATTTTCCGTAATTGATTTTTCGATGTCGATCTTGCCCTTGGCTTCAGGACCCACGGCCAGTTTGTTCATGTACACAAAAGGACCGGGGTTAAACATCGTCCCGCGTGGAGCAATGGCAACTGTTGCAAGTGAATTCGAACGGCCAAATGCCAAGGGGCGCGTGCCGTCAATTGGATCCACCGCGACATCCACATCCGGGGCCAGACCGTTCCCGACGTTTTCACCATTGTAGAGCATCGGGGCATTATCCTTCTCGCCTTCGCCGATGACAATGATCCCGTTCATATCGACGGTTTGCAAGACGATCCGCATCGCGTTGACCGCCGCGCCGTCCGCGGCTTCCTTTTCCCCGCGCCCCATAAAACGCCCCGCCGCCAGTGCTGCAGCCTCTGTCACACGCGCCAGTTCAAGAGCAAGATTGCGCGTGGGGTCATGTTTTACATCCACAGACATAAGACCTCCTTACAGGATAAAAAAATAGATGATGAAATAACCGATGGCGGCACCCCAAATCCAGGAATCGATTCGGTCAAGGAAACCGCCATGACCAGGCAAAACATTACTCGAATCCTTCAGCCCGCTTTGACGCTTCAACATGCTTTCACCGAGATCGCCGAGGGGTGCCAGTGCACCGATAAACAACCCAAGCATACCGCCCTGTATGGGGTTAATCAATCCGCCTAAAGGTTGCGGCCCCAGCGAGGCAAATGCATAGGAAAAAAATGCGCCGATCAGTACCGACGTAAACAGCCCCGCAAAATAACCCTCCCAGCTTTTTTTCGGGCTGAGACGCGGCGACATCTTATGCCTGCCGTAAACTGCGCCAATCGAATAGGCACCGGTATCGCCAGCCCAAACGATCGCCAGGACGAGGAACCACCACCATAGTCCCTGATGGAGTTGGCGCAGGTCGAGTAGGTAGGAACCCACCCATCCAAGATAGGTGATGCCCGCAACCGTGATACCAAAATCAAGACCAGCCTGATCGCGGCCGCGCTCGAATGCAATCAAATGCGTTGTCATTGCCAGCAGAACCGCAGTGACAAAAAGTGGGATCGCGAAATCTGCAAAAAAGAAGCGTGCTGTGGCTACCACGAGCACGCCTCCGATGGTGACAATCTCACTCGGTTCATATTGAACCGCGCGATATAAACGAACATATTCCCATGCGCTGCCGACCAGGAATACAATCATCAGCAGATAATAAAAAACCCCTCCAAAAATAATCGCGGGCAGCCCAATCGCTGCCAGCACCAGGACGGTCAGCGTCCGTCTACGCATTGGAGGCCTCGTACTCATTGGATGAGACTTTTCCGTAACGACGATCGCGCCCGGCAAACGTCTCGAGAGCACGGCGATATTCCTCCTTGTCGAAATCGGGCCAATATGTGGGCGTGACGTACCACTCGGAATAGGCGGCCTGCCAGATGAGGAAATTGCTGACCCGTAATTCCCCCGATGTGCGGATGATGAGATCCGGGTCCGGCACACCTGCCGTATATAAATAGCGACTGACCAGCTCATCGGTCACATCTTCAGGAGAAATGCCATCTTTCATGATATTCTGGATCGCGTTGACAATCTCATCGCGGCCGCCGTAATTGAAGGCGACATTTAATACCAGGCGATCATTGTTCTTGGTCATCTCAATCGCATACAGAACTTTTTCCTGAAGTGATGGAGCCAGCCTTTCCAACCGTCCAATATGACGCAATTGAACCCCCTCCTTGTTCAACTCCGCCAGCTCACGGTCAATGACATCCTCGAGGATATACATGAGACCCTTTACCTCTTCAGGAGGCCTCCCCCAATTCTCCGTGGAAAAGGCATAGATCGTCAGATACTTTACACCAAACTCCACCGTCGCGCGGATCACTCGGCGTAGATTTTCCGTCCCAGCTTTATGACCGGCGAGGCGGGGTAGCCCGCGCGAAAGCGCCCAGCGCCCATTACCATCCATGATCATGGCAACGTGACGAGGGAGTTTGTCAGCGGGAATTGGTCGAGGCGACTCTGTCATGAGGGATTCATCTGGCTGTGCAGGCCCTACCTTCGCCTACACTTCCATAATCTCTGTTTCTTTCTTCTTGCCCATTTCTGCAATCTCTTCGATAAAGCGGTCGGTCAGTTTCTGCAAATCATCTTCGCCGCGTTCCAACTCATCTTCTGAGATCAATTTTTCTTTTTCGAAATCGCGCATATCATTATGAGCGTCGCGGCGGATGTTACGAATGGCAACGCGAGACTCCTCCAAACGGTGGTGAACATGCTTGACGAGGTCACGGCGTCGATCTTCCGTGAGCGGAGGCAGGTTGAGATGGATTACCTTGCCATCGTTATTGGGGTTCACACCCAGTTCCGATACCTGGATCGCCTTCTCGATCAGTTTAAGCGAGGTTGGGTCGAAGGGCTTGATCATGAGCGTGCGTGGCTCCGGGACGCTGATCGTAGCCAGCTGCATCAAGGGTGTTGGTGTGCCGTAGTATTCAACTGGCAGGCGCTCGACCAAAGCAGGGCTTGCCCGGCCGGTCCGGATCGCCGAGAGATCATCATGAAGGACTTGAATGGCGCCGCGCATACGTCCCTCGGCGCTGCTAAGCATATCTTTTATCACCACAGCCTCCTAGTGCTGAATGTATCTCGAGGTTAAGGATACACCAAAAGTACAAAAAACGCTACATGCGACAAAACATATGATAGATTTTGGATAAAACCGATAGACTCTCAAAATAGAAAAGGAGAGTGTTACCTCTCCTTTTGCCGAATTTTGAATGGGTTAACCACTTACCAGCGTACCCACCCGTTCGCCACGCAAGGCACTTGTTAATGCTGTTTTATCCCAAAAATTGAGTACCAGGATGGGCAGGTTGTTTTCCATGGATAACGTGACGGCAGTGCTATCCATCACCGTCAAGCGGCGACTTAGGAAATCGAGATGAGTCATGTTATCAAATCGTTGCGCGGACGAATTCTTTTTCGGGTCCGAGTCGTAGACTCCATCCACCTTTGTGGCTTTGATCACCACATCTGCACCGATCTCGGTCGCGCGCAGGGCAGCAGCTGTATCCGTTGAAAAATATGGATTGCCGGTCCCCGCGCTGAAGATGACGACGCGTCCCTTTTCCAGATGACGGATCGCGCGTCGACGAATATACGGTTCCGCAATCGCGCGCATTTCAATTGCTGACATGACACGGGTATAGACTCCCGCGCGTTCCAATGCATCCATCACGCTCAATGCATTCATGACTGTACCGAGCATTCCCATATAATCAGCTGTTGCGCGGTCCATGCCGCGTTCCAATCCCTGTTTGCCGCGCCATAAATTCCCTGCACCGATCACCATTGCAATTTCCACCCCCATGTCATACACTTCCTTCACACGGCTGGCAATGACTTCCGCCTCACTGACATTGATGCCCGACCCGCCTTCGCCTGCCAGAGCTTCGCCACTCAATTTAAGAAGAATGCGTTTATATTTCAAATCAGCCACTTCAGCCTCCTTTATCCATATTGTAAAAATGACCAACCTCCGGGTTGGTCATTTCAATACTAAACTAATTGCTTAAGCTTTCACCCAGCTCCCACCTCTGGAAGCGCCGGACAATGACATTTTCGCCGATGGCGGCTACATTCTGGAGGATCAACTTTTCGACAGTGATCGACTCGTCGCGAATGTACACCTGTCGCGAAAGGACAACTTCGTCCTTGAACTTCTCGAGGCGTCCCTGCACGATCTTCTCCGCGATATTATCGGGCTTACCTTCCTCTTTAACGCGAGCGCGCGCAATTTCGGCTTCGTGTTCCATTACGGAGGCCGGGATGTCCTCCACTTTGAGATAACGAGGCGCGGAGGCCGCAATCTGCAAAGCGAGCTCATGCGCCAGTTGGCGGAACTGTTCGGAGCGGGCCACAAAGTCGGTTTCGCAATTCACTTCCACCATCACGCCTACGCGTCCACCGCCGTGCGAGTACAACTCAACCAGACCCTGGGATGCTTCGCGATCGGCGCGTTTTGCAGCGGTCGCCATGCCTTTCTCGCGCAACCAATCCACTGCCTTCTGAAAATCGCCGTCGGCTTCGGTGAGCGCCTTGCGGCAGTCCAGGATGCCGGCATTGGTGGCAGCGCGTAATTCCTTGATCATTTCAGTCGTGATTTCCATCTAAGTATCCTTCTCTTATTCCTTCAATTACTCAGCAGTAGGTGCAGTATTCGGTGTTTCTTCTGTCGCGGGTTTCTTGGTTTCGGGTTCTGCCGCAGCGCTCATCTTTGCCAGCGTGGATTCGCCCAGCAGAGCGACATCTTCCAGCTCATCATCGGTCTCAACAACCTTTGGTTTGCGTGCAGGCCTGTCAGATTTGACCTTCGCCTGTTCAGCAGGTTTCTCTTCTCCATCCTCTTCCTTGCGCATTGCCTTGCCTTCAAGGACCGCATCGGCAACCTTTGCGACAAGCAATTTGATGGCGCGAATGGCATCGTCATTGGACGGAATGACATAGTCGATATTCTGTGGATTGCAGTTGGTATCCACAAGCGCAACGATCGGGATATTCAGCAGATTGGCTTCGTGTACCGCGGACTCTTCACGACCGACATCGATAATGAAAATCAGATCTGGACGGCGCGTCATTGTGCGTGTTCCCGACAGGCGCGTGGTGAGACGTGTGATCTCACGTCCGATGAGCAGGCCCTCCTTCTTGGTCAGGCGCTCAAGTTCATTGTTGTCGCGCATCTTTTCCAGATGTTCAAGTTCCTTAATACGGGCGTACATCGTGGACCAGTTGGTGAGCATGCCACCCATCCAGCGTTCAGTAACGTACGGCATGCCACAGCGAGTGGCTTCTTCGGCAACTGTTTCCTGCGCCTGGCGCTTTGTTCCGACAAACAAAACAGTTCCGCCATTCATCACAGAATCGCGAATGATATTAAAT
>JBGPNQ010000215.1:0-8991 GCA_041487615.1 Anaerolineae bacterium
AAATCGCGCTACCGAGTTATATAGCTCCGCATACGTCAACTGTTTCGATATTTGTGTTTCGCCTTTGAAGATAAAGGCAGGTTGGTTATCCCGGAACCGGAGAAGATTCTCGGCAAAGTTCAGGCGCGCACCAGGGAACCACTTTGCACCGGGGAATTTTGTAATGTCGTCAATCACTTGATCATAGTGCTTCGATGCTTTGAGCTCTGCGAAATCCCACACTGCCGCCCAAAAATCAGGAATGTTTTCAACCGACCACTGATAGAGTTCTGGATATGAACCCAGGTTCAATTGATGTCGCGCATTGACATGATTCATAAAGCGCGTAATGTTTGCTGCTTGCTTGCGTTCCCTCGAAGGTATCCACAAGGGAGTT
The DNA here is from genome assembly GCA_041487615.1 of Anaerolineae bacterium. Classification (GTDB taxonomy): domain Bacteria; phylum Chloroflexota; class Anaerolineae; order Anaerolineales; family Villigracilaceae; genus Defluviilinea. The sequence goes on from JBGPNQ010000215.1 coordinate 377, forward strand.
CTCATATCTCACTCCTAAACATCCGTTAAATTTCCGATCCATTCTCATTATTCAATCTTCATTTCAACAGCGTGCGCGGCGAGCTATAAAAAGGCCGGCTCTTTTGAAGTGGCAATGGATAAGTGCATCACTTACTTTTGCAGGCAGGCAATCAATTGCCTGATTTCGCCCTGAGGTTCATTCTGCGTCATGGCAAGCACGGGGACATCGGGAATCGTGTACACAAAACGCGAGTCGCCCATCTTCCAATGTTTCGGGACGATACCCACTGTATTGGGCTGGTTGTTCACTGTATCGGACATTTGCTGCGGACCGGCCGCCAGCATTGCAGACGACGTGACGCTTCTTCCTTCCATCACGAACTTGTCAAACACCGCCTGCACATCCTCTCCTGACGCGTACACCCAGACCTGAATGGAGGGATCTCCCAGCCCTGCGAACAACGCGCGCGCTTCCTCGAGAGTCAGATTCTGAACTGGACTTTGTCGCTGCGTGACGATCAGGATATCTTCTTTGTCAATTTGATATGCAGAGGATGAAAGAACCTTCGGCTCACCCACACGCAAAGCAATTTCAGCTGATGAGGGGTCGTCCACGCGGGAAAGCACGGAAGAGGTCGCGGCACAGTCATATAACGAGGACAACCATGGTTCAGCGGCTGAGGTCGAATAAACGGTGACAACTTCCGGCGTTGTGGAAGAAACAGAAGGTCCACAAGCCGAAAATAAAATCAGCAAAAGGGGCAAAGATAAAAGAAATTGAATTTTCATAGGATATGAGACATCCAGGATGTTCTATAGATACCAAATCAGAAACTAATCCGCAATCCCCGCTGGCTTGATGTCCTTCAAATTCAACTGCAGGGATTTGCGTCCATTGTATTCGTTTGCTTCGATGCGGTATATAACATCCACGCGCGGTTGTAATGTTCGCTGCAATTCGCCCATGCGAAATCCAATCGAATCAAATGTGTGACCCCCGTCTTCAAACGTTACTTTTAGATGCTTGCCTTCCGAACCAACCGCCCGGAAGGATTTCACTTTCACATCCCGCGAAACAAAGACCGCATCGGGGTTTCCATAACCGGTGGGTTCGAGATATTCAAGATGACCCAACACTTCGAAACTTAATTGTGAAAGGGCAATCTCCATGTCAGCGGAAAGTACGTGACGCAGGTCTTTTCCTTCAAGTTGATCCCTGGCGATCTCTTTTAAGCGGGCCACAAATTCGGGTAAATTCTCATTACGTACGGTGAAACCGGCCGCCGCGGCATGACCACCATGACGCACCAGCAGATCCCTGCACAGATCAAGCGCATCGGTAATGTGAAATTCAGGGATGGAACGACACGAGCCGCGTGTTTCTTCCGCGCCTTTGGAGGCGACAATGGCGGGACGATAAAAGAGTTCTGTTAGTCGCGATGCGGCAAGTCCCACAATACCAGGATTAAAACTTTCGTGTGCGGCAAACAGCAGAAAGGCTTCAGGGTCCTCGCTCATCGCGATTTGTTGTGCCTGTTCCTGTGTTGACCTGGTCAGTCCCTGCCGTTGATAGTTCTGCATATCGAGTTGTTGTGCAAGTTGACCCGCGCGCATCACATCCGTTGTCGTCAATAGTTCGAACGATGCCAGCGCCGATTCCAATCTTCCAGACGCATTGAGGCGCGGTCCCAGCATAAAGCCGATATTTCCTGCTGTGACTTTGCCGATCTGCATTTTGGAGACATTAGCAAGCGAAAAGAGTCCCTGCCGTTTGGTCTCGCGGATCTGCTTGAGTCCCTTGCGGACAAGAGAACGGTTCTCGCCGACGAGCGGAGCCAGGTCCGCGACTGTGCCCAAAGCGACCAGATCGAGCAGGTCTATTAATTGAATGTTTGTCGCCCGCCCATTCGCTTTTTGAACCAATGCCTCGGCAATCTTATAGGCGATGCCAACTCCCGCCAGGTCCTTATCGGGATAGGGATCGCCATGCTGTTTGGGGTTGATCACCACCAGCGCAGCCGGGAGGTTTTCCCCATCAGGGTGGTGATGGTCACTGATAATGAGGTCCAACCCGATGGTCCGCGCGTGAAGCGCTTCATTCGGAGAGCGGATTCCGCAGTCCACGGTGATGACTAATTTGACGCCATCTGCCTGGAGGGAATCCAACGCATCGGTATTGAGTCCGTAGCCTTCATCAAAACGATTCGGGATGTAATGACGGACGTTTGCGCCGATTCCTTTGAGCACATCCACAAGCAGAGCGGTGGCCGTTACCCCATCCACATCGTAATCGCCGTAGACAGCAATCTGCTCATTGTGATCGATCGCAAAGTGGATGCGGTCCACTGCGGCAGGCATACCGATGAGCTGAAAAGGGTCTGTGTTGAAATTCGGCAGGGCGCGCAGGAAGGCACTTGCCTCCTCGTAATTCCCCAGGCCTCGGTTGAATAATATTTGTTTGAGTATTGGTGGAAATCGGACCAGCGCTTCCGCTGCCGCAGGTGTAATAGGTGAGCTGATCACCCAGCGTTTATTGTGCATTATTTCCTGTAAATCCGTTGAAGTGTATCGTTAATTTTTACCACGCGATATCGTTCCTCCAGTCCCGGCACATCAATCGCGAAATAGATGGGACGACTATCAATATTATCGTTAATGTAGGCAATAGTCGTCTCTGAAAGCTTCAACTCATTTCCGAACCACACTTCATGGAAGGAGATGCCGGTTTCATGGTTCACAATTTGAGCGGTATACACATAACTATATAATTTATCCCAATCGGTGAACACGATTGCATTGCTTTCGACGCGGTCGACAATTTTCATCGCATCGTGAATTGCCTTATCCTTCGCAAATATGGGATAGAGGTGCATCTCGCGGACAAACGATGTATAGCCGCTGAGAATCGCCGGACGGAGATCATTACGTGCATGCCAGAATGGGAGCACGATGAACAACATGGAAACGATTCCCGTTGCAACGCGAAGGCCGGATCGATTCCGGTTGAGCAATTTTTCCATCATGTCAAGCAACACGCCGGCTCCCACTCCGAGCCAGACATACGCAAAGACAGCCACCGGCGCATAAAAATCATGATAGACCGAAAACTCGACGGTGATCGCAAATCCCCAGATGAGAAGGAACGCGATTAAAGGGTAAAAGGCATCGCGCCAGTTACGCTGGAACAAGGCTGCCGCGCCAGTCAGGATAAGCACCAGGGCCCAAATTGGATAAAAAGAAAGATACTCCACCAAACGTCGGATGATCTCCTGAGGAGTTGCCGTGAAGAAAAATGCCCAGAAATGCCCCACAGGAAAGATGGCTAAGAAACGTTCGATGGGCGTATCGAATTGACTTTCCGTTAGGCCCATGGCGCTAAAATTGGTGCGGTAAACGGTGTTGTAAATGCTCGAAGGCGGATCCTTGTGATCGAGAAGCAAAAAGAACGAAATCAGGAGGGCTAGTCCCACCAATCCACCGGCCGTCGCGCCGAACCAGTCGGTCCGTTTTCGGGCAGTGAGGATCATCGTCACAAGCACGGAGGCTGCTGTCATGCCCGCCGTACTATGGATGCCCAAGCTGATTCCTCCCGTGATGCCAGCAATGAAAAGATAGATCCAATTACCGGTTCGTCTCCATAAAAGAACACAAAGCCATACCGTTGTGATCATCCCCGAAGCAGGGGCGTAGGATTCCGCCACCAGCGCACACCACCAAAACAACGGAGCAAATGCCAGCATCATGGAGGCGCTCACGGCCGCGATGCGCCTTCCGCCCAACAAACGAACGATGAGATAGACTTGCGCCACGGCCAGCGCCCCGAAGAATGCGGACATCAAGTTGGCACGATAGGCAATATTTCCGACGGGAATATAAGTGAATAACTTACCGATCACGACCTGGGTCATGTATCCACTTGGGTGGCTCATACCCAGGGTATAGGAAAGGGTTTGGAATTCAGCTGGGTCCCCCCATAGGAGTGAGGGTGCGAGCGTGCGAACGTATAATGCGAGGGTGGCAATTCCAATCAGCGTGGCGGATAGGAAATCAGTTCGCGAAAGAGGCAATGATGCTTCCTTTTTTTGATCCATCCAGAGAGATTTCCTTTCTGATAAGTAGAGAGTAGTATAAACGGGAAATTAGGTATGTGGCAAGTGTATAATAATTAAGGAGGCCCTATGTATATCCTCAGACCCGATGAAAAAACAACTCCCGTGATGCTGTACACGCTGCATTCCGTCATTCGTGGCGAAGTTGTCACCAAGGAAAATGTACTGCGCGTGAATATCTGGCTGCGGACCGATGGCGCGCCCAAGTATATGCACCTGCTGAAACCACAGGTTTTGATCTTCGGGGGAAGTCCGGTGAAAGCTCTCTCCTACTCGGAGGTTTATTTTCCCACCACGCAATTGATCGGTTTTCATACGCTGCCTCCCACCAACGAAGTTCTGGATTACGAACCCAGCGAAGCAAACCGCATGATGCAGCCAATCGAGGTGATCGTGGGCACCTTCTTGATGAAGGGAAACATCCGCATCTCGACTCAGACGGAGGTGGGTACCAGTTTGGAAGTTGCGCGCCTCTCCTGGATGTCGCTGTACGACGCGGTGATCACCAATCCCTACCTGCCACAGATGCCGCCCATGCAAATACCGATGGTACTTGTGAATCCTACATATGTCGCCTTCGGATTAAGTGAATAAAAGTTACCAAGCCGTGGAAATCAACATCACCACTCCGGCCCTCCTGTTCCCAGCCATTTCACTTTTGATGCTGGCATACACCAATCGCTTTCTGACGATTGCGACGATCATCCGGAATCTATATGACCGTTATGATTCAGTTCCCAATGAAAACCTGCATGGGCAAATCACAAACCTGCGCTACCGCACTTACCTCATACGCAACATGCAAATCTTCGGTGTGGTGAGCCTTTTGTTTTGCATGATCAGCATGTTCTGCCTCTTTACAGGCTGGATAATGGTTGGACAATGGGCGTTTGGAATCGCATTGGTCCTGATGATGGTGTCCATGTTGATCTCCCTGCGCGAACTGCAGATCTCAGTCGGAGCTCTGGATCTGTTACTTGCCGACATGGAAGAACACAAGAAGACAGAAATGTAAGAATCAAACATGACACATCTCGAATATAATCTTTCAGCATTTTAGCCACAGATTTTGTCGCCATGGCGCCACGCGTCGCATAGATTTACACGAAATTGGCCGACCCTGCACGTTGTGTCGGTTAATTCTTTAACCTTCAAGAAATTGTTCTGGCAGACGAATTCAAAAATCCGTGCGGCTCCGTGCAATCCGTGGCTGAATCCTTGAGTTTTGGGGAATCATATTTCGTTTGGAGAAATTGCCTTAATCGGTCGCGTGAAATCTGCAATTTGGAAACTGGCCAGTAGGACAGTAGGAAAAAATCAGCCACAGCCTATAATGACTTGGGAAGTGTTGAATTCTCGATTTCACATCTTGATTCTGGGAGGGCCCATGTCAGCATATGACCTTCAAATTAATGGTCAGACCTATACCATTGAGGCGGAAAGAGAAATGCCACTACTTTGGGTTCTGCGCGACCTGTTGGGATTGACCGGCACAAAGTTCAGTTGCGGGGCCGGGTTATGCGGTTCCTGTACCGTCTTGATCGACGATGAACCGGTGCGTTCGTGCGTGACATTGGTGGAAAATGCAACAGGGAAATCCATCACAACAATTGAGGGGCTTTCTCCCGATGGTTCGCATCCCTTGCAAAAGGCATGGATCGAAGAGCGCGTGACGCAATGTGGGTATTGTCAACCGGGGCAGATCATGAACGCGGCTGCCCTGCTGATGAAAAACCCGGACCCGAGCGATGCAGATATCGACAAGGCAATGCGCGATGTCCTCTGTCGTTGTGGGACATATCAGCGCATCCGCTCTGCCATTCACCGCGCGGTGCAGGAGGCTTGAGATGAAAACGAACCTAAACCGACGTGATTTCCTCAAACTCACTGGCCTCGCCGGAGGCGGAATGGTTATCGCCATTTACCTTGAAGGCTGTTCGCCGGGCACCGATGCACCGACCGTTATCCTCGTAACACCAGATGCCACTGTAGCGCCGGATGCCACCGCAACCCCACAGCCACCCTTTGCCTGGGAAGCAGATATCTATTTGAAGCTCGACAAGCAAGGGATACTGACGTTCACGGCCTTCCGCTCCGAAATGGGACAGGGCATACGCACCGCGCTTGCCATGCTGGCAGCCGAAGAACTGAATATCCCCTGGTCCTCCGTGCGCATTGTGCAGGCGGATGCTGATTCGAGATACGGTGATCAATTGACCGGCGGTAGTACCAGCATCTACTCCTACTACGACGCGATGCGCCTCGCCGGTGCCGCCGCCCGAGAGGTGCTCCTGCAAGCTGCCGCGCTAGCCTGGGAGGTGGATCCCGCTCAATGTTCGACCGAAGCGGGGTTTGTCATCCATCCCGATGGCGCGCAAAAAACATCCTATGGCGATCTTGCAGAGGCAGCCGCGAAAGTTGGGCGTCCCGCACAAACACAACTTAAAGATCCTTCTCAATTCACAATTGTCGGCACGCCACTCGGACATTGGGACGCGCCGAAGATGGTCACGGGACAGGCGGTCTATGGCTTGGATGTACGCCTGCCAAATATGCTGTTTGCGGCGATCGCACGCTGCCCGGTCTTCAATGGTTCCTTTACCAGTTATGACGATGCGGAAGCGAGAGCCATCCCCGGTGTGAAGGATGTGGTGGAGCTTGAAGATCGGATCGCCGTGGTGGCTGAAAACTCGTGGGCTGCGATCCGCGGGCGGGATGCCTTAAAGATCACGTGGGATGAGGGCACCAACGGAACGACCGATAGTCAGGAAATGATGGTGCAGGCAAAGAGCAATATGAGGCGGGAGAAGAAGGGAGGTCTTCTTGAAGCTGACTATGAGATGCCGTACGAAGCCCATGCCACCATGGAACCCATGAATTGTACGGCGCATTTTCACGATGGCGTCTGTGAAGTGTGGGCACCGACGCAAAGCCCGCAGGATGTGAAGCAAGCAGTCTCGCGTGTGACCGGCTTATTGCCCAGCAAGATACCTGTGCATGTGCCGCTCATCGGCGGTGGATTTGGACGCCGCCTGCAAACGGATTACGCGGAAGAGGCGGCGCTTCTTTCGCAGGCGATAGCAGCGCCCGTGCAAGTGGTCTGGACCCGTTCCGACGACCTGCAGCATGATTTCTATCATCCGATGTCCTTTCAATACGCCTATATTCCGTTGGACAAAGTAGCGATCCCGCCGATCCGCGTTGCAAATGGTGCCGGCGTTCCAACCGGAGCCTGGCGTTCCGTACAGGAGTTCACCCGCGCGTATAGTGAACAGAGTTTTATCGACGAGATGGCACTTGCCATGAAGCGCGACCTTCTCGATTTGCGGCGTGAGTTATACCAGGACGATGACCGGGCCCTTGGCGTGATCAACCTGGCCGCTGAAAAGTCAAATTGGGGCGAGTCATTGCCAGCACGACAGGGACGCGGCATGGCATATTTCGCCACGTTCGGTGTGACGTATGTTGCTCACGTGGCAGAAGTCAGCGTGGAGGAGAACGGAAACATCCGCGTGGACCGCGTGGTCTGCGCGGTGGACTGTGGAAGCGTGGTTAATCCCGATAACGTTGCAGCACAGATGCAGGGCGGTATCGCCTTTGGTCTGACCGCCGCGCTCAAGGCGGAAGCCACGATCAAGAACGGACGCGTCCAGCAAACCAATTTCCATGACTATCCGATCCTGCGCATGGACGAGATGCCCCTGGTCGAAGTATATATCGTCCCCAGCAACCGTCGTTCATCGGGCATCGGAGAAATGGGTGTACCTCCCATCGCGCCCGCAGTCGCAAACGCGGTCTATGCAGCCACAGGCAAACGAATAAGACATATTCCGATCAGGCCAAAAGATTTGCGAGCGTAATTCGCGCGCCTAATGAGAAACCGCGGGTGCTGAGCCTGCGGTTGCTTTATAACCAATGAGTGTATCGCACCTGGACTCCAAAAGAATCTGCTTGGTTACTTCTTTGTCCTGAATTTTTCCTCCCCCAAGTGGTGGAGACAAAGCCTGCCCAGCCGATGGATGCGGCCGATCCGGCCCTGCTGTATGATTTGAATGGACAGTGATTGCTGATCAAATTGAACCGTTCAAGAGGTAGAGAGATGAAGAAAATACTCGTTTTCGTTTTGTTTGCTGTGCTGCTTGTCACGCTGGCAGCTTGTGCCCCCGGCTCGAAGGTGGAACTCAGTAAGCCCAATACCGAAATACAATTCAATGCGCCTGGTCCCAACCCGGAAGTCGATAAGCCTGCCGAGAATAAACACGTTGCCGGTCTCGGCACGGGACTCTGGCACGGGCTGATCTCGCCGGTAACCCTGATCATTTCGTTTTTCAAACCTGAAATACAGATGTACGAAGTCCACAACACGGGACCACTGTATAACCTTGGTTTCTTCATAGGAATGGCACTCGTGTTTCTCCTTTTAGGTTTTTCAGGAGGCAGAGGCAGGCGGCGTTAGAAGGTTCATAAAGACCCGCAGGCGATGCGCCTGCGGGTCTTGTTTTGGTTTTGCTTCATTCCCTGCCAG
>JBGPNQ010000216.1:0-8925 GCA_041487615.1 Anaerolineae bacterium
CCAACGTCGCTTTGGGAGTTGTCGCGGTCAGTATCTCGGTCTTGATGGGCTGAGGAAAAGGTGTTTGAGTCGCGATCGCTGTCAACGTGGACGAGACGATTGGAACAGGCGACGGCGGAAAAAACTGATTCGCAACAGGCCCGCCAAATAATGCCGATGCAATACTGAAGGCAGCCAATCCCAATGCGACTGCCAGCCACTGCCAGCCCGCCAACATTCGAGCGCGACGAGTGCGATAAAAGATAACCGCCCGCGCAGATTGAATGGAGCGAATGCCCGCACGTGCAGACAACAATGCTCCAACGGCAAAGAGGACTACAAGAACTATGATACCCGCGCTCATGTGCATGACGTCGAGATTATACTCTTACAGAGTACCGCATAACGATTCAAGCTTGAAATCAGATTTTAGCGTGCGAGGCGATTCAGAAAGTCTAATCATAAAAGAGACAAACGGTATTGGCCAGGTGGGTTAAAATAGAGGCATGCAGGAACTCGTCTTTATCAAACTTGGTGGATCGCTCATTACAGATAAGACCAAACCCTACACCCCTCTTTTGGATGTTATGGATGATCTCGCCCACCAGATCGCGCTGACGCTTCAGACTCAACCGAACCTGCGCCTCGTGATCGGACATGGCGCCGGCTCCTTCGGGCACGTTGCCGCAAGTGAATACAAAACCCGTGACGGTTATCCACAAGCCTCGCCACTCACCCACCGCGAACGTGATGAAACTGAAGATAACTATTGGAAGGGATTTGCCGAAGTCTGGTATCAGGCATCTTCCTTGAATCGCCATGTGATGGAAGCCCTGCATAAGGAAGGGTTGAGAGCCGTAGCTTTACCACCTTCATCAAATGTCATTGCCAGCGATGGGCACGTTTCCGTGTGGGAGACGACGCCCATCAGAATGGCGCTTGCGTCAGGAATAATCCCCGTCATCTTTGGCGATGTGGTCTTCGATGAAATACGCGGCGGGACGATCCTCTCAACTGAGAACCTATTTGCCTTTCTGGTGAAGGCACTTGAGCCGGAACGGATTCTGCTGGCGGGTTTGGAAGCGGCGGTCTGGGAGGACTTCCCGTCACGGACTCGCAAGATCGAGCGCATCACGCCGCAATCCTTCGATGATATCAGGCATGGCGTGGGGAAGTCTGCCGCGGCGGACGTTACCGGAGGAATGGAAGCAAAGGTCAGCGAAATGCTCGAACTGGTTCGGGAGAATCCAGGGTTGAAGATCCAGATCTTTTCAGGGACAGAACGGGGCAATCTCGTCCGCGCATTGATGGGAGAATTGCTCGGCACAGAGATCAGTACCTGAAGCGGATGGGATTTGTTATGGCATGACACAATGCCAGCAGATGCGGGATGGATGGCAATTGCGAAACGCCCACGCAGCCTCAATAATTAACCAATGAAAATACGCTCAAAGGAGATACACATGGCAACGAAATCAAAAGTCAAAAAAGCTTTACCGAAAAATCAAGCCATCGTAAAAAAGTCGCCCGTCAAAAAAGCAGTAGCAGCCTCCAGTAATGGCAGGAAGGCAACTTTCGTGCCAACCAAACTCAAGCTTCGCCGGCCCGTTCCATCCGATATTGATATTGCACAGGCAGCGAAGGTTAAACCGATCGTGCAAGTCGCTGCCGAATTGGGTATTCGCGAAAATGAACTCGAACTCTTCGGTCCCTATAAAGCCAAGGTCAAGCTGGAAATCCTCGAGCGATTAAAGAACAAACCGAATGGCAAGTACGTCGATGTGACCGCCATCACACCCACGCCGCTCGGCGAAGGCAAGACCACAACCACCGTGGGTCTTTCACAGGCACTCGGCGCGCATCTGGGAAGAAAGGTGATCACTGCCATTCGCCAGCCATCGCAGGGACCGACCTTTGGCATCAAGGGTGGCGCGGCAGGCGGTGGATATTCGCAAGTCATCCCGATGGAGGATTTCAACCTCCATCTCACGGGTGACATCCATGCCATTACAGCCGCGCATAATCTGGTCTCGGCTGCACTGGATGCCCGTGTCATGCATGAAAAACAGCAGGACGATGAGAAACTGTTCAATGCCTTGTGCCCGCTTGACAAGAAAGGCAATCGTCGGTTCTCCCCCACCATGTTGCGGCGTGTAAAAAAGTTGGGAATCACCAAAACGGATCCCAACGAATTAACTCCCGGGGAACGCACACTTTTTGCGCGGCTCGATATTGACGAATCGACCATCAGCTGGCGTCGCGTCATTGACATTAATGACCGCTTCCTGCGCGAGGTCGAAGTGGGTCGCGGTAAGGATGAAGCCGGCTTCGAGCATATGTCAGGTTACGACATCACAGTCGCGTCTGAGATCATGGCTGTACTCGCATTGACCATTTCTCTTGAAGATATGCGCGATCGCTTTGGTCGCATGGTCGTTGCCACAAACAAACGCGGCGAAGCTGTCACTGTGGAGGATCTCGGGGTGGCCGGTGCGGTCACCGTATTAATGAAGGATGCGATCAAGCCCAACTTGATGCAGACTTTGGAGGGGACTCCAGCCATGGTTCACGCGGGACCGTTCGCTAACATCGCACATGGAAACAGTTCCATTATCGCCGACATGATCGCGCTCAAACTCGTCGGTAGGGATGGGTTTGTCGTCACCGAATCAGGCTTTGGCGCAGACATCGGCATGGAGAAGTTCTTCGACATCAAATGTCGTTACTCGGGTCTGGTTCCGCAAGTTGTCGTGATGGTTGCGACCGTCCGCGCATTGAAAATGCACGGTGGTGGACCCAAAGTTGTCGCGGGCAAACCACTCGCACCCGAATACACCGACGAAAATCTCGATCTGCTGCGCGGCGGACTTCCCAACCTCGAACGCCACATTCAAAACGCGCTTAAATATGGGGTCAATGTCGTCGTAGCCGTGAACTCCTTCGCCACCGATACTCCTGCCGAGGTGGAGCTGATCCGTGAAGCCGCGCTCAGGATGGGCGCGATGGATGCAGTTGTGTCCACCCATTGGGCGGATGGCGGCCCGGGCGCGAAGAAACTGGCTGAAGCGGTTGTCAGAGCAGCGGAGAGGCCCAGCAATTTCCAATTCCTTTATCCCTTGGAAATGTCTATCAAGGAAAAGATCGAAACCATCTCGCGTGAAATCTATCGGGCAGATGGCGTTGATTACACACCCGAAGCTGAAGAACAAATCGCACGTTATACGCGTCTTGGCTTCGATAAGCTTCCCATTTGCATGGCGAAGACACATCTCTCTTTCACCACCGATGCAGCGAAGAAAGGTGCGCCGACAGGATTCCGTATCAGCGTACGCGAGATCCGTGCCAGCGTGGGAGCAGGATTCCTCTATCCAATCCTTGGCGATATGCGCACCATGCCCGGACTCCCCACGCGTCCCGTTTTTTATGATGTAGATCTCGATCTTGAAACAGGCAAGGTGCTTGGCTTGTTCTAGCAGAAGTTGCCTATCATGAAATCAGCCCCGTCGATGGACGGGGCTAATTCTTTTCAACGCGATTGAACGTAATAAATTTTTCCACCTGTGCCCTGATACAGCAATTCCACGCTGGCAAATTCTGCGATTTGTTGAGGCGAAAGATAATGTTTATACTCGTTCGGTTCAAACCAAATAATGTAACCGGGCTTGCCGTCCGGCCACCCGGCATAACTCTTTGCTGGATTCGCGGTCACAAACGGCAAAAGCGAAACCGGGCGGCGTGTATAAAACCAGACCGCGTCCACATAATTACTGTATAGGATCATCTCGGGCTGCTGTTTGCTCAATTTCTTCATCTCCGGAACCAACTGCATCTGGTTGTATTTGCGCGTGTTGAACATATTGTAGCCGCTGGGTTCGCCCTGGGCACCGGCTTCCGCTAAGTATTGGCTCATTGTGTAAATGGGATAGATTGACCACAACGCGAACAGAAGAATCAGACCATACTCAACTTGTTTTGAAGAAAAACGCAAGTGTGGAAGTACGAGCCTATCGAACGTAATGAAAAGAAAGACAAGGACCGGGACCAGCAAAATAAAATAATAACGGTCGGAATACAGGTCACGATGATCGGCGGTGATGGCGGTTAATGCCACCGCGCTGAAATAGACAATTGCATGGACCATGACGGGATACGTGGACCGCACAGTCAAGTCTCGAATCCATGAGCGAGCATGTTCTGTGCTTTTTCTGTTAAGCAGATAAAGAATGAAACCCAGTACGGCAACCACGATCCAGGGTCGCGTGAGAATGGGTATGAGAAACGAAAGATATGGGAGGAACCAGTGCAGAATCTTGGTCAGTCCGAGGTCCACATTCATGCCCACATCCACGATCTGGCTTTGCAGTCCCCACAACGAACCATAGGTCATGATATTGTGTATTACGAGCCACCATGCGACTGGCAGAACAGTAGCAAATCCCACGATGAAACTATCCCGCAGCCAGGTGCGCATCGATTTGCGATTCTCGATCAGGATCACAACTTCTGCAGCCGTGCCAATCACCAGACCCACATAACGTTGAAGCGGCGCAAGTGCACTTAGGATCAAAATGATCACAAAAGCACGATATGATTTCCGCCCAATATATTGATCGGCTACAAGTAGAAATCCAAACGCCATCGTCAAATACAAGGGATCGGAACTGATCACCGAATGAATTCGAAGTGCTGGATTGGACAGGAAAATAAAAGTAACGGCCAGATACGCGTACAGAATCTTTTCAGAAAATACTCGATAGAGGATCACGCCGCTCAGGAAAAGGTTCAGTCCTAACAGAAAAATATTGAAATACCATGCCGCGACAAAAACATCCAGTCCTGTCAACCAGCTCAACCCGGCGATGAGGATGGGATAGAGCGGCGGCCACGAAAGAAGCGGTTTGCCACGATGATCGAACAGCCCATTCCCGGCCAGCACATTTTGTGCAACCGAAAGATATTTCGTTGAATCTGACGCCACACCGGCACCATATCTGGCTGTGGCGATCCCGCCGATCACCATCACGATCAACGATAGCAGGGAGAGAAAAATCCAGTATGAATTTTTTCGAGCAGGAGTGAAGGTTGATTGCATGAATTTTCCTCAGACAATTATAATGGACGCAATGGACACGCCACTGACCCTCACATCTGCCCTTGAAGCACTTCATGGACGAAAAACAACGGCTCGGGAACTAACCGAAGCCTGCTTCCGTCAAATCGAACAGCTCAACCCGAAGCTGAACGCCTTTATCACTGTGCTGGATGTGCAGTCCGCATTCGAAGCGCAATTGCCAGCAAACGTTCATCCTCTTACCAGCGCATTGCGCGGCATCCCGATTGCATTGAAAGATCTCTTCGATACAGCCGGGATTCGTACCACGGCCGGTTCGAAATTTTTCGCCGATAACATTCCTGAAACCGATGCCTTCGTTGTTGAAAAAATCAAACAGGCAGGCGCAATTGTTGTGGGGAAAACCAACACGCACGAGATTGCCCTCGGTGTGACCGGCAATAATCCGCATTACGGGACAGCGCGAAACCCCTGGGATACGACTCGAATTCCGGGTGGTTCATCCAGTGGATCAGCCATCGCCGTCGCAACCGGCATGGCGTTGGGTGCACTTGGCACCGACACAGGCGGCTCGATCCGCATTCCTGCATCGTTGTGCGGAGTTGCAGGATTCAAACCCACGCATGGACGTGTCAGTCTGCGCGGTGTTTTTCCCCTCTCATGGAATCTAGATCATGTCGGTCCGCTGACCAGATGCGTCAAGGATGCCGCGCTGATGCTGCAGGTCATTTCCATTTATGACCCCATCGATCCCACGTCCATCAAGATGCTCACAGGCGATTATCTGGGTCATCTAATAGATGATATGGAAGGCAGAAGGATTGCGCTCGGCATTGGTGAATATATTGAAGGGGCCGATCCGGAAATCATAAGCGCGGTATGTGAGGCCGTCAAAGTATTTGAATCAATGGGATGCCGCGTGCAGGAAGTAAATGTGGATTGGATGCGCGACGCTGCCCTGGCCAACAAGACCATGACCCAATCCGATGGCGCAGCAGTTCATCGGGATCGCTTGAAGGAACATCCTGAAATGTTTGGGGAAGATATTCGTCGTCGGCTGGAGGACGGCGCAAAAACCACCTCGACAGAATACATCCTCGCCAGACGCACGCAGACTGAGGTCCGCAAGAGATTCGAGCAATTCTTTGAATCCCATGATCTGCTGTTGACACCCACTACGCCAATCGCTGCACCTGCGGTCGAAGGTCTTGACGCTGTCGAGCAGGCAGGGCGGCTCACGCGCTTCACCGCGCCATTCAATCTTGCAGGGTTGCCCGCACTCTCCATCCCATGTGGATTTACAAAGGACGGATTGCCCATTGGGCTGCAACTCGTCTCACGCGCCTGGGCAGACGCGAAGGTACTAAACGCAGGTTATGCGTTCGAACAAGCGACGGATTGGCACAGGGAATTTCCCGAAGTTGAGTAGATTATTTTTTCAATTGAGGATTACGTTCGAGAATCTCGGCAGGTTCATCATCCATGATGACCTGCTCTTTTTTTGCCGGGTCATATTGGACGCGCACGCGTACACCAGGTTTCAGCAAATAAGCCTTCAAAAGGCTTACCTTCATTCTTGCTTCAAAAGGGGATTCATTCTCGTGCTGAACACGGACAGCGACATCGATAAAAACTTCACGGCCTGAATAGTTGTTATATTTCGGCTTTTTCATTTCAGTGTTCATGATCTCGCGACCATCTTCGAGCACTTCCGCCAGGCCCTGGACACTCTGTTTTTTTCCAAATAAGAAGCTCATGCCGCTGCTCCTTCCTTTTGATATAAAGCCATCTCCCAAACAAATAATCGTCGCACCGAAAGTCGCTTAAATCCCTCACGGCCAAGCAGTGAATCCATCTCATTCACCGGATGAAGAAAAATTCGAAATGGGTCCTTCCCTAATCCTTGAAAAAAGTTGACGATCTTAAATCCGATTCTCAGATACCAGACCTGGCGCGGATAGGTAAGAGCGATCGCATTATTGCTATGCTCCGCCGCGCCTTTTAGCAGCGTGCGGAAATCAGGATAACAACAGACCACGCGGTCGAGGGTCACAATATCAGCATTGGAAATATCGCTAGCAACATCTGTAAAATCGGCGTGAATGAAATTGACACGTTCGTCATGTCCCCGGCGATTTGCTTCATCCTCTGCAATTTTCAAATAAGCGGACGAGGCGTCCACATGTGTTGCTCTCGTTGCGACATCTTCCAGCAGTTCATGATGAATCACGCCGACCCCACCGCCGATATCGAGCAGGTGGGCATTTTGTAAACGCAGTGAACGGATCGCTTCCAAAATTAATTTCGTTTGATGGGCAGGACCACGTTTGCGATAGCCTCGAATATCCGCTTTTGCCTGGTCTTCTCCGAAGGTATCGTTTTCCATCTGACAACAGTTGCAGGGCATGGTATGGACCTTTCTGATACTTGTGACTTTAGTCGGCACTTTATTCGAGGCGATTAACGCTTACAGCGTGCCTCGCAAAGTCGTCACTACATTTTCATAAAACTCCAACGAATCAGGATTGATCAATGCATCCTTGTTGCTTACCGGTCGTCCATTGATGATATTCGTAACTGCGCTTTCGACCTTCTTCATATTCAACGTATAAGGAATATCGGGTGTTTCGAGGATCAGTGCAGGCACATGACGAGGCGACGCGTTGTCACGTAAAGTCTTGCGAATTTTGTCCTTCAATTCATCAGTCAATACAAAGTTTGGTGCGAGTTTAACGAACAGGAGCACGCGCTGATCTTCCTGATAGTTTTGCCCAACGGCAAGGCTATCAGTAATCTCTGGAAGTTTCTCCATCTGAGCATAGATTTCCGCTGTACCAATCCGCACGCCGGAGGGTTTTAGCACCGCATCCGAACGACCATAGAACGTCACTCCACCTGTATCGCTATGGATCAAAATATAGTCGCCGTGCCGCCAGACATTGGGATACACATCAAAGTAGGCACTGTGATATTTTGAGCCGTCTGGGTCATTCCAGAAATACAATGGCATGGAAGGCGCGGGGGCTTCGCAAACCAGCTCGCCCTGCTCATCAAAAATCGGCTTGCCCTGTTCATCATAGGATTTGATCTTCATCCCAAGCGCCGCGCTCTGCAATTCCCCTGCATAGACTGGAAGGATCGGGCTGCCCGCCGCAAAACATCCGTTGATGTCTGTGCCGCCTGAGATCGAGTTGAAATGCAAATCAGATTTGATCTGACTGTAGACATATTCAAAACCCTCGGCAGATAACGGTGAACCCGTCTGAGAGATTTCCCTCAGTGAAGAAAGATCATAATTGCTGCGCGGCGAAATATTCTCCTTTTTCAAAAAGTGGAGATAGCTGGCGCTGCATCCGAATACCGTGATTTGTTCATCATGTATCAATTTCCACATCGCGCCCGGGTCGGGATAATTGGGATTGCCATCGTAAAGCAGGATTGTGGCACCGACCGCAAGTGAACTCAAGAGCCAGTTCCACATCATCCAACTACAGGAGGTGATATAGAAGATTCGGTCACTGCGTTTGAGATCGGTATGCAGGAGCAACTCCTTGAGGTGATTGATCAGCACTCCGCCCGCGCCCTGGACCATGCACTTGGGCCTGCCAGTTGTCCCTGACGAGAACATGACATAAAGTGGATGATCAAATGGCAGTTGCTCAAACTTGATCTGAAGATTATCATCCTTGGAAAGAAAATCAGCGTAATGAGTTGCGTTGGGGATGTGAGAAATGTCCGGTTCTTGACGCGTGTATGAAACGACAATTACTTTTTTCAAACATTGGATTCCGCGTGCCACTTCCGCAGCATGTTCCAATGTATCGAAGGCTTTACCTTTGTAAAAATATCCGTCGGCGGTGATCATTACTTTCGGC
>JBGPNQ010000217.1:0-8909 GCA_041487615.1 Anaerolineae bacterium
CTTTGGCGAGTCCCCAGTTTCGAGTGGAAATTGATGCATGGGCTTCGCGCCCAGATTGAGATTCGCTCGGGATAACCGCCAGGACATCCGACGACGCCCGTGAAGTCGCTCGTATTCCTCCTTGTCAAACCACCTGAAGCTCTCCTTGAAGAACGATTGCCGCTTTCTTAACCTTGGGAACATCGTAATTTCACTGCATTGACCCTTCCATCACTATTTCACGTGATTTCGTTCAGGTTTTCGAGGAAGGCAGCGACAATCTTCGGGTCGAAATGTCGTCCGCTGTTTTCCTTGATGTATTCCATGACCTTGTCTCGAGGCCAGGCAGCTCGATACGGCCGGTCGCTTGTGAGCGCGTCCCAAACGTCTACAACTGAGAAGATGCGCGCCGTCAAAGGAATATCCTCCCCTTTCAAACCGCGCGGATAACCGGAGGCATCCCATTTTTCGTGATGACAGTAGGGGATTTCGAGCGCCTCCTTTAAGTATGCATTCGGCGCGAGCCATTCATGTGCAAGCTGCGGATGCCGGCGCATGATCTTCCATTCCTCTTCGGTGAACTCGCCCGGTTTGAGGAGGATACTGTCGGGAACACCCATTTTTCCGATGTCATGGAGGAGTGCGCCGCGTCGCATTTGGCTTAGCCGCGGTTCTTTTATACCCATTATCTGCGCGAGTAATTGCGACATTTTCGTGACGCGCTGGGTATGACCTTCCGTTTCCTTATCGCGCAAATCAAGCGCATGTGACCAGCCTTCAATAGTGGCATCGTATGCCTGTGCAAGTTCCAGATTGGATTGTTGGAGGTTCTCAAAGAGCGTAGCGTTGTCAATGGCGATTGCAGCCTGTCCTGCAATGGTTTCAAGAAAATCGATCCACTCAGGATAGGGTTGCAACGGCACTCGCTGGAATACTTCCAATACACCTTTGACGTTGCCGCGCGAGATCAGGGGAATACCATAATAGGAGACAAATTCCTCACCAACAAGGATCGTGGCTACAAAATGGCTATCAGGCTGTTCGCCTAAATTATCGACCCGGATAAGACGTCGTTCTTTGACAGCCCGTCCGGCGTAACTATCGGCGATCGGGATCCTTGCGTTTTGAGATCCGTGATTGTGAAACCCCTGCGCGGCAATATAGTTCAGGGTACGTTCCTCTGGTCGCAGCAGCAAAATATCTGCCGCGTCCACTTGTAGTTGTTCGACGGTTTGAGTGAGGACCACGCCCAACGTAAATTGCAGATTGAAACTGGACGCAATGGCCTGATCGATATTTCTGAGGGCAGTGAGCCGCGCAAGCTGTTGGCGGATCTGTATTTCTGCGAGTTTGCGTTCGGAAATATCCTGGGCCGTTCCCACAAACCGGGCCGGAGATGGCCCGGCGTCATAGATCAATGCGCCCCGGCACTGGATGTAGTGAAGTTCGCCGTATGCATGAATAATGCGAAAATCCAGTTCCCTTGTTGCCCTGCCATTTCGAATTTCGTTGATCCATTTTTCAACGGCGGGACGATCCGTGGAATAAACGAGATTGATCATTGCCTTGCCGGAATGCTGGAATTCCTGTGCCGGAACGTCAAGCAGCCGATACATTTCATCTGAGAACTGCAGTGTATCCGAGGGAATATCGAGACTCCAACTACCGATATGTCCAATCCGCTGAGCGTCCGATAAGAGTTTCTCCTTTTCCCGAAGGGAGGCCTCTGCCTGCCTGCGTTCGCGACGGACCTGGGCTTCTCGTAATTCCCTTTCGATCGCGGGTCCCAGCCGGGCATATTTCCCTTTCATGATGAAATCATGCGCTCCCGATTTCAGGGATGTGACAGCAGTTTCCTCATCAATGGTGCCACTGGTGATGATAAACGGCAAATCGAGGTCAGTGGATTTCAGGATTCCTAACGCTTCCGTGGTGCCAAAATGAGGCAGCGAATAATCGCAAAGAATAAGATCCCACCTATCCGTTGCCAGCGCAGAACGGAACCCGTTCCCGGTTTCTACGCGTGAAGAGATCACTTCGTAACCCAGCCGACGAAGCTCGCGCAACAACAACTCCGCGTCAGATCCCGAATCTTCGATAATTAGGATTCGTAACTGTGTCCTGGTTTCCATAGAGTCTATTGCGGCGGAGCCTCGTTGAGTACGAGCCAATATAGACCCAAATGACCGATGGCTACCACAAATTGATTGAAGTCCACAGGCTTGCGCACATACGAGTTGGCACCGCTGGAATAGGCGTTCACCAGGTCCTGCTCTTCTTTTGAAGAAGTAAGGATGACCACCGGTAACATCCGTGTGCGTGGTTCCGAACGGATGCGACGCAGCACATCCAATCCGTCCACTTTGGGAAGTTTTAGATCGAGCAGAATGACCTGGGGAAGTTCCAGCGGATCGCGTCCGGCGTAAGCACCCGTGGAAAACAAATAATCAAGGGCTTCCGCGCCATCGCGTACGACCGCAATCTTGTTTGCGACCTTGCTCTTATTCAACGCCCGCATGGTCAGCACTTCGTCGTCTGCGTTATCTTCCACGAGCAGGATCAATTTATCATTCATATGATCTGCACTCCTCTATACTGTAAAGTAGAAGGTGGCTCCTTCATCCGGTGCGCCTTCCGCCCACGTACGTCCACCGTGCCTGTTGACGATGCGTTGAACGATTGCCAGTCCGATTCCAATGCCCGGAAATTCTGAGCTGGTATGCAAGCGCTGGAAAGCGCCAAATAATTTATTGACATAGGCCATATCGAACCCAGCACCATTGTCGCGAACATAATATACGCGTCCATCGGCCGGTTTTTCCTGTGAGCCGAATTCGATACGGGCAAATTCCTGTTTCGAAGTAAATTTCCACGCATTATTGATCAGGTTTTCAAGCGCCACCTTTATCAAGCGCGTATCACTTTCGGCCACCAAATTGGGGGTAATGGAAATCTCCACGATCCGGGTCGGTTCCGCCTGCTGCAGCTCGCGGACAATATTCTGTGCAATGCTGCTCAAATTAGTGGGGACCGGGTTCAATGGGGCGCGGGTGATGCGTGAGAGATCGAGCAGATCGTCAATGAGCTGTGCCATCCGTTGGGCAGCCGTGCGGATTCGCATCAGGTCGCTGCGCCCCTCATCGGGTAATTGATCGCCATAATCCTCCAGCACGGCAAGGCTAAATCCGTCGATGGTGCGGAGAGGTGCGCGCAGATCATGTGAGACCGAATAACTGAATGCTTCCAGTTCCTTATTTGTGGCTTCCAATTGGATTGCGTGTTCTTCCAGGTCGGCGTTCAGCTTCGTGATCTTTTCATCTGCAAGCTTGCGCTCGGTGACATCACGAATCGCGGCAGTGACCAGGGCCCCTTCCTCCGTTTGCAGTGGACTCAAGCTGATCTCTACGGGGAATTCGCTTCCATCCTTGCGCAGACCATATAGTTCGAGCCCGGTTCCCATCGGGCGGACGCGCGGCTCATGAAAATAGCCAGCCCGATGCAGGGGATGTTTTGCATGGAAGCGGCCCGGCACAAGCTTCTCCACAAATTGGCCCATTACCTCATCTCGCTGGTAGCCAAACATCTTTTCCAACTGTGAGTTCATGAGCACAACCTCGCCTCTATTATTCACAACGACAATTGCATCTGGCGCAGATTCCATCAAACTACGGAATTTCTCTTCTGTGCGTTCACGCTCAGCCGAGTCTTGAATCGCTTGTTCCTGGCTCTGTATCAACTGTTGTTTCGTATCCAGATAGCTTTCAGCAATCACGCTCATGGCGACCTCGATCATCCGGTCTGCGCCCTCCATGGCAGCAAGCAGACGGTCTGGTGCTGAATGAAACGCATCTAATAGATAGGGTCGTACCAGCTTTCGAAAAACGCTGATGAGTTCAAACCAGGCCTGGA
The DNA here is from genome assembly GCA_041487615.1 of Anaerolineae bacterium. Classification (GTDB taxonomy): domain Bacteria; phylum Chloroflexota; class Anaerolineae; order Anaerolineales; family Villigracilaceae; genus Defluviilinea. Next base: position 3,889 of record JBGPNQ010000217.1, read on the forward strand.
AACTGAGTCCCGCCTGAGCATACTGCTTTCCCTGCTCCCAGATGATCTGCAGATATGGTTCCCAGTCCCCTTCATAAATCGCGAGACGCTGTATTTGGATGATTGCCTGCTGTTGTTCAGCGGAAGGCCGCAGCGAAGTATTTTCGATGAGCAATTGAAATTCCGGGAGGTTGCCTGCCAGGCGCGTCAACTTGGCAGCAATCTCTTCGCGATGTGCCTCGTAAATTTCCCAATACTCCTTCAAGCCTTTGCTTTCTTCTGCGCTCAGCCTGAGGTTAAAAATTTTAGGTGGTTGTTTGAATGAATTCATAAACAGTCCAATTGCCGTGGCATTAAGATGGTGATCTATTCGCGCATAATTCTGGTCTTTCCCCGTTGAAAATCTCACAAGAGAGGATGGGTCTGTTCTCTCCATGCACGCACGGCTACACACTTACTTGTAGCCTTCTGGTCTCTTCATGGTTTGCACCCCTGTGATCGATGAAACAATTAATCGGATAAAGTATGTCCTATTTTACCAAATATACGCTCTTTGTTATCAAAAATCAACATTTTTTCGTTCTTGATTTTTTGGAATACGGTAGACACTTTGCCTACTGTTGAGACATTTTGACTTTTGACAACCTGCGAATTCCGGGAGGTATACTTGACTTATGAATCTCTACATCGGCTGTCCGGTCTGGTCATTCAAAGGATGGGCGGGAAACTTCTACCCTGAGGATACCAAGCCGAAGGATTTCCTGCGTGAATATGCGCGGCGGGTGACAACCATCGAAGGCAATACAACGTTTTATGCCGTCCCCGCGCATAAGACGCTGGAGAATTGGGTTGCCGAGACACCTGAGACGTTTCGCTTCTGTCCCAAAATCCCAAAGGCGATCAGCCACGAAGGCAGCTTGCTGGATAACATCCCACGGGCGGAACAATTCATCGAAGCGATGCGTGCACTCGGCTCACGGCTTGGTCCGATGTTCCTGCAACTCCCGCCTCGTTTTTCCCCGCAGCATATCGTTGAACTACAGAAGTTCTTCTCCATTTGGCCGCGGGACGTCCGCCTGGCGGTGGAGGTGCGACACCTTGACTGGTTTGACTCTCCCCATAATGAAGAACTCAACGGACTTCTGGCAGAAAATGACATGGCCCGCGTCACGATCGATACGCGTCCGATACGGGAGCTGGCAGGAGATGAGATTTTAGACGGGACAGCCTATGGGAGTTTGGTCGGCGCCCGCGAACGGAAACCCGATGTTCCGGTCATTCCGACGCGCACCACGGCTTTTGTTTTCATCCGCTATATCGGTCACCCGGATCTTAAGTTGAACGATCCATTTCTCGGCGAGTGGGAGAATTATCTGGCATCACAATTGGACGAGGGTGCAGATGGGTACGTTTTCTGCCATTCGCCAGAAACTGTTTCCGCGCCTCAGATTGCCAGAGAGTTGTATTATCGTGTGTCTCAACGCGTTTCACTTCCATCCTTGCCGTGGGATGAAATCAAACCGGATATGCCAGAACAGCCAATGTTATTTTAGGTCACGTACCGTCCTTACGAGCTATCGATGCATTTCGACAGCTCGCATTCTCAATCTAGCGAGTGGGCTGATCAAAGGTGAGATTGGTTCGTGCCCAGGAACACTTCTGACAATGACAGATCAATAATGTTTTTCTATTCCCCCAAATCCGAACTGCTTATTTTGTTCCGTCATCCTGATAAAGTAGGCCAGCCGCTTTCGGAACTCTGCGGGACGATTCCGTGCACCATCGATAAAGCCAATTCGAATGCGCTTGTATGATTCGGAAAATTTCTGGAAATGTTTCCAGGCTTCTTCGTTTGACTTGATTTCCTCCAAAATATCTCGCGGAATGATAAGTTGTTCTTCGGAAATATCGACCAGGATATCGCGCACTTCTTTGATCACCTTTTTCTTTTTGAGCAAAAACCTCAAGCGCTCCTTGTTGGCGGGGGAATATTTGCTGTTCGGTTTGCGCGGGGAGAATCGCTGGGCAAATCGTTTGTCGTCAATGGAGCGGACGGTGCTGTCGATCCAGCCGAAACAAAGCGCTTCTTCCACCGCATCGTTGTACTGAATCCGCGGTTTGCCCGATCCTTTTTTGTAGTAGACGAGCCAGATTTCTTTCTCCGTCTTGTGATGCTGGCGCAGCCACGCTCTCCATTTTTTTCGCTCCGATAAATATAATGTTTTCATTTGAAGAAAACCTGATTCATTCAGGACGATAAGGTGCCTCCGTTTCAATATTGCCAACGTACTCTGGCAGGTTCGTGTGTCCCAGCATCTGGCGGATGGCCTGTATTTCACCGATGTGATACCAGTAATGGTAGGTGATGCGCCTCAGCGCGGAGCCGCGCGATTGTCCAACGGGTTCACCGTTCAGCAATAAATCGGTCTGCAATACATCTGTTGTCAATGTATCGAGATATGGATCAACTGCTTCGGCGACTGTTCGCCAGATCCCGGACATTTCCTCCAGAGACGGTGTATTCATCGGCGCGCCATAGGCGAACAACTCATTCAATTGTGGGAAAAGAATCTTATTCTGAGGTCGCTGCAAAAAGGTACGTTGTTCATGCCAGGAAAGGTGACCGACCGTCCAACTGATGCAGTTCATCGCTCCGAAATGACGTGACCCTTCTTCCTCGGTAATGCCTTCGAGACCGCGCAGCCATTCGCTGCGTGTGAAACGGAATTGATCAACGAGTGGATGAGACATGTTTTCTCCTTGAATACCGTACAGATGTTCTAATTATAATCCATCTGAGAACGTGACGAGTTACCAGCCTCGATTCCCCCAGTCGACCTGTAATTCCTGCCGAAATCGTTGAGTCCATTCTTCGGAAATGTCATCTGCGGTCTGTACGAAATAGGGTGGGGATAATTTTGTCGGCGTGCCATCAAGTCCCAGATATTCCAGAATTTTCCGGATGGTCTCTTCATATTGCTGAATGAAATCCTCATAGATCACCGTGAGGGGAGTGATATGTCCCTCACTAAAAAATTCCTGAATGCCCGCCTCGCGCATGGAACATTCCAGGTATAAGTGTTTGATCGCATCGAACGAATATGCGTTTGACAAATCCACGGACTTTGGCGGTTCAGCGGTTATTCTATGCCACTCCTGTGATTGGATCGCCTTCCACCAGGAAACCGCCAATCTCACTTTGTTGCGTCTCGTCATGAAGATATGACGCTGATTCGGAAATGCATTCTCCCAGATTGCTGTTCGATTATTTTCCTCCGGCGGGCAATTTGGAAAGCCTTTGAAAGTCTCTATTAATTTGCTGAAATTCGGCTCGTAGAACGTGTGCTTTATACCCAACACGCCGTTGGGCGTGCTAGCTATTTCCCATAAATATTCTTGAAGTTGTGGGTGGGATGACTTGTTATAGTCTTTGAACAAGTTTTGCTTATGGAGCCATTCGCCGGGTCTGCCTGCAATGCCGGTGGATTCCAGGGCCTTGCATAACAAGCTGCTGCCTGTCCTCTGCGAGAACCAAATAGCGTAGGAAAGTTTGGGTTTCAAGTTATGCCTGCTGATGATTAATCATGCGAATGTTACAACTATCGGACGGTCGGTGTTTATGATTTACGCTTCACTCCAAGGACGGCAATTTTCGTCGAATGATTGAACGGACCTGGGTCTGTGATTTGCGCGTTCACTTTGTTGTAGCCAACCAAATCTTCAGGCACCGGAATCAACTCTTTGATCTTCAAGTAACCATCCCTGCACAGCGCCTCGAGTGTCTGCATATAGTCTATTCCACTGATGTACAAGGCGTTGTTGATGGCGACCAGATATCCGCCGTCATTGACGAGCGGACGCACCTTATTGATGAGTCGCGCGCTCTCGTTCTCCTGGTCCACTTTGCCTTTGGACGTCGTTGAAAAGAATGGGGGATCGATCAGCACGCAATCAAAGCTTTCACCTGCGCGTTTGAATTTGCTAACGGCGGGAAAGAAATCCGCAGCGATGAAATCACTCTTACTAATAGAGAAGCCATTTAGCGTATACGACTCTTTTGCGAGGTTCAGGAATCGCCGGTTCAAATCCAGTTGTACGACACGACTTGCCTCGCCTGCAGTTGCCGCGACTCCCAGACTACCTGTGTATGCAAATGTGTTCAAGACTGTTTTACCTGGCATGTTTTCGATCAGCCATTTCCGGAGATTCCGTGTATCAAGATAAAAACTTGCATCGCGGTTCATCCTCAGGTCAATGCTATACCAGACCCCATGTTCTTCAATCTTCCGGTCAGACTGTTCGCCAAATAGCAATTGTCCGCGTTTCGCTTCCTGGGTATTGCCGTTGCGCACCTTCAATATTCCAGCGCGTAACCACGAGAATTGACTGAGCAGAAAATCCTTTGCTTCTTCAATCTGGCTTTGCCTGGCGTGGATCTCTGCGAAGCGCCCTACCGAGATTTCACCGAAGGTCTCTTGCACTCCATTGCCACTTTGCGGCCTGCGGTCACCATTCTCGACTTGGTCGGTGACCATTGTCGAGCGAGTCGAGCTTGGTGGTGCATAATTGTGGAGCACCACGGTAGATGCATACAGGTCGATTACAAGATCAGGATTGCCCTCGCTGAATCCGTTGAACAGCCGAAACGCGGACTGATGTGCTGCGTCAAAAAGAGACCTGCGGGCTTCGATAGCCGGCTCAAGAAGTTGAATAATGGAAGTCATTTCTTCAGTTGTTTTTCCAGCCATGTGGAGATGGCGTCCAATGACCCTGCTGTAACTTCATGCCCCATCTCGAACTCATGATATTCCAAATCCGCTTCCAACGCCTGCAAGAGATCGCGGCTGCGGCGAGCCCAATCCACAGGAAGAATGGGATCTTGATTCCCGTGCGTAAGGATAAAGGGTTTGTTTTTAATGCCCACCTCATTAATTTGCAAACCTGACTCGTTCGGGATATAGCCTGATTGAGCAATGACTCCCGCGACGCGTCCTGGCCTCGTTAGGGCAAAGCACAATGAGACAATGCTTCCCTGACTGAAA
>JBGPNQ010000218.1:0-8821 GCA_041487615.1 Anaerolineae bacterium
AGGATGTCACCGCCGAGCAAAACCGTGATGACAGAATTGGGATGGAGTCCGTTTGAGGTAATGCCCACAGGACTGCTGAAGCCGATCATGGGAGTATCGCCAAGCAGGCTGGATACCCCACTGACAACCTCGCGCGCCTGATATTGATGCGAAGCAATGACCAGACCGAAGGCCGGCGTGCCGGAACCCAGCCGGTTCAAGGCCTGATGCGCTGCCTGCAGGCCCGCCTCACGGCCGTTCAGTTCCTGTGCGTGCCCGATTGAAACGGTCAGAGTCATTTCACTATCCTTCCGAAACCGGAACGGTGAAGTGGAAAGTAGTGCCTTTCCTGTATTCGCTTTCAAACCAGATGCGCCCGCCCTGCATCTCGACGAGACTCTTGGTGATGTTCAAACCAAGTCCTGTGCCGGGAGCTTCGCGCGCTTTTGAATCATCGGAGCGGAAGAATTTCTGGAATATCTTGGCCTGGTCCTCGATACTGATACCAATGCCATTATCCTTCACCCACAGGTGGACGACGCGCTTCGCACCCCCGGGATCCCATTGGTTGTTTGTGGATTCCGCGCCAAGGAGGACCTTCCCACCTTCCGGCGTGTATTTGTGTGCGTTGCTGACGAGGTTTGTCAGCACCTGTCCCACACGCAGGCGATCTGCCCACACTTGAGGCAGGGTCGCTGCAAGTTGCAGTTCAACGTTCTGCTTTTTATCTTCCAGCTGTCGCTTGGTCGAACGGACAACATCATCCACAATATCGGGCACATCCACAGGCTTATAGTCGAGGCGCAGGCGTCCCGCTTCGATCTTGGCGTTGTCGTTGAGGTCCGAAACAAGAGCCGACATGCGTTCCACATTGGAGCGGATGGTGCTGAGGAAATTAGCCTGCATCTCGTTGATCTGTCCAACAGAGCCCGCAGCAAGCAATTCCGTATAACCCTTGATGGAGGTCATTGGGTTTTTCAATTCGTGTGCCACGAAGGAAACGAATTCACTTTTCGCCAGGTTCGCGCGCTGGACTTCATCATAAAGCTGGGCGTTGGAGATGGCAATGGCTGCATTGTCACTTAAGCGATTCAGGAACGCAAGATTGCCCTGCGAGTCACTTGTGCTTTCGAGCAGGATCAAGCCGATCACCTGCGCTTCACGACGGATCGGGATAATGATCTGTGTATGCGCAGTCGGCAAGATTCCCTTCGCACCGGCACTGAGAAGTGAAATCTGGCTCGACTGCCCCGTTTGAACCACGGCGCGGATGGATGGCAATTCACTTGGCAAGGTAGACGTTGTATTTTCCGTCAGAATGTCTTCGTACCCCTGTTGCACCATGATGTGCAGGCTGTCTTCATCCAACATGCCGATCAATCCTGCTTCCGCACCGGACTGGCGCATGGCCCATTCCAGCGTGATGCGCATGGCGCGATCCACTTCCAGGCTGGCATTCAATTCACGGACAATACGACCCATCACTTGAAGTTCTTCCACGCTCTTGGCAAGTTCCTGGTCGGTCAGTGCAAGCAAGCGTGCGTTTTCAATTGCAACCGCGGCCTGGCCTGCAAAGGCGGTCAGCAGGTTCTGGTCATCTGCCACAAAGGGAAGTCCATCGCGGCGGTTGATCACTTCAATTACGCCAAGGATCCGGTCTTTGATCTGCATGGGCACCGCAAGAAGAGAACGGGATGTGAAACCGGTCTGCTTGTCTGAACCTTCGAAGCGCGAGGCGGACCGCTGACCATCATTCTCAATAACGGGTGCGCGCGTCTGAACAGCGCGACCCACGATCCCTGCACCGGCGGGCAGGCGTTGGCCAAGAAGATTGGTCGCAACAGGTCCGGCGGTGACTCGGAAGATCAGATCGCCCGTCTGTTCATCCATGAGGAACAACGTCCCGGCTTCACAGTTCAGGATGCTGACCGCGTTCTCCAGAATGTTCCGAAGAAGAGGCTCCTGTTCGAGCGTGGATGTAAGCTGCCGCGTGATCTCATTCAATGTGGAAAGCTGGTGGGCGCGCTGCTGCGTCTCCTGCAAAAGACGGGCCTTCACGATCGCGCCGACGGTCTGGTCCGCGATGGCTTGCAGCAGATCCAGTTGCGCACGGGTATAGGTCACAGTGGTATCACGGCTTCCCACACTCAGCGAACCGATTGTCTCAGAACCTGAGTTAAGCGGGACTCCCATCCATGCGTACACACCCATCGTGGAGGGCGTGAGGTTGCGCGACTGGCACTCGCGGATGTAATCCTGGGTCAGGATCGGGCGTCCCTTGCGGATGATTTCCTGCCCCAACCCAAGGCTGTTGGGGAGAGGCTGGTTTTCGCGAGCGGTCATGCGTTCGTTGTCATCCACACGGAAGCCAAAATAGAAATAGTTGGCAGCTTTGTTGTACAGCGTGATGTGAAACAGTGAAGATGGAATGATCTGTGTAGCCTGGGCAAAGATCAGTTCCAACACATCATCGAAGGTCAGAGTCACGTTCACGCCCTGCGACACGCGCGTCAACGCGTTCATCTCCTGCACGCGGCGCTCCAGGTCCACGACCGTCTGCACACGCGAAATCGCCACAGAGGATTGATCGGCGAGGTTATCGAGGAAATCCAAATCCTGAGGAGTATAGACTTTGCCTGAAAGGGGCGTTCCCAGGGCAAGCCAGCCAACGGGACGTTCCTCGCCTGGCAGGGCAACAAAGAGCCGTGCGCCTAATAAAGATAAGCGGGAGTCATCGCCTCTCAAAAGCGCCGGCAGACTGATCGTATCCAGATAAAGCGGGATAGTTTCCTTCTGAAAATATTGCACCAGCGGACTGTTCGATGCAAAGCGAATATCGCTGGTCGCCCGACCATCACCGTTGGCAAGCGCGGCATATTGATCATTCAACGAATCATAGGTGTAAATATGAAGCCGTTCAGGGACAAGACTGCTGGCAATCTGCTGGCGCAGGACACGGGCGATTGTGCTCAAGTCCAGTGCATTCGTAAGATCATGGCTGAAATTGCGAAGACGTTCCTCGGAGGCGCGCTGCCCGCGGAAGAAGATGCTGTCCACCCATAGCTGTAAGCGGGTCCGTACCGGGTCGAGAAGTATAGCAATCAGGAACACCAGGCCGCCAATCAGGTAGGGATTGTTGGCGCGCACGAGATTCGAAGAAATTAATCCCACTCCGCTTACGAACAGTCCGTAGGCTGCGATTACCAATACTGTCAGCAGGGAATACACCATCCCCTGGCGCAACCAGTAATCGGTGCGAAGCAGGCGGAAGCGCAGGATCACGTATCCATTTGCAAATGGGAAGATAATGAAAGGGACGAAGAGATATGGATTAAATGGCGGAGTGTTACCAAAGGGGTCAATTATTCTCTTGATCGAGGAGTACAACAACCAGAATACAATGGGGCCGAATGCCAGCAAAGCCCCAACAAGAATCGTACGGGCCTGGCTTTTGACAACCGGTGAAAGGGAGAAAAACGCCCGGAACCCAAGTGCTCCAAAATAGAACAACCCGGAGAGACCCACGAAAATGTAAATGATACGCCAGGCACCAAAGTAGGCGATGGGATTTGAAAAATCATACAAGGTCCGAAATGAATTGATGGCCAGCAATGCCCCAATTCCAAACCCGACCCAGCGCAAATAGGGCCGTCCATACACGACGCGTGCTTCCTGTGGGAAACTAAGACTCAAACTGATCAATGCACCGCCGCATAAGGCTACAGCCAGAGTCCATATGACCGTAAAATAATGAGATGTATATAGATCAAAGAGGGCACCGATTCCCATTGCCAGCGAGGCGCTCATCATCGAAAAGGAGCGACCGGCCGGTTCGGTGCGACGCAAGCCGAAAATCCACAGACTTATGACCAGGAACATAAGACTCAGAAAGGCGGGAATGACGAAATAGGAAATTCGGTCTGTGATGGAGAAAGGTTCGAGCTTGATGTCTGCGGTCCGGGTTTCGCCTTTGAGAGTCCGCATCACAACCGGTACGGTTTCTCCGATATGCAGCGAGTCAAGCGTGGTGCGCAGGTCGGTCGCATTGGAAACTGGGTGACCAGTAACAGAGACCAGCTGGTCTCCGAGTTTGAATCCCGCTTCGTAGAGCGCCCAGTGTTTTCCGGCTGCACGCGTGTCCGATCCGTTCAATACAAAAGTTTGTTCGAAGAACCCACCGAGAAAAGGATTTTTCAACCAGCCATAGGCGAAGAACAAGGACGCAATGAATACGACGACCGCAATGCCCTGATATACCAGAACAACGGCTTGCGTGAACCTGTCTATGGTTGTGTTGGTGCGATTGGTTTGATACATGATTTGACAGAAAATAGACTAGACTGACAAACTGTTCTGGAATTTTACTCTACATCCCCCCTACAGAACTATGGTACTTTCATAACAAAGACGCAAAGAACAAAAATGTCCCGAAGGTTCTAAGCCTTCGGGACGTTCGATCGATAGCCCAAACTAAATATCCAGGTTTCGGACTGCCTTGGCATGCGTCTGGATGAACTTGCGACGCGGGTCGACCGCATCGCCCATCAACATATCGAACGTGCGGTCGGACTCGGCCGCGTCCTCCACCGTGACGAGGAGCAGGGTCCTATTCTCGGGGTTCATCGTCGTCTCCCAAAGCTGGGCCGGGTTCATTTCGCCGAGTCCCTTATAGCGCTGGAGGCTGGCCTTCTCCCCAACTTCCTTGACGATCTTATCCTTTTCCTTGTCGCTATATGCATACTTGATCTGGTTCTTATAAGCGACGCGAAATAGCGGGGGCTGTGCAATATAGAGATGGCCGTCCTCGATCAAGGTTGGCATATACCGGAAGAAGAATGTCAGCAACAGGGTGCGGATATGACTGCCATCCACGTCCGCGTCGGTCATGATGATGACACGTCCATAGCGGAGTCCCTCAAGGTCGAAGTTGTCACCGATGCCGGTCCCAAGCGCAGAGATCAATGCCTTGATTTCATTGCTCGAGAGGATTTTGTCGAGACGGGCGCGCTCGGTGTTCATGATCTTTCCACGCAGAGGCAAAATCGCCTGGAAGTGACGGTCGCGTCCCTGTTTGGCCGAACCGCCAGCCGAGTCACCTTCCACGATGTAGAGTTCGGTCTTGGTCGAGTCACGTTCGGAGCAATCCGCCAGTTTCCCGGGCAAAGTGAGCGACTCCAGCGCAGACTTGCGAATGACAAGCTCGCGCGCCTTTTTGGCTGCATCACGCGCACGCGCAGATGTAAGACACTTGGCTATGATCGCCTTGGCCGCCTGAGGATTCTCCTCCAGGAAGGTACTGAACGCATCACCCACCACCTGGGTTACATACGTCTGCACTTCGGGGTTCATCAGCTTGACTTTCGTCTGCGACTCAAATTGCGGCTCGGGATGTTTGACCGAAACGATGGCCGTCAAACCTTCGCGTGTATCGTCACCGGAAAAATTCGGATCCGCCTCCTTGAGCAAACCATTCTTACGGGCATAATCGTTGATCGAACGCGTCAGCGAAGAGCGCAGACCGGTCAGGTGCGTGCCACCGTCAATCGTATTGATCGTGTTCGCAAAGGAATAGACTGACTCCGTATATGCGTCCGTGTATTGGATGGCGGCTTCAATGCCGATCGCTTCGATATCCTTATCCACATGGACAACAGAATGCAGGTTCTCGCGGTTGCGGTTCAAATAGCGCACAAATGAAGTGAGCCCACCTTCGAAGTGGAAGGTCATCTCCCGGTCATTGCGTTCATCCAAAAAGCGGATGCGAACACCGCGTGTCACAAACGCCATCTCACGGAAACGCTGGACCAGTGTGTCGAAACGATAATCGATATCCTCCGTGAAAATCTGCTTGTCAAATTTAAACGTTTGCTTGGTACCCGTTTCGTCCTTGACCTTGCCGATTTGCTTGATGGTTCCCTGAGGCACACCGCGTTTATAGTTTTGCTGCCACAATTTGCCATCACGCTTGACTTCGGTCAGCATCCACTCGGAGAGGGCATTGACGGCGCTCACGCCCACACCATGCAAACCACCGGAGACCTTGTAGCCACCGCCACCGAATTTACCACCCGCGCCGATCACGGTCATGACCACATCCACGGTTTCCATCGGCTTTCCGTTGGCGTCCTTCTTCGTTGGGTGTGGACCCACCGGGATACCGCGGCCGTTATCCTCAACAGTTACACTACTGTCCTCATGGATGATGATATTGATGGTCGTGCAAAAACCGGCCAGCGCTTCATCAATTGCATTGTCAACCACTTCATACACAAGATGATGCAAGGCTTTAATATCAGTACCGCCCACGTACATGCCCGGGCGCTTACGCACATGCTCGATACCTTCGAGTGCCTGGATCGAGCTCACATCATAATTAAAAGTATCTTCCTTCTCTTTAACCACAAAACCTCCAAAGTTCTCCATTCTCAAATGGAGCAAAGAATACAGAGTGCCGCATAATGATTGTAAGTTCCGCTTGTGATTCCGACCGGCAAAACAATGCAGAAAGTCTGCTTAATTATGAGACAAGCGGTAGTTACGCCTGGCGCGCAGGGGCGCTGTTCTTCTGCTGCAAATTTTCCAATACAAGTTGCAGCCAGGCGTTCATATCACGGTAGTAAACAAAACTCGCCGCCAACAAGGCGGTGGTGATAAACGCGTGACCGGTGATCCCGATCAACAACATCCATGAATTACTGGAAGGAACTGCCCATAGATAATTCAATCCCGTCGACAGGATGAATACACTGAACACAAACATGCCACTTGTCGGGAGCGTGAAACGCGCCATCCGCAGACTGCTATAAATGGAGTAAAACGCATTTTGCTTGCGGACGAAAATCCCATGCGGAGTGAAGAACAGCGGCACGATCAACCAAAAAGAGAGGATCAGTATCAGGAAAGCCGCTCCACTTGCGAGAGCAGGACTTATGAGCGTCAGTAAGGTCAACACGATCAGGATTGGAATGGAGATGGCGATCAGGGCCATCAACCAGATCAGAGACAGAATGAACGTCTGTCCGATGGCTCCAAAGAGACCAATCCCGGCATCCTGCCCGCCAAGAACGGTTCCCGATACCGAGCGGAAATACAAACCGCCAACCACCCAGCCGATGACTACCAACAGGAACATATATGCCAGCAATGTCAGAGCGGATGGGATCTGCACAATCTGCTGCACTCCCATCGGAGAGTCCACGGGCATGATCTTCGCAATCAGGCTCGAAATGCCGATGGGAAACGTCTGTAAGCGTGCCATGAGGCTGACCAGGTTGAAGCGTTGAAGTATGTCAGTGAAAATCTTTTGAAACTCAGCCAGACGAGTTACATCCTGAGTAGAGGGCAAGCTTCGACGCATCTGCTCGAAGACGAGCGCGTATGCCGGGCCAAGCAACTTGTCCACGCTCAAACGCGGTCCGAGCCATAGGAACAAGTCCACTAGTAGCGGCATCAGGATGAGAACAACGTGACCGGAGACAACATCAAAACCCGCCTTGAGAGAACCGATAACACCAGGCGGGGGAGGAAGAGATTCAAGCTTCTGTGCGTTCATAACCAATTGATTCTACCATACCGACCGACCTGGTACTTTCGAAGGCGGTGAACAAAATGGGGTAATCGCATTTGATTTTATTATCCGCTAATCTTCGCCAATCTTCACGAATTCATCTTCGAATTAGCCTAAATTCGCGGAGACATCGTGCCGGCAGGGTATTGGCGGATTCTCGAACGAAGACATAGGCATTTGACCGCCCAGGGTTCTCTAATGCGACTGCCCTTGGTGACTCAAAGAGGTGGTTATGTAGCTTAGTTGCAAAGACCACACAATTCACCAGGATAACTCAGAAAAAATCTCGGAGTTTCCTGCGTACGCTGTGGTTATTAGCCCTTGATTTTCGCCACTGCCGACAGGTACAATGCAACTATGAATGAGCAAAAGTACCTGCCTGATTCCAACCGTGTCGGCGTGTTGACCTCCACCGTGCTGCTGGCTTTTGCCCTCACCCGCCTCATCCGATCGCCCGAATTCAACCTGGAAGTACAGTTACCGGGCTTTTTTTTCATGATCCCGTTGAACCTCTCCAATGCCATGACGTTCCTCACCGCAGGGTTGACCGCCACAGGAATGGACTGGCTTCTACGCGGACATCCCGCGTTGAACGGCCGTCGGACCTTTCAGTGGTGGATCCTTCCCACACTCACCACCTTTGTCATCGGCGTGCCGCTCTCCATCCTTCCCGATGGGGCCGCGTGGTGGATCGGGTTTGCTGTTGGCGGCATTTTTATCTTCTTTGTCTTTCTCGCTGAGTATATCGTCGTGGATGCGGACTCGCCATATTATGCCGCCTCCATGGCGGGACTTATTTCCATATCCTACACCCTCTTTTTCATACTTGCAGTCGCGTTGCGTTACAGCGGTGCACGCCTTTATTTACTGTTGCCTGGATTATTCATCGCCGCATCGCTCGCCAGCCTGCGAATCCTGCACCTGCGATTCAGCGGGCGATGGGAATATGCGTGGTCGCTCGGCATTGCCTTTGTCTGCATTCAGATTGCGGCCGGACTGCATTACTGGCCGCTCTCGCCCATCCAGTTTGGATTGATGCTGGTCGGTCCGCTATATGGACTCACCAACCTGGCCGTTAACCTGGGAGAGGATCAGCCTGCACGCCGCGCTGCGCTCGAGCCTGCGATCGCGGCTGCGCTATGCTGGGGCCTGGCGATCTTCATCCGCTAAAATGATTTCTCAGTTGACGCTCAATAATGAACAGTGGAGCGAAATGCTCGGACACGTCGAAGGCCACGCGCCGTTGGAGGCGTGCGGCCTGCTTGCCGGGAAAAA
>JBGPNQ010000219.1:0-8798 GCA_041487615.1 Anaerolineae bacterium
AAGCCTGTTCAAATCTACCGCGGAGATACGCAGCACCTCCGCATTGACTCCACACGTACACAAAAACTCAAGGAACTCGCCTCGGCAAACAATGCGACTCTTTACATGACGCTGCTGGCTGCCTTCCAAACGCTTCTGCACCGCTACAGCGGTCAGTCCGATATCCTCGTGGGCTCAGCCATGGCCGGGAGGAATCATCCGGACCTGGCCGGGCTGATGGGATATTTCATAAATCCCGTTGGAATGCGCGCGGACTTTTCCGACAGCCCCAGTTTCGTAAGCTTGTTGAAGCAGGTGCGCCAAACGGTTCTGGATGCTCTCGACCATCAGGATTTTCCTCCCGCGCTGCTGGCAGAGCGATTGCACATCCTCCACCGCGATGCGAGCCGGCCGCCGCTATTTGAAACGACATTCATCTTTGAAAAGGCCCATGTCGAAAGTGTACGCGACCTGAATTCCATGGCCCTCGGCATCCCGGGCACGCGCATCCACATGGATGGAGTGGTCATCGAATCGATGAGTCTGCTGCGCCAACCTTCGCAATTCGATCTCACGCTCATGATGGCGGAGACAGGCGATGGCATATCTGCAGCATTCATTTACAACCCCGACCTGTTCGATCCCTCTACCATCACGCGATTTGCCGGACACTTCCGAAATCTGTTGGATGGAATCACAGCTTCGCCTGACCAACCTCTTTCAACCATCCCGCTCCTCTCGGACTCGGAGTGCGTTCTCTTCGACGAACTAAATGCCACTGACGCAGAATATCCCGATCTCCCTCTGCATCAATTAATTGAAGCACAAGCCGCGCGCACAGCTGACAGCATTGCCGTAGTATTCCACGATGGACAGTGGACATATCGCCAGCTGGACGAACGCGCCAATGTGATTGCGGCCGCCTTACGAAAGATCGGTGTAAAACCGGAAACGCTGGTTGGTCTCTGCGTGGAGCGCTCCCCTGAAATGCTTGCCGCTCTGTTGGGTGTTCACAAGGCTGGCGGCGCGTATGTGCCTCTTGATCCAACCTTCCCGCTGGAACGTCTCGCCTTTATGCTCGCCGATTCTTCTGCACCTGTGTTGATTACGCAGACTTCTCTTACCTCGTTATTCCCCGAATATACGGGGAAGGTTCTCCTGCTCGATGAATTGGCCCAGTTACCCTCCAAGGCGAAAAAACGGACTGCCCGTAAGAAAGACGATAAGCATGCTTCCGACAGTCTGGCTTATGTGCTGTATACAAGCGGTTCCACGGGTAAACCGAAAGGCGTAATGATTCAGCATCGGGCGCTGGTCAACTTCCTCACATCCGTGCAGAAGCAACCTGGCTTGACAGAGCATGACACTTTGCTTGCAGTAACAACTCTCTCATTTGATATTGCAGGGCTAGAGCTGTATCTTCCGCTAGTAACAGGCGCGAAGGTCGTTATCGCTGACAGGGAAACCGCTTCTGATCCAACCTTGTTGATGAAAGAAATGGAACGTTGCGGCGCAACAGTGATGCAAGCTACTCCGGCGACCTGGCGCATGTTGATCGATGCGGGCTGGCAGGGAAAGAACGATTTGAAAATCCTTTGCGGTGGTGAGGCGTTGCCCGCCGATCTTGCCGATCAGTTGTTGGAACGCGGATGCGAACTTTGGAATCTTTATGGTCCAACGGAGACGACCATTTGGTCCACTCTCTATCATGTGGAAAAGTCTCAACGCCAGGAGTCAACAGGGGTTTCCATTGGCAAACCCATCGCCAACACACAAATCTATATCCTGGATGCAAATCTGCAACCTGTGCCTATTGGAGTGACCGGTGATCTATATATTGGTGGCGATGGACTCAGTCGTGGATATTTGAATCGCCCGGAATTAACAACCGAGAAATTCATCGCCAACCCTCTTAAAGCATCTTCTTTGATTTACAAAACTGGCGATGTTGCTCGTTATCTGCCGGATGGAAATATTGAATTCTTGGGTCGCAGCGATCATCAGGTAAAAGTGCGCGGCTTCCGCATCGAGACCGGGGAAGTGGAAGTTGCATTGGCGGGGCATCCAGGTGTGCGACAGGTTGTCATCGTTGCGCGAACGGATAAATCGTCAGATGCAACATTGGTCGCTTACCTGGTATCCGCTGAGGCGGGGCAGGAACCGGACTCCGGTCAATTGCGCGCATTCCTTCGCCAGAGTCTTCCTGAGTACATGATTCCGTCGGCGTTTGTAACTCTTGACGCACTTCCTTTAACTCCCAATGGCAAAGTGGATCGGAAGGCTTTGCCGGAACTGTCGAAAGAGAATCTCGTTGTCAGGTCGGAATACGTGGCCCCGCGCAGGCCGCAGGAACAAGCCATCGCTGAGATTTGTGCCGAAGTTCTCAACCTGGAACGCGTCGGCATTCACGATAACTTCTTCGACATTGGTGGAAACTCACTGATCGCAACGCGGCTGGTCTTCCAGTTACAGGAGCATTTCCAGGTGCGTCTGGCTCTTGTTCGGTTGTTTGAAACTCCGACAGTCGCAGGTCTTTCCAAATCGATCGATGATGCGCGTGCACTACCTGCAGATGATCATGTTTTCGATACCATCACATTAGAAGAACTGAAACGGGAAGTCATTATTGATAATGCGATAAACGACCACGGAAACAGTTACCAGCCTGTCACTGAACCAAAACAGATATTGCTTACAGGCGCAACAGGTTTCCTCGGTGCTTACCTTCTCAGCGGCCTGTTGGAAAAAACTCGTGCCACCATTTATTGTCTGGTCCGAGCCAGCAGCGATGAGGAGGGACTGCAAAGATTAAAGAAGAATCTCGAATACTATGAACTCTGGGATGAATCCTGCGTGCCGCGTATTCGAATCCTGCTCGGCAATCTGGATACCCCGCGCTTTGGACTCTCTGAAAAGCAATATGATCTGCTGGCTGACGAGCTGGATGTGATCTATCATAACGGCGCGATGGTAAACTTTGTGTATCCCTATCACGCGCTGAAGTCCGTCAATGTTGAAAGCACGCACGAAGTATTGCGCCTCGCAAGCAGAGGAAAACTCAAGCCCGTTCATTTTGTCTCTTCGATTTCCGTATTCATGAAAGGTGACCTGCGCGAGAGAAGTATTTGCTTTGAAGACGCAAACCTTGAAGAAGTTGGAGTTCCCTTCGGTGGATATGGTCAAAGCAAATGGGTGGCAGAGGGTTTCATGCGAGCCGCCGCGGGACGTGGCGTGCCAATAACGATCTTTCGCCCGGATAATATCCTCGGGGATCGTCGCAGCGGAATCCTGAACACCAGCGATATGACGTACAGTCTGGTTCGCGCGATTTTCAAGTTGGGCTCTGTGCCCAACATGGAAATCATGGGCGGCATCGTGCCTGTGGATTTTGTGAGCGATGCCATTCTGTATCTTTCCAATACGCCCGAGTCTTTCGGAAAGTCATTCCATCTTTCGACATTGAAGCAGTCAAACTTCACCGAGATCTTCGAGATGATGAATACGATGGGCGTGCCGATCAAACAAATTCCCTTCGCGCAGTGGAAATCAGATTACTACAATCTGGCAAAGCAATTCCCAGCGGAGTCTTTCCACGCTTTTCTGCCATTGATCAACCAGGTTGGAACGGAACGATTGAGCCTGCCGCGTCTCGATCTATCCAACACGCTGGCAGGGCTGAAAGGCTCGTCAATTGCCGTTCCGACTGTCGATGCGGAATTGGTGGAAACCTATGTAAAGTATTTTGTGAAAGCCGGACTTTTATCAACCGCAACCAGGAGCATTATCCATGACTGACAGTTTACAGCGCGTTGTGAATGCACTCAACGAGGTGACTGAAACTTCACTGGTCTGGCCGCGCGGCCTGATCAATGCCGGTGGTCCACATCGCGTGTTGTCCGGTACATTGTTCCCGGTCAGCATTGGGGAGGATGAATGTGCGGTATTCGGCACACTGATCGAGCGCTTTCACCCGGAGCACACGTTCATCGTCGGAAATGCTTTTGGGTTCTCATCCTGCTACATTGCCGATGTCATGCGCCAACACGGGGGTAAGACCGTGGTCACGCTGGATAGTGAGGTGGAGGGCCGCGGCAAGGATTGTGCCATCGTGGCTCGTCAGCTGGCGGACCGGCTGGAGCTGAGTCTCCTCAAGAACAAGAAGGGACAATCGCCGAACGATACGGCATCGGTTGTCGAGACAGATCAGCATGATCTGGTGTTCATCGATGCCAATCATGCTCATCCTCAGGTGACACACGATTTCAATGGTATTCTGCCGTATACTCATTCACAAACCATCCTTGTTTGGCATGATTTTTGGCTGCCAGGCATTGTGCCCTGTTTGCGTGCTGCAGAGAGTCATGGCTTCCGATGGCTTTGGTTGCCCACATCCTGTGAGATGGTGCTGGGTGTGCGCGATGAAGCCGTATTCGCAGAACTACAGAAGGTGTTCCCGGAAGGTGTTGAAAATAAACAGCCTCATTCATCGCTGCTTGCCCCGGCAATTTTGACGAAGGCCCTCGTCCGACAGGCATGGGAATCTGTTACGAGACCCATCCTTTCGCGATTGAATTCAAACACGCGGCTCCGAAGTGATGTATAACAAATCCCGGTGAAGAAAACATATTCGCTTTCCAATTGGTCACATCCACCTGATGTTTTGGATTTGAAGCCCCATCTCGTGGATATCTGGCGTGTGCAGGTCAATATTCCCGCTGACTCGCGAAAGCTGCTCGAAGCGACTCTTTCTGCGGATGAAACAGAACGAGCCGCACGCTTTCACCTTGCTGCGGACCGCGACCGCTTCATCGCCGCCCATGGATGTTTGCGCGACATACTGACGCGTTACCTCCACTGTGAGCCTCATCAACTGAGTTTTTCCAAAGGCGAATACGGAAAACCTACCCTGATATCCAATGAAGGAATTGATTGTAACCTCGCCCATTCCGGCGACTATGCGCTGATCGCCATAGCGCAAGGACGCAAAGTTGGCATTGACGTGGAACGGATGCGCACGGGTATTTCTTCGTTCATGATTGCCAGACAATATTTCTCCAAGGCTGAAGTGGCTGAGTTAGAGGACTTGCCAATCGAACAGCGGGAGGTCGCCTTTTTTACCTGTTGGACGCGTAAGGAGGCATATATCAAAGGACAGGGGTTGGGATTATCCCTGCCGCTTGAAAGTTTTGATGTTTCTCTATCCCCAAATGAACCTGCCATTCTTCGGGCCACCCGCCCCAACACGGACGAGGCCGCTCGCTGGACTTTGCTTTCTCTGGACATTGATTCACACCACGCGGCTGCAATCGCCGTTGAGAACGTTGCGGCGCAGCCTGATGATCAAGATTTGGAATTTCGAATGTGGGATTGGCATACGAAGTAGTTACAACGCAATTTACCGGTCATTTGGTAGTGGAATCTTTTTCCAAACACTGGGAATTCCCGGTCCCCTTTTGATAAAGGCGGTAAATATTATCCTCGGGGACAATGCAATACATCTCGATCAATTTTGAAGACGAATAGAAACGGTCACTCAAAGAAGCCAGATAGACGGGGTGTTCGGGAAACGAATCGTTGATGACATCCAGCACAAGCTGTGAGTTAAAAGAAAAAGGATCCTCTGTCATCCAGCCATAGATCGTCACATCCGGGCGCACCCCTACGATCTTGTGGAAGTAGCGGAGAATAAAATATTCATCGGTGTCTGTGTACCATTCGGCGATCACTACCGCGTCAGGAGCAAGTTTTGTAATGGTTTCATTTCCAAAATCATAGGCGTTGAAATCGACGCGTTTGTTCGGGTCAAGATAGTAGACAAGCCCATCACGGAGTCCGGTGCCAATTTGGGGGATGTGAAGGAAGGCATCCCCGAGTCCGTTATTCTCCATCAGGTGCGGAAGCGCGTGGTAGAAGGGCGGAGTGCTTACAATGGTGAGAATCAAGACGAGGCTCGGAATGAGTCGTTGTCCGCTCTTCAAGATGGAAAAAAAATGAAGCGCGCCGATTCCCATCAAGAGTGCGAAGAAAACATGCGACGTCATGAAAAAAGCAAATTGATCCGTGACGCGATAAAAAATTCCAAAAATGGTGTAAACAACATATAGTGCGACAACCTTCCGTACCGTTAAATCTGCATCTAGAAATACTCTACGAAGGCCAAGTGCGCCCAGGGCGATTCCGATTGGACCAAATTGTATGAATAGAAAGAGCAGATAGGTAAGCAGGCTTTCTACAACAGTGATCGGAGAAAATGCTCCAAGCCCGTTTAGAAAAGTTGAGCCAGCTGCGGAGCTGATCATTTCGTGCAGCGGTAATTCACGAGACAATCGGATGAATTGAATCATGTAGAGCGAAAAGCCAACCAGAAACGCCAGCAGCGGGAGGAGTAGCTTATTCCAATTGCGAATCGAAAGAAGCTGAAAGTTTCGAGAGAGCACAAGATAAAGACCCAGTGCCGGTATGGCGAGACTTGCCATCACGTGGTCAGTCAGCGCCACTCCCAAAAAGAATGCGCTAAATGTCAACGCCGGGAATTTGCCTGTTCGTTCGAATTTGTCGAAGAAATAAATGCTGAGGAGCAATAGAAATACGAATAGCGAATAGACCTCAGGTGTGGAAGAATGCCACCAGAATGTGTGTGACACTGCGAGAGACAGCGCCGCATAGACGGAAGCCAAAAGGGAATCTGTGAATCGGCAACAAAGCAGAAAAACCAATGTGATCGAGGCGGAACCAAAGACGGCTGAAATGAGGTTGACCAGCCACAGGGAATCAATGAACGGCAATGCCTTTACCAGTGTATGGCCCATGACAACATAAAGAGGATGATCCCATGCGGTCACTCCTACTCGGGAAAAGGGAAACGCGTCCGGCGTAAATTCGTCGGGAGGCATCTCAGAAAGGATGATCGATTCCCCCGAAATGGCTTCACTTTGCAGTCGTACTCCATCGCCCCATGTGAGAGAGGGCGAAAGCGTGAAAACATAAAAACTGGTCATCAGAAGGAAGACCAGCACAGTGGTCACATATTTATTCGACATAGTCTGAAAAGGATGGGAAGAGATCAATTTGGATATTCGTATTTTCCTACAATCAATACGGCGTTGCTTCCCCCAAACGCGAATGAATTGCTCATGATATTTGACAATGGCAAATTCCGACAACCATCGATCACGTAGTCAAGGTCACATTCCGGGTCGGGCACTTTGTAATTGATAGTGGGCGGCACAACCTGGTCGCGCAGGGAGAGAATGCATCCTATTAGCTCAAGAGCACCGCTACCGGCGATTGAATGTCCAAGAGCAGCTTTGTTTCCCACGACCGGAATAGCGTACGCGCGTTGCCCAAACACTTCTTTTATGGCGTTTGTCTCGTTCTTATCATTCCACTGCGTCCCGGTGGCGTGCGCATTGATGTAGTCGATGTCGTTCACAGTCAGTTCGGCGTCTGCCAAAGCACGCCTCATTGCCATCACCGGTCCAATTTGCGCGGGTTGAGTCAAATGACTGCTGTCCGCACTGGCACCGTAGCCTTTGATCTCGGCAAGAATAGGAACGCCGCGTCGGAGCGCGTGACTTTCCGCTTCCAGGACAAGGATACCTGCACCTTCCCCCCGGACCATCCCATCTCGATCGGCACTGAATGGGCGGCAGGCTTCGGCCGGAGGATCGACGCGCTTGGAGACGGCACCTAATGCCAGCCATCCTCCGACCACGGATGGCGAAAATGGACTGTCTGCTGCACCACTTACAGCTGCTTGCAGGCTTCCATTACGGATCATATTGAAAGCATATCCAAGGGAATGGGCAGCCGTCGAACAAGCTGCATCCACATTAAATAGAGGACCCTGAAAGCCATATTTGATGGATATATTAGCTCCGGGACCAAGATTCATCGATATCGGAATCGTAAATGGACTTATGCGATTATAAGCATGAAAATGTATAATGAACGGTTCTGACGCGCTGTAGCCACCGATACAGCTGCCAACCAAAACTCCAATCCCCGTACAATCAACACTGCCATTATCCAACTTTGATTCGGAAATCGCCTGCTCCGCAGCCACCAATCCCAGCTGTGAGGAGCGACTCATACGCCTGGATTCCTTGCTAGCAAAATATCGACTCTTCTCATACCCCCAAACGGCAGCACCGATTTTGAACGGCAGATCAGGAAATATATCGCCATCCAGAAGCCCTACCCCGGAGTGTCCAGCTACCAGTCCATCCCAGAACTCATTCAGGTTGCATCCTAATGGGCTTGCAACTCCCATTCCTGTTACTACTACGCGTTCCGTCCTTAGAGACATCAATGAATCCTCCAATAAATTCAGTCCAATATTGATTGAACAAATTTCCGGGTCCTGCTGCGTTCGACTGATCAAACATCGGAAAATTCTAACATGCTTTATCCATATACATATCCGCCATCTGTCCAAAATTCGCCTCCCACAATTGCTTCTTGATCGATGGCACTCCGGCAAAAAGTTCTCGTGCTGTTAATCCATTGCTTACGTCGCCAGTTTGTTGGTATGCGCATCATCCTGTTCCAATACTCTTGAATCCAAGCAGAGTTAGCCTCTGATAAATGTCAGAATCTGGGCGGGCTTCAATATGAAATAGCCTACCCGGAAAGGTAGTCGCTGGCTGACTGACAACTGCCCAAAAGGATGGGGAACTACTAAGTAGTTAACAAAAAGTTCTTTGACAAACGTATAATCCGGTCATTGGCTTTCAAAAAGACAGGAGTTAGCCAAATGACGGAACTCATTCTCAGTGCTCAAGAACGGACTCACTTGCAAGATCTCATTGTTCGCACCT
>JBGPNQ010000220.1:0-8781 GCA_041487615.1 Anaerolineae bacterium
ATCAACTCGTTCCGAATCAGGAATAGCAAGTTCATTCCGTTATACTGCAACGATGGGCTGTTAATCGCTTGCTCCGCTCGACAAAAGCCAGTGGTGGGTGAGCGATACGCTTCCTGATGACTCCAATACTTTTTCCAAAGTTGTGACAAGCCTCTATCCGGAAATCCCCAAAAGTGTATTTGTGACGAGGTTAATCCCAAAATCACCAGGGCATTCAGGCTTTCCTGTTGACGCTCCTGCGCAATGGACTGAAAATGTCGTTTCGTAAAAGTATGCGAACCATGAAAAAATGCAGTTGCATAGGATGCATCACCATTGGTTACAATGATGGCCCGAATCTCGGATTTGGGATGACGCTGCTGCATGGATCCAATAACCCCACCTGCTGCAAGACTCTCATCGTCGGGATGTGGAGCAAGAACAAGAATCCGCTCATTTGACTCTGGCTCCCAAACAGATACTTTGTCTGCATCGCCGAAGCCAACAGTTGCAGACCGAATCTTGTTTATCGACCCAGATGCCATCGTCGGGATATTCTGAAAATCCGACTGGTGTTTTCGGAATAATGTCGGACGCCGCGACTTTTCTTTGCTGGAATAGCCACCGCTAAAATCTGCCTGTACATCTGCCAACGGCTCTTGATGCCCGGGATGCCATGTCTTTTTTGTTCTTTCATCTTATGGGTAACGCCCCTCCAGATGATTTTTTGTACGCGCCAGCCATGCTCTTTGGCGTGAATGGTCAATCCCATTTCAACCCCAAAGCGTGTGCCTGCCAGGGGTGTCAAAACCTCTTCGGCTACAAGCCGACGCAAACAACGTTGTCCTGTGAGGTAGGGGGCACCAAGATGGGAGACGTCAGTTAATAGTCCTCCATGTCGGAAAACCGCGATTGCCATCTCACATATATCGTTTTGCAATGGAGCACAAAGCTCCAGGAAATGATTTTCAACAATGCCTCTCAAGTCAGCGTCGAGAAACACTACGAGATCAGTTTGCAATGCGCTGACTCCGGCCAACATGGCTCTGGCTTTGCCCTGGTTTTCAGGCAGACGCATGGCCAGTACGCGGTCATCCCGGATTGCGGCCTGCTTTGCGATGACGTACGTATCATCGGTCGAGCCATCATCAACCACAACAATTTGGTAGAACCACGGAATGGCATGGGCAGCTTCCAAAACAGCATGCAGGTTTTCGCCTTCGTTGAAGGCCGGAATGACCACTCCAACGGTCCGTGAGTTCTCCTGGGTTTGGTGTTCCATGATGCGCCTCAAACTTGTATCCATAATTCGATAACAATCAGCAGTCAGGTTGAAGAAAAGTTACCTCTGTACATCTTATCTAGGAAAGATGAAACTGAGATGAAGATCGAGCGTAGTCGGGTCCTGGTTGCCCCGTACTGCTCAAATATATCCTGTTTTTAGAAATTTGGTGAAGACCACAATCAGGGCGGCTGCAACGATCCACCCACGTTGGAAGCAGTCTTTTTTCATCTTTGTATTCTTTGAGTAGACCTCTGCATAAGAGTGCCATCATACTCACATACACCATGAGACGATCAAAACATTACCGCGGTCTATGACCAGGGACTCGAAAACACAGGTTAACCACTTTCGTTGGAATTGATACAGGTTGATCCTGCTCCTGCGCCGTGCGAGGACCGAGCCGGTCATGAAGTCCGCCCTCACATCCACACCTCCATCGAATGCTGAAGAAGGGTTAGACATGGCGAAGGTAATAAAATAACCATGCCCGAAAAGAGCATGGTTGAGAGAATGAACTACGAATTACCGCAACACGATCCTGGGAAATACGAATTAGTCATCCCAGTTTTACTGGAGGTGTCTTTTGAATGAGCTAATCCTGTCCGGTTTCAGTGCCAAGCACCTCCCCCGTCATCGCATCCACCTTCACATCCAATCCGCCATCAAACTCGACACCGTAGACCAGTTTGCCGTTCTCTTCATCCAGTTCGACGGCATGAACGGTTCCCGGGTGCGCGGCAAGGGCTGCGGCCTGAGCTTGACCGGCGGTGATGGCAGGCTTTCCGCCTGGGGCCGCTTCAGTGTCTTCCTTGCCGCCAGAACCTTGTTCATCGGTGGAATTCTGGTCACCGCACTGCTCATTCACATTGTCATTTTCGGCGGCATCTTGTTCTTCAGCATCTCCTGCCTGCTCTTGCTCGCAGTCCGGCCCTTGAAGCCCTGTTCGCACATTATGAAATACCGTGCTTTGTGCAAACACTCTGTAACTGATGACTGCCTTAGCGCCTGCAACCATCAGGGCAATCAACGCAAGGGCAACAAACCGGTTAATTTTCATGGATTGATCTCCTGTTCTGAATCTGGAGCAGCGTGCCCCATTCAATTTGATGATAGAAATCGGAGATGAAGTTGTCGTGAAGTGAAATTACAAAATAGGCAGCCTTACAAAAAATGTTGTCCCTGCTCCCACTTCACTGCTCACGGTAATGTCTCCGCCCTGTGCATGGGCGATTTGCAGGGCAATCGCCAGGCCGAGACCCGCTCCCGCTTCTGTGCGGGAAGTGTCCACGCGGTAGAACCGATCAAAAATGTGAACTCGGTCTTCCTGTGCGATTCCAACCCCACTATCCTGAATTGCGACGCGGACATCTTTCCCCTGCACCTGCGCGGATACCAATACATCGCCTGACTCGGTGAACTTGATCGCATTATCCACCAGATTGACAAAGAGCCGAATCAATCCATCCCGGTCACCGTTCAGCGTTACATTGGGTGGGACGCGGCATTCCAGGGTGAGACTCTTCGCATCTGCAAGCGGAGTCAGCGATTCGACAACATCCTCCAACAGAGACGATAAATCAACCTGATCCATTGCACGTTGAACGGGTTGTTCGCCTCGTGAAACCAAAAGCAAATCTTCTGTGAGGGAACGCAGGCGATTCGTTTCATCGCCCAAATCATCGAGGGCTTGTTCATAGCCCTTTGCAGTTCGCTTTTGGGAACGCGTCACACCGATGATCGTTTGCATGGCGGCTAATGGTGTGCGGAGTTCGTGAGAGGCATCAGAAGTAAATTGTTGTTGGCGGCGAAAAGAATTGTCGAGCCGCGCCAGCATCTCGTCAAAGGTGGAAGCGAGGCGTCCCAGCTCATCGCCATTGTTGGGCAGATTGAGGCGGGCGGATAAGTCCTCCGCAGAAATCCGCCGCGCGGTTTGGGTGATCGCATCCATAGGCGCCAGAGCGCGTCCCGCGAGAAAGTATCCACCCAGCGCCGCCAATAGAGTCAAAAAGGGAATGCCAAATAAAAGGGATAGTTGCAGGTTTTCGAGAGTCTGCTGGACACTTTCGAGGCTTTGCGCGGTCTGGATATATCCCGCAATCTGGTTGTTATCCATGATCGGCAATGTATAGATGCGCGTATCGAGTTCTCCCTGCTCATCTTTCGTTGTTGAAAAAGAGGCCTGCTGGCCGAGTTTGACGGACGAAAACGGCGATTTCCAATTTATGCCGAAGCCACCCAGTAATACGCCTTTAGCATCAAGAAAGCGGACTGTGAAGCCACGTGCCCGCAGCGTTGCCATATCGCTGTTCTCTTCAGAAAGATTATCTCCGAGAATGACTTGACCGTTATCTACATTCAATGTCCCCAGGGATTGCGCGGCGCTTAGGCGCAGTGCATCATCCAATGCCGCGTTGAGACCACGCGACATGCTGGCATAGACATATATGCCAAAAAGAATCAGGGCAGCCAGCAAAAATCCGCTGACCCATAATGCGAAGCGGAAACGCAGGGAATTAATTTTCATCTTGATCGATGGAAAGGCGGTAACCGATACCTCGCAACGTGTGAATAAGTTTTGGTTCAAACGGATCATCCACTTTGCGGCGCAGGTTTCGAATATAAACATCAACAACATTGGATTGGTTGTAGGAATCGTAACTCCAGATGTGTTCGGCGATCATCGTGCGCGTGAGCACTCGATCCGGGTTGCGAAGCAGGTATTCGAGAATGGAAAATTCCTTGGCAGGCAAATCTATCAACCTACCTGCCCGTGTTACGCGGCGTGCGGCCGGATCGAGGGTGAGATTTGCAAGGGTCAACAACGGCGACTTTGGCGCTTCATTTGCTCGACGTGCCAGCGCACGGACACGCGCCTGGAGTTCCTTGATCGCAAAGGGTTTGACGAGATAATCATCTGCGCCCGCGTCCAATCCGACAACCCGGTCGTCTACAGTATCTCTGGCGGTCAGCATCAAAATCGGGGTGCTATTTTTTCCAGAACGCAACTCACGACAAACAGACAAGCCATCCATTTCAGGCAATAGGATATCAAGGATGATCAAATCATAAGCAGTGGCCACTGCCCAATCCAGCGCATCACGACCTGTGAATACTGCGTCCACTGCGTAACCAGCTTCTTCAAGTCCGCGCTTAACGTATGCTGAGATTTTGGGTTCATCTTCGACAAGCAGAATTCGCATGCCAATATTGTACACGTCAAAGGTGAAGTCAAAATGAAGCTGGATTTGTGATATGAGACGGATAAGATTTATGGCGCTCGGAATGACTCGGGAAAACAGTTGCCTTGAAGAAAGCTCTTAAAACCGCCTGTCTCCCTGTTATCGAACACGAAAAATATTCCCGATTTTGTACATTCTTAGCCAAGTGGATTCTATGGTGACTCACAAAAGCCTTGCTCTTGCGCGCCTGCGGTTATTACCAAATATCAAAAAGAATTTCGGGTTCCTTGTTTGAACTCCACTGGGTGATATATTTTGGGGTAGGATTATGAACGATCAATTTGATCCAAGGAGGATTCATGCGTGCAGCATTTTATGAACGCGTTGGTAAGGCAAGTGATGTTTTCCGTATAGGTGAACTGCCGACTCCGGTTCCTGGTCCCGGTGAAGTCCGGGTCAAGGTGGCATGGTCAGGGGTAAATCCGTCCGATGTCAAATCGCGCGCCGGACTTCGAAGCAGGACGCTGCCATTTCCACGTATTGTTCCTCACAGTGATGGTGCAGGTGTAATCGATCAGGTGGGGTCGAATGTTCCATCCACGCGCATCGGTGAACGCGTTTGGATATGGAATGCTGCCTGGCTGCGTCCCTTCGGCACCGCTGCTGAATATGTCGTTCTACCTTCTGAACAGGCGGTACCGCTGCCAGAGAATATTGACCTTGCTGCTGGAGCCTGCCTCGGTATTCCCGCGTTGACCGCTTACCGTACGGTCACCGTTGATGGAGGCGTCGCAGACAAAAGTGTATTGGTGGCTGGCGGCGCAGGGGCCGTTGGCCATTACGCGATCCAATTGGCGAAAATAAAAGGCGCGAAGCAGATCATTGCGACAGTCAGCGGACCGGAAAAAGCTATTCTGGCTCGCGAGGCGGGAGCGGATATTGTCTTGAATTACAAGATCGATAATCTTCCTTCAGCCATCGCTGACGTCACTCATGGACAGGGTGTTGATCGCATTGTGGAAGTTGACATTGCCGCCAATATCGACAAAGATATCGAACTCTTGCGACCCGACGGTCAGATCATTGTTTACGGGAGCGGTGCTCCAGAGGTCAGCGTGCCGTTTTCCCCGGCGATCCGAAAAGGTGTCCATGTATACTTTTTCATCGTGTATATCCTGGACACTGTTGTGCGTGATCTTGCAATTGAGGATCTCTCGCGGCTGTTGGAGGGGAATCGCTTGAGTCATAATATTGCAGTCCGCCTGCCGCTGGCGCAAATTGCTGAAGCTCACGATTTGGTCGAACAGGGTCGGGTCAGCGGCAATATTGTCCTTGAGGTCGAGTGAGCGACGAAGCTCAGATAGTATTCTGAAGCGTTCTTTCTAAACCGAATTGGAAAATGGGGGAGCATGAGTTTACAAATTTGGGATCTCGCTGTGACGCGCTCTTTTGAGCGCGTTTTCGATTAGTGGATCAAATCCTTCCGATGTCCATCTGGTGGTAGAAGAGAAAATTTGTCAAATTACATTCTTCCTCTTGTCGGATTACATCTGTCCTCTTGTAGTGAAAAATAGTTGACTCTGGTAGATCATTTTGATATTATTTTCATGTAGTGAAAAATATTTCACTCTAATACCCTGAGACACGAAAAGGCCCATAAAAGGGCCAGAATCGAGACAAAACCATGACATCCACCCCCATGCTTCAACTTGCTCTTGACTACATTTCCCTGCCGAAGGCGATTGTAATGGCAGCCCTGGTAGCTCCCGAAGTAGATATCATCGAAATTGGAACTCCACTGTGCAAAGCAGCCGGGCTCGATGCGATCCGTGCAATCCGGGAAATATGCCCAGACAAGCTCATTCTGGCCGATTTCAAAGCACCCGATGTTGGCGGACTAGAGGCGACCATGGCATTTGATGCAGGCGCCGACATGATGACGGTGATTGGTGGTGCCACACTGGCGACGGTGGAGCAGGCGCTAACAGTTGCGCGTGGACGTGGCAAGGAAATGTTGATGGAACTCACGGGTGTCCGCGATAGCGAAATTCTCATCAGAGCAGCCGAGTGGCACCAGATCGGTGTCCAGCGCATTGTTTATCACCGTGAATGGGATGCCCAGTCAGCCGGGCGCCTGTGGGCGGAATCGGACAAGGTCACGATCTGTAGGTTGATCGATATGGGCTTCAAGCTCACGGTGACCGGCGGACTCACGTTGGAACTCCTGCCCTTTTTCGCCGACATTCCAGTGTCCGTTCTGATCTGCGGACGCGGTATCCGCGAAGCAGCGGATCCCCGTGCTGCTGCTCACCAGATGCGGCTGACAATCGCCGAGCTATGGTCAGTGCCGACTGTCTGAAATCATATAACGTCCCAATCCCGATGATCAGGGTTGGGACGATTGTTTTGCAGGAAAAGTTGAAGAACTGGGCAGATCCCAGTTGCAAAGTAAAGTGACACAAGAGATAAAAAAAGGAGGTACGTTCCATGGCTGAATCATTAAAAGGAAAAGTAGCTGTCATCACCGGGGTCGGTTCCGGGTTTGGGAAGGCAACAGCAGAGTTGTTTGCCAGGGCTGACCAGGTCGGCTTGGTTCTGATCGACTACAACCAACAAGCCCTGGCTGCCACAGCCGATGTCTGCAAGGCAGCCGGTTCGAAAGTGGTGGCCCTGGCCGCCGATGTGACCAAATCTGAAACCTTCGAGCGCGCTCTCGAGGAAACGCTCGACGCTTTCGGCAAGGTTGATTTTCTGATCAACTACGCGGGCGGCGCGCTCAAAGTGGCACCGATCGAGGAAATGGACGATGCAACCAACCGTCGCATTATCGACTTGAACCTCACCAGCACCATCACAAGCTGCCGAACTTTCACTCCCCAATTCAAGAAGCAGGGCTACGGCAAGATCATCAACGTCTCCAGCGCCTGTGACCGCCGTTCATGGCAGGGCTGGTCGGTCTACTCGGCTGCCAAGGCCGGCGTCAATGCCTTCACGAAATGTCTCTATACAGAACTGCGACCTCACGGCGTTGCTGTCACGCTCCTCGTCCCCGGCGGATCCAATACCGGGTTCCAGGCAGCCGCAGCAGGTGTCAACCAATTCGAGTGGGATGAGGACCTGGCCGTGCGTCCTGAGCACTTCGCCGATATGGTGTACCAAACCTGCGCTCTTTCAAAGGGCGGCTGCGTTTCCGAAATGCTCGTTTACGGGCTGGCACAGGATGTCAGCGGATTCTAAAAATAGAAAGACAACCTGGAAACTGTGAGTCCCAAGGGCTCGTGATCTACGAGCCCAACAGATCGGGTGGGACTGGACGAAGCAGTTGTCCGGCGCAAGGAGGTGGCAGGATCTGAGAACAAGTCAATGAAAACTGGTGTCGTGCCAAAACCGTTCGAAATACAAACTCTCATATCGATAAGTCGGCGCGATTACTCCACATAATTCTTTCTGCTAAGCGAATATCAAGGAGAAATGTAAAAATGAAAAAGAACGTTTTTGCTCTAATGATCGTGCTGGTGCTCATCAGTATGGTCTTATCGGCTTGCGGCGCCGGGGCTACTCAAGCACCCGCGGCCAAGCCCATGAAGATTGCGTTTTTCGTGTCGGACCTGAGCAACGTGTTCCACCAGGCACAGGCCGCCGAGGCGCAGAAATATGCCAAGGAGAAATACGGCGCCGAAGTATTCGTGTTCGATGGCAAGGCCGACTCCGCAGTCATGACCCAGAACGTTGACCAGATCATGGCGCAAGGCATGGATGCTGCAACCCTGCATATCTGGGATTACGATGCAGTCAAACCCGCTGTGCTCGAAGCCATTGGCAAGGGCATCATCCTGACCTCATTCTTCAGCCCGCTGGGCGACAGTGGTATTCCGGTTGCCCGCAGCGATGAAAAAGGTATTTCGTTTGCGATGGGTGCCGAGATGGCGACTCAATGGAAAGCTGCACACCCCGATAAACCCATTGTGATCGTTGAATTGGGCTGGCCGAATCACACCGAAGTCAAGTCCGGTCGTACCGATCCGTGGGTCCAGGGCGTACTGTCTGTCGATCCCACCGCGACCGATCTTGGTTGTTTGGATGTCAGCAAGGGTACCGATCAGGCCAAGCAAGTCATGACCGACCTGCTCACTACTCATCCCGAAGTCAACTTGATCTACTCTGAAGCCTCCGGTCAGACCGTTGGCACGATGGCTGCCTTGACCCAGGCTGGACGTGGCAAATTCGACAATGGCAAACCGTTGACCGAGATCGTCGCCAGTGTCGATTTCGACGAAGTTGAAATGAAGGAAGTGTACGATCCTAACAGCTCGTTGAAGCTGTCCATGGGACTTCCCC
>JBGPNQ010000221.1:0-8756 GCA_041487615.1 Anaerolineae bacterium
CGAGGCAACGGCCCTGCTGGAAAAAAAGGAAAACGAAACACAGGAAGAAATTGTCCGGCGCGAAGCCTATGATGCCGAGCGGCGCGATATGCTCCGCAAATGGGAAGCAGGCGATCCGCACGTCTATGAGTTGTGGCGCGAGATGCGCGAATGGGCGCTCGAGGAATTTCGAGATATCCTTCGCATGCTGGATGTACACATGGATGTTTGGTTCTTCGAGAGCGAAGCAAACAAGCTTGGCAAGGAAATCGTCGAAGAACTGATTGCCAAAGACATCGCCGTAGATGAACGCGCCCAGGGCGGGCCCGTCATCGTCAAGATCGACGAGAAGTTGGGACTCACCAAGGAAAAATATCGCACCATGGTCATCCTGCGCAGTGATGGCAGTGCTCTGTACAGCACGAACGATCTGGCGCTGGCAAAGCAGAAGTTCGAAAAGTATCATGTGGATCGCTCGATCTATGTGGTGGATTTTCGTCAAAGCCTGCACTTCCAGCAGGTGTTCAAAATACTGGAATTATGGGGCTTCCCACAGGCTGCCAAGTGTTATCACCTTTCGTACGGTTATGTCACTTTGCCCGAGGGAGCCATGTCTGCGCGGCGTGGACGGGTTGTGCTGTTCAAGGATGTGGCGGACGAGGCAGTGAAACGTGTCCTGGCATTGGAAACCCAGCGAAGCGGAAATGTTCCCAAAGAGGAACGTGAAAAGATCGCTGAACAAATTGGCTTGGGAGCACTGACATATTCCATCCTTTCTGTGGACAACAACAAGGATATTGTCTTCGATATCAACGAGGCACTGTCGTTTGATGGAAGAACAGGCCCGTATATTCAAAACGCGCATGTACGCGCTAATTCAATCTTGAAAAAAGCAAACGTTCAAACATCTGATCTTCAACCCTTCGACGTTGCTCAGGACGCGCCTTCGACCTTCGACTATGAATTAACCAAGCATGAAATTGAACTGATCGAGCAGATCTCGCGCTTCCCGAATGCGGTGCAACAGGCGGCCAACGAATACCGTCCGTTGGTAATGGCAGCGTATGCCTATGACCTGGCGAACGCGTTCCACTCGTTCTATCATGCAGTGCCCGTCCTGCAAAACAAAAACGAGGATATGAAAAACGCCCGGCTGCAACTGGTCGCTGCGGCAAAGCAGACGATTGCCAATGCGCTGCGTCTGCTCGACATTCAGGCGCCCGAGGTCATGTGAAAATCAGGCTAAACGTTATCTTTACGTTTAGCCTTTTTTCTTTAGAATCGTACCTGTCATTGCGAGCGGAGCGAAGCAATCTCCGATTAAATGGTGAACCTTCCCTTTGAGACTCTCCGCCTAGTTGGAGATTGCTTCGTCGGGAAGAACACCCTCCTCGCAAGGACACCAAAAAAGTAATTCGGTCACTCTGGGTAAAAACGGAGAGGCTCAAAACCAAAGCCGAGACTCACCGGACACTGTCCTCAGCGTGACTTTATTAATAGGAGAACCCTATGCCGATCAAAACTCTGATCATGGGCGCAGCCGGACGTGACTTCCATAATTTCAACACGTTCTTTCGTGGCAACAAGGATTATGAAGTCGTAGCCTTCACTGCGACTCAGATTCCAGACATCGAAGGACGCGTCTATCCACCGGAACTGGCCGGTTCGCTCTACCCAGGTGGGATCCCCATCCGCGCCGAGGAGGAACTTGTTGACCTGATCAAGCAGCATGGCGTGGAACAGGTCATCTTCGCATACAGTGATGTGCCGCATGAATATGTGATGCACAAGGCCAGCATCGTTAATGCGGCAGGTGCAGACTTCCGCCTGATGGGCACAAAGTACACCCAGGTCAAATCCATCAAGCCGGTTGTATCGGTCTGCGCGGTCCGAACGGGATCCGGCAAAAGTCAGACAACGAGGCGGGTTTCCCTCATCCTAAGAGAGATGGGATACAAGGTGGCAGCCATCCGTCATCCGATGCCTTATGGAAATCTGGTGCGCCAGGAGGTGCAGCGCTTCGCAGATTATGATGATCTTGATGAGCATGAGACAACCATCGAAGAGCGCGAGGAATACGAACCTCACATTGACAATGGCGTGATCGTATACGCGGGCGTGGATTATGAAAAGATTTTGCGCCAGGCTGAAAAGGAGGTGGATATTGTATTGTGGGATGGTGGTAATAATGACTTCCCATTCTACGTCTCTGACCTGCAAATCGTGGTTGCTGACCCACATCGTCCCGGACACGAGTCCAAATATTATCCTGGCGAGACGAATGTACGTCTGGCGGACGTGTTTGTGATCAACAAGGTGGATACGGCGGACCCTGAGAATGTGATCAAGGTACGCGAATCACTG
Source organism: Anaerolineae bacterium (assembly GCA_041487615.1). GTDB lineage: Bacteria > Chloroflexota > Anaerolineae > Anaerolineales > Villigracilaceae > Defluviilinea. Next base: position 2,344 of record JBGPNQ010000221.1, read on the forward strand.
CGCAATCTGAACCCGAAGGCCATTATGATCGAGGGCGCCTCCCCACTATTTGTGGACGACCCGGATGCCATCCGTGGCAAACGCGTCCTGGTCGTGGAAGATGGACCGACGCTCACCCACGGCGAAATGGCATACGGCGCCGGTTACGTTGCCGCTCGCCGCTTCGGCGCAAAGGAAATCGTTGACCCGCGTCCGTTTGCGGTCAAGTCCATCGCGGCAACATATGTAAAATATCCAAAGACCGGACCCATTCTCCCGGCAATGGGATACGGCGAGGCGCAGATGAAGGATCTGGAAGAGACCATCAACAAATCCGATGTGGATATGGTGATCGTTGGAACACCGATCGATCTGACGCGCGTGATCAAAATCACCAAGCCCTACCAGCGTGTACGCTATGAATTGCAGGAGATCGGTCAGCCAACATTGCAGGATATTTTGATGAAGAAGTTTGGTGTGAAGAAGTAAAACTTAAGTGACAGTCACCTTTGCGGTGACTGTCACTTTTTAAACGGGTGCTGGGGTCCATGGAAAGAGTTTAGCACTCTGCAAAATTTTGAAAGAACAAGTATCTATCTTACGCTCAATACGCGCATCAGAATGTTACGGCGATGCGGGCGGGCGCGATGCTCAAAGACATAAATTCCCTGCCAGGTTCCCAACGACAAATCCCCATCATCGATTGGAATGGTCAGGCTCGTATCGGTCAGCATGGCACGGATGTGGGAGGTGGCATCGTCGGGGCCTTCCAAATCGTGTGTGTACCAACTGTCCTGTTCAGGGACGAGGCGTTCCATGAAAGTTTCCAAGTCGGCCCGGGCGGTCGGATCCCAGTTTTCGCTGAGAAGGAGAGAAGCGCTTGTGTGAGGCAAAAAGAGAAAGCACATGCCTTCCTGCACACCCCAATCGCGCAACTGCGCACGCACATTCTCGGTGATATCGTGCAATCCCTTGCTTCGTGTGGAGATTTCGAGAATAGCTTTATACCAGTTCATTCGCGCGAAATTTTATCATGCTGGCATCTTGGGCTGTGAACAGTTTGTTATTAAATAGTCGGCCTGCCATGGCAAGCCGACTATTTTTATTTATGACCAAAAGAAGGCAGCGATGACCGTAAAGATGGAAGCCACCACAATCACGATCGAGCCGACAATCGCAAAATATTTCTGAAATGCATTGTTGACGAATTTTCCCATCAAGTCATGGTCACTGGTCAGTTGAATCAAGAAATAGAAAACCAATGGCAAGCCAATCGCATTGATGATCTGTGTCACCAGCGCAACCTGAAAGAGACTGACATTGGTAAGAAGCACAAATGCCGTCGCAAAGACCAGTTGGGCGATGTATAGAACATAAAACGTCTTGCTCTTCTTGAACGAGTCGTCCAGGCTGCCGGAGAGACCGAAAAATTCGGCAAAGGCATAAGCGGTCGAAAGCGAGACGATCACCAATCCCATGAAGCCCGCATTCAGGATGCCAACGGCAAACAATTGCGAGGCGATCTTCCCGGCAAACGGAGCGATTGCCAGCGCGGCGCGTTCGCCCGAGTCCAGGACGATATGGTTGACGAACAGAGTGGCGGCGGTGGCAACGATCATGAAGAACGAGAAGAAATCCGTTAGGAAAGCGCCCCAATAGGTCTCCAGTTGGGACATCCACACTTTGCCTTGCTCGATCTTCTTGTCATACGCAAAACTGCTGATGAAGAACTGTCCCCACGGAGTGATCGTCGTCCCCAGCACACCCATGCCAATGATCAGATAATCCTTGAGATAGGCACGAGTAAAGTGGATTCCATGAGGATACGCCAGGTTGGTAAGTGCTAGGTTCCAATCGGGTTTTGCCCTGACCGCCGAGAAAATATAGACGAGAAAGAACAGACAGGCCACCAACATGATGGACTGCGTGTTCTTGTAATTTCCGCGGGTGATCAATACAAACGCGATGATAACCACTGCGATTACGGCGGGCACCGGAGGGATGCCGAACATACCGCTGGTGGTTTTGACCGCGGAAATTTCCGTCACGAGCGTGCCGATGTTGGCGATGAGCAACGTACCGAACATAAACATGGCGGCCCGTACGCCGTAACGCTCACGGATCAAATCTGCGAGCCCGCGCCGTGTGATCACGGTCAGGCGCATGCCCATTTCCTGTGTGACTGCCAGCAAAAGTGTGATCACGGGTAGCAGGAACAGTATTGGATATCCCAGCTTTGCGCCGGCAATGGAGTATGTGGCAACACCGCCAGCATCGTTATCGGCCATTGCCGTAATGGTTGCCGGTCCAAAGACAGCAAGGAGAATTAATAGTCTCTTCCAAACACTGGAAAAGAAGCGTTTGTTATTTTTAAAGATCATTTCGTTGTTCATGGAACGCCTCCTTTCGATTTAGTGATAGAAACGCGGCAGGCGCTTCTTCCAGGCGGTCGGAATGATCTTATCGAGCGCGTCGTCTGCTGTGACAATGCCATGCATCACATTCTGGTCGTCCACCACAGGGATCGCCAGCAGGTCATATTTGGTGATGACCTGTGCCACTTCATTCTGTTCATCAGTCAGGTTTACACTCTTGACGCGGTCTTCCATGAAATCTTCGACGTGTGCGGTTGGCTCTGCGAAAATGAGTTGCTTCAGCGAAAAAACTCCCATCAGATGGTCCTGCACATCGGTTACATACACATAGAACAATGTCTCTGCATCCGAGGCGTTCCTGCGCAACCAGTTGATCGCATCCTCGGCTGTCACTTTCGGTGGAACACAGGCATATTCGGTTGTCATGATTCCGCCCGCCGAATCCTCAGGATAGGACAGCAACTTGCGGACATCGTCCGAATCTTCCTTATTCATCAAGGACAGCAGTCCGCGGCTGCGCTTTTCCGGCAGTTCCGCCAGCAGGTCTGCAGCTTCATCGGGCTCCATCTCCTCGAGCAGGTCCGCCACCTTTTCATCGGACATGTTCTCCACCAGATCAGCCTGGAATTCTGTTTCCACCTCCTCCAATGTATCGGCGAGTTGTTCCATGTTGAGAGCTTCGAGCAACTGTCCGCTTTCGAGTTTGTTCATGTCGCTGATGATCTCCGCAACATCTGCAGGATGTAATTCAGAGATCTTTTCAACGGGCACACGCAAACGCATGAATGGATCGTGGCGCAGAAGTTCCACGTCGTCCCAGGAGATAAACGTCTGAGAGTCCGGCAGATGAAGAACCGAAGAGATGCGGCGAGTCACATGTTCGATCCCCAATCTTCGGAAAATACCCATCATGCCAATATCCACATTGCCCACGTACAACGTCCCGTTGACGCGCACGAGTTCCAGATCGTTCACGCGCACCACGCGCGCGCCATCCGTGTCAATGATCTGTTTGTCGAGAACATCGCGAGAAAGGAAGATGTCGTTCTCAGCCGGTTGATAGGGTGGAATTTCATCCGCTCGACATTTGAGTGGAATCGAGGGCGTGAACAACGCCATCACAAGCGCATACGGCACCATGATGATTTTGTTCCTATCCTTGATCACAACGGCATCCACAATGGGATGGACCGCGTCCGCGAGTTCACGCGCGATCAAGTCTTCCAATTTTCCAATATAGCGACCATCAATATCGGTGATGGTGTGTCCGAGAATTTCGCTCAAAAAAGCCATAGGGACCTCCTGTAAATTTTTTTGGATTGCGCAGTCCCTTCGCCACAGAGCCCAGTGAGTTCTGTGAGCATGATTTCTCAAATATCTCTGCCGTCTCGATGGCTGACCGCGTGCTTTTGTCGGAGGCAATAAAAAATCGCCTCCGTTTGAACGAAAGGCGATCCATGCCCAGCCGCTACCTGTTTCTGTTCCCCCAGCTTGTCCTCACCCCGAATATTTCATGGGGCGCACTTGCTCACGGAGGCACAACCTGGCAAAAGCAGATACGTTGAACGATATGAATCCTGTTTTCGTTCGGGAAGAATCGGTTTATTACCATCTGCGTCCACGCAGAACCTCCTTGCATCATGTGTGTATATTTGCCAAGTATCATGTCATTTGAGAATCTCTGTTACAACTTACGAGATCCTTCGGTCGCGGAAGAGCACTCCCTCAGGATGACATAATTCAGACACCACATGCTGGCAAAATGAAAGCCTCCCGTTAAAAAACCAGGAGGCGCAGAAAATACGCGTTAAAAAACGCTGCCTCTCTGGTTGAGCTTCAGCACTGCACATCGTAAGGATTGATCTCACAATCCCAGCCACTTTGAGTGGAGCCTTAATCCGACTCCACCTGGTCTACCCTTTGGCGTCTTTCGACGTTTCAGGACAATGGCCTGTGTATCTTGCAGCCGCCTGGCCTAACGAGGACTATTCAAGTTACGATGCGGTTATACACCCGCATTACAAAGGTTGTCAAGAATAGGACATTGTAATTTCGTAGGTCTTTGCCGATGAGAGTCGGACGTTGGAATTCATCCGACTTCTTTTGTTTTTGTTTGCGGTATAGTGTTAAGCAAAATGGTCGAGAATTTCTCGCAGGCTGCCTGCGCAGAGATTTCGGCGAATGATTTGGGAAGCTAACAACTTTGTCGTCGAATTTTCTGTTTGCCTCGGATAAAATCGCTATAATAGGGATTAAGCTATTGGGAGAAAACTCGCCCATGATTGAAACTATTCATTCCCACCTATCTTTGCGTAGCTGCATTTTGACGTTCCTGGTATTGAGCCTGCTCGTTACAGCCTGTACTTCTACGGTCGTTCCAAATCAACTTGCGAAAGAGATTATTCTTTATAACTGGGAGGGCGATATTCCACAGTCTGTTCTGGATGCGTTCACGAAGGAGACCAATGTCACGGTCAGGTATGAGACATATGAGTCGCAGGAAGAAGCCATCGCCAACATGCGCTCTGGCGAGATATACGATGTGGCGACCATGGAAAGTCGCTTTATTCCGCTCATGGCAAAAGAGGGTTTATTGGCAGAAATGGATTATGAACATATACCCAACTTCAGGAACATCTCGCCGAATTTTCGTGATCTGATCTATGACCCCGGCAACCGCCATAGCATTCCTTATTCGTGGGGCACAACCGGACTGGTAGTACGCTCCGACCTAATACAGACTCCCATAACGAGGTGGAGTGATCTGTGGGACGCGCGCTATGCAGGCAAAGTAGCGATTTGGATCGGTCAACCCCGTGAAACGATTGCGCTCACGCTTAAATCACTTGGCTATTCCGCCAATTCAGAAAACCCAGCCGAATTAGAATCTGCGCTGCAGCGCCTGATCACCTTAAAGCCCGGGCTTCATTTCGTGGAAGATATCAGCGCGGATGATCTCTCCCCAACTCTGGCCAGCGGAAAAGTTGTGGTCGCGATGGGCTATTCCGGAGATTTCCAAGCCAGCCAGGATGCAGGTTTGTCCGTCGAATATGTCATGCCGGAGGAAGGCGCACTCCTATGGGGAGATACCTTTATTATTCCGGCAAACAGTCCCAATAAATACACAGCCGAGGTGTTCCTCAATTTCCTTTTGCGCCCCGAGATCAATGCCGGGATAGTCAACCAGAAATATTATGCCAGTGCAGATGAAGCTGCCAAGACTTTTATCGATGTAGATATCCTAAACAACCGCGCCATCTACCCGGACGAAGCGATTCTCAAACGTGCTGAGATTATTCTGCCGCTCAGCCTTGAAGGTCAGAACTTATACGATCAGATCTGGCAAAGGTTTCTGGAAGCTGGTCCGCCATGAACAATGCCTAACCTCCGCTTTCCTCAATCACTGCGTACTCGCATCATGGCTTTTACGGGGATCATATTTCTGTTACTGGGAGTCTTGATCGTTCTTAGTATCATCCTCTTTGTCGTCACCAATGAGCGGGATTCCTGGCATGCGCGTCAGAGCGAGGCGGCTCAGACCGCCGCGAATGTGGTGGCAGATTATCTTCGGACAAACGAAAATCTTCTGAGCTGGCTGGATAAATATGGCTTTGATGAAGCCAAAGCAAATCCAGAGATTCTTCAGGCTTTTCTACAGGATAACCCCGACTTCATGGAAGTCATCTTTCTGGACAAGGCTGGGAATCTGCTGCTGGATGCAGCCAAAGATGAGTCCATTTTGGCAAACCAGTTTACGATTCTTCAATCCGAATGGTTTCGAGTGGCCCTCTCCGGTGAAAAAATATATACCCGCGTTCAAACCTCACCACAGGGTGAGTCATATCTCATTTTCGCCATGCCTTCGGCCCATGGCCGGGTGGTGGCAGCGCAAATCCAAATGGATGCGCTCTGGCAAACCGTAGCGGGAATCCGCTTTGGCAATTCCGGCAGTGTGTATATAGTCAACGCACAAGGACAGGTGATCGCTCATCCCGATCGTCAAATTGTCCTGTCGAATAAGAACATCCGGGACACGCAACAATTCCAGAAAATTCTGCA
>JBGPNQ010000222.1:0-8747 GCA_041487615.1 Anaerolineae bacterium
TACGCAACCCAGCCTCGCCCTTCCCATTTGATCTGCGCAAAGCAGACACGCGCTTCCCCTGGAAGGCAGATGAATACCCGGAGATTGAACGGCTCTTTCGCGAGTACAAAGTTTTCGGGCGTCACGGTGACTGCTACGATACGTTCAATTTTGACAGCGAAAAAGGGCGCAATTTCCCAACACTGGGCGATGCCTTCACAATGGAAGTCTGCAACCGTTACCCTGAGGAATTAAAACAAAGATCCGAGTTAAATGCCGATATTATCAATAATCTGCGGCATATCACCAATATCCGCCCGGCCTTGGCTACGCCGTTATGGGTTACGGGACAGATTCGAAAACTTGCCACGGAAAATAAACTCAAAGACGTCCGGGAAGATGAGCTGAAAAATGTATGGGATGAATTAGCCGATAATTTCCTGCATTTGGATTTTGTCCGTCAGGCCGATAAGGCTTTCGAGTTTGACATCGTGGATAAAATGCAACTCGCGATCAAGATCTCAAAGATTGTTTCGTTCGAGACCATTGATAATCTTGTCTTTCGATTGCAGAACAGAAAAAACACAGGGGATCGCTCTTTTGCGGTTTATGCACTGGAAGAACCTGCCTTCCTTGATAATACTGCCCGCTATATTGTCTACGGACATACTCATCACCACGAAACCGTGCCTCTTGATTACGATGATGTCGGCGGCAACCAGATCTATTTCAATTCCGGCACATGGCACACGTATTTCGATCTGGCAAGGAAGGATCCCACGGAAAAAAAGTTCATCCCTTATAAGGCGCTGACGTACATTACCTTTTATAAGGATGACGAACACGACGAGCGTCACTTCGAAACGTGGTCCGGCGCATACGCCTGATGTATGGGAACAGATAAGGACATTGTCATCATCGGTGGAGGACCGAGTGGGCTCTCCACCGCGCTTCATCTTGTGCGGGACTTTCCGGCTCTCGCGCCCCGCATCCTGATTCTGGAACAAGCGCATTATCCACGCCCCAAGCTTTGCGCGGGCGGACTCGTCCTGGACGCGGAGGTGATCCTCGAGCGCCTCGGGCTTGACGTCAGCGAAGTTCCACACGTGGACGTCGAGGATATTCATTTTGACTTCCAGGCAAAGGGATTGGATCTCCGCCTGCCCAAGGGTCATGCCCTGCGCATCATCCGCCGCGATGAATTCGACAATTGGCTGGCAGAAAAAGCAAGGGACAAGGGAATAGAGATCAGAGAGGAAAAGAGCGTAAAGAATATTATCGCAGACAAAGATTGCGTGACTGTTGAAACAGATCGGGAGGTTTTTCGTGCGCAAGTAGCGATTGGTGCAGATGGGTCAAATGGAATCACACGCCGTTGTATCTTTCCCAACGCGCCTGTGCATACGGCAAGAGTGTTGGAGATCGTGACCCCCTCCCGCCCCCACCGCCCTGCGGACACCTCCCCCATCCCGCCTCGGCGGGATGGGGGAGGAAGGGAGGGGGTCGCGTATTTCGATTTTTTCCCCGTCCCAAACAATATCGCAGGCTATGTATGGGATTTCCCCACCCAGATCAATGGTGAAGCGATGCGCTGCTGGGGAATCTACGATACGAATATCCTTGCGAGTGAAAGACGCCCGCCTCTGAAAGAACCTCTCGCAAAAGAGATGTCGCGCATTGGTTTCGATTTGGACGACTATGAGATCCAGGGGCATCCCATCCGCTGGTTTTCACCGGAGAATCAAATGTCAGCGCCGCGGGTTCTGTTGGTGGGAGATGCGGCCGGTGCAGATCCGTTGTTTGGAGAAGGGATCAGCATCGCGTTGGGATATGGTGCATTGGCAGCGCGCGAGCTTGGTGAGTCGTTTCAGCGGAATGAATTTTCATTTAATGGATTCCGGCGCCGGGTATTGAGAAGCGCTCTGGGCCAAACGCTTATGGTGCGTTGGTTCATCGCCAAGGTTATCTATTCGATCAAATGGAAATGGTTCCAGATCCTCTTGTGGAGGATCATGAAACCAATTGTGGCTGTTGCCGGTTGGCTGTTTGTTTTGAATTGGGGGAAACGCTTGTAGGGGCACGATATATCGTGTCCTACGATTTGATCTTTTTCAAAAATCCAGGTGTATTCAATTCGCGTTCCAGCAAATACGTGAAATATCCCTGCATCAGGGACTCGGTCTCTTTTTGCACGTCAATGTCGGGACGTGCACGGGTCGCTTCGGCATAACTGCTGCGCTGGAAATGGCGAAGATATTTCAATGCCTCCAGGGAGATCTTATGTATATTACGCAGCCCCTGCCCGCAGCGTGGACAAATAACTCCACCCGCGCTGAATGAGAAGTATTGATCTTCGGCCTTGATCTCGCGCCCGCAGTTGGCACATTCAAAGAGCTGCGGACGAAAACCCAAATGGTCGAGAAGACGCATCTCATAATAACGTGTGACAAGCCACGGGTCCGATTTTGAAGCAAGACGGGCAAGGGTATCGGTAAGCAAACGGAAAATGGCTGAGTTCTCAAGTTCGTCTTCGTATGTGAAGCGATCCAGCAATTCAAGAATATAGGCTGCCTGGCTGGTCAGGATCAGGTCTTCGCGCAGAGGCTGATAAGCATCCACGGTGTCGGCTTGCGTGATGAGAGGGATGTCGCGTCCTTTTGCGAGCTGCAATTTGACATGTGTGAATGGCTCAATGTGCCCTGCTTTACGCGAGGCGATCTTGCGCGCTCCCTTTGCCAGGGCACGCGTTTTCCCAAGTTGACGTGTGTAAAGGGTCAATAAACGGTCGGCTTCGCCATAATCAGCGTGACGAAGCACAACAGCTTCAACCCGGAAGGAACGGAATTTTGTCTCAGGCATGGGATGTGAGTCCATAAGTATACAGGTAAATACATATTTACTTGTATACCTGTTTACGTGTTTACTTAACGATTTTCCAAATGTTCCGGCGTAAACGCTTCAGGTAACAACTCTCGCACCGTTGTCTCTTTGACAATATGACCACTTCCATCTGCCATCAGGACAATGGTATCCAGTCCGAACTCCGCCATCACCTGACGACACCCGCCGCAGGGAGAACCGCCATTATCGGTGACCACGGTGATCACTTCGAATTCCTTCTCACCTTCTGATACCGCTTTGAAGATGGCGACACGTTCGGCGCACATGGTCTGTGGATAGGCGGCATTCTCCACATTGACGCCGGTGAAAATGCGTCCCGTCTTTGTGCGCAGCGATGATCCCACGGCATAATTCGAATAGGGAACATAGGCGCGTTGTCGCGCAGCGTTCGCCAGATCGACAAGTGATTGTTTTTCCTGTTGAGTGAGGGTCATAACCAATCTGAATTTGCCACAGTCCCTTAGCGGGGATAATAAAGTCACGAAGGCACAGAGATTCTTTTTTTCTCAGTATCTTCGCGAAGCATACTCGAAAAGTGCAGTGACTCAGTGGCTGCCTTTCTTATTTTTTCTTTCCAACTTTCGGATCGCACGTGCAGGCATACCTACCACCAGTGTATCCTCGGGAACATTCCTTGTTACAACTGCACCTGCTCCCGTGCGTGCACCATCTCCTAATTTTATCGGCGCGATAAGCATTGTATCGGAACCAATGAACACATCTTCGCCGATCTCTGTTGGATTCTTCTTCTCACCATCGTAATTGGCAGTAATTGCCCCGGCACCAATATTCGTATTTGCGCCAATGGTGGCGTTGCCAATATAGGAGAAGTGTCCCATCTTGACGCCTTCGCCCAGCGTTGAATCCTTCACTTCGCCGAAATTACCCATATGAACGTGACTTTTGAGATGCGCACCTTTTCTTAACCGCGCAAACGGACCCATATCCACATCATCTTCGAGGATCGCGCCTTCCAGAACAGAAGCCAGCACCTTGCACCGATTCCCAATTCTCGAATCCCGGATTACAACATTCGGGCCGATCACATTCCCTTCGCCGATCTCGGTCTTTCCGTGGAGATGGGTGTTCGGCATGATGAGCGTGTCTTTACCGATCCTGACTCCCACTTCGATATAGGTCACCGCGGGGTTTGTCATGCTCACGCCGTTCAACATATGCCCACGGTTGATGCGCATCCGCATGGCAGCTTCGGCTTCGCTCAAATGGACACGCGTGTTAATTCCGATTGTCTCGATAAAATCGTCATGGATGACTGCCTGCACAGGAAGATTATCTTTTACTGCAATCCCCACAATATCGGTTAGATAATATTCGCCTTTCTTCGGGTTTTTCTCGATGCGCTGCAACGCATCCCACAACCAATCCGCATTGAAGCAGTAGGCGCCAACATTCAATTCCCGGATCTGCTGCTGCTCGGCAGTGGCAACATACTCCTCGACAATAGCTTCCACGGTCCCATCAGATTTGCGTACGATTCGCCCAAAGCCGCGCGGATCGTCTGCGATAACGGTCAGCAGGCTCAAAGGTCCGGGGTTGAGACGCTGGGTTTCCACAAGTCGCTGGAAGGTCTCGCCGCGCAACAAGGGCATGTCTGCATAGGTCACGATCACAAGGTCTGTCCTGCCTTTTAGCAAAGGTACGACCTGCATCGCGGCATGGCCTGTCCCAAGTTGTGGCTCCTGTAAAACACAATCGGCAGAATCACCAAGATACGTTTGTACAGCATCCGCGCCGTGACCCACCACCACAACCGGCCTTTCGGTCGCAGCAGATTTCAATGCTTCCAGCACATGCCATAACATTGGTTTGCCGCATAAGGGATGCAGCACCTTGGGCACTCCGGATTTCATACGGGTGCCCTGTCCTGCGGCAAGAAGAACGGCGGTTACTTTCATCCAATACCTCGAAATAAAAATAGGATTTTGTGCGGCGGGATGCTGTCGCAAAAATCCTATTTACAAATTGCGCCGCATAAACAAATGAACCAGAAATTTAATTTATGCAACAGCGGTAGAAAATAATCCCCGCATAAGCGGGAAATTGGCTGGGGCGCCTGGATTCGAACCAAGATCCACAGCTCCAAAGGCTGGTGTGCTGCCCTTGCACCACGCCCCAGAGTGCACGAATTGTATCACAGCGACTCGGGATGGGCAATGTCACTTCTTCTTAAGAGTGCCGGTCCCCTTGAGCGGACCAGTGGTCTTGATGGGTGTTGCTTTTCCCGGATCCAGGCCGAGCTTGCGCGCCTGCTCGAATGTGATCACATCGGGGTTGGTTGGAATATTCTTGGAATTCTCCACCGCATCATCCCAGAATGCATCCACATCCTTAACCTTGGATTTCTTGCCGGCCATCGCAAACAACGCGTCGAGATCGACTTCCGGTTCAGGTTCCTGTTCTTCAAGCGATGGCATCTCTTCAGGCTCAGGGGAGGCTGCCTCCGTTACCGCGGGCGGAGATGAAACTCCAAGCGACTGCAACACATTCTCGACATCGCCGCGCACGAAGAACATGGCTTCCACCGTTCGGAGAATACGATCAGACTTGGCCAGTTCCTTTCCTGCCAGTAATAGTGCATGCGTTGAATTGACCGGAATCAAAAGCAGGTCATGGTCTCCTCCATGGAAGACATGATAATGATCGAGATGATCCTGATGTATGAAACGGGATACTTTCAGGCTTGCGCTGTAAATCGCCATCAAGGATGACAACATGGACACTTCCATGCTGCTATCGTAAAGATCACCCGCCCGGGCAAGCACCCGGGCGCGGTCACTGATCAGGAAGACTGCATCGGCCTTGATCTTCTGGCGGAAACCCGTCAGCAGTTCTGAAAGGGTCTGGCGATGCTCGTCGGCATCCTTGCCGCTTTCGGGCGGAAAGATCGTCCGCACCAGGCCAAGACTTCGTTCCACAGCATCGAGAAAATCTGCCAATGGGATGGGTTTATCAAAGATCGCAATGGCACCCGCACCAAGCATTTCCTCGCGTGCTTTGCGTTCAGTCATGCCCGAGATGAAGATGACCTTGAGTTCGGGGTTGCGCACTTTGATCTTGCGCAGCAATTCCACACCTGAAATACCGGGCAGAAGGTAATCTGCAACCAGCAGATCGACTTTGCGGCGGGATGCTTCGAGAAGTGCCTCCTCGCCTGAGGGAGCATCCACAATATCCAACTGGTGACCAAGCGTTTGTAATGCAGAATGCAACAAGCGAACTATATCCCGCTGATCGTCAACAAGGAGAATACAAGGTGTGGACATGCTGGCTTGGAAACCTTCCGACTCAGATTATACGTTTTGCTCAGCCACCCAACAGGCTACCCAATGATCCGGAAGGAGTTCTTTAAACTGTGGTTCCTCCTGCGAGCATTTTTCGAGGGCTACCGGGCAGCGCGGATGGAAGCGACAACCCTTCGGCGGGTTCAATGGACTGGGAACATCTCCCTTCAAGATCGTGCGCTGCCGCTTCAATCGCGGGTTTGGCACCGGAATGGCAGACATCAGTGCCAACGTATAAGGGTGAAGCGGCTTGCGGAACAATTCTTCACGTGTAGTAACTTCCACCATCTTGCCGAGATACATCACGGCAACGCGGTTGGACACATGTTCAACAACGGAAAGGTTATGAGCGATGAACAGATAGGTAAGTCCAAATTCCGTTTGCAGGTCTTTTAAGATGTTCAACACCTGTGACTGGATGGACACATCCAATGCCGAGACAGGTTCGTCGCAAATGATGAAGCGCGGACGGAGCGCCAGTGCGCGCGCAATGCCTATACGCTGACGCTGACCGCCTGAAAATTCGTGTGGATAACGTCGGGCGTGATAATCCTCAAGTCCCACCTTTTTGAGGGTTTCCATCATGATCTCGAGGCGTTCCTTGGGCGTGCCGATGTGATGGATGTGTAAACCTTCCATGACCGATTCACCGATGGGCACGCGCGGGTCGAGCGAGGCATATGGATCCTGGAAGATGATCTGCATGTCGCGGCGCACAGTTTTGAGCTCGCGCGGCTTCATCGAGAATACATCCTTACCCTCGAACTTCACCGCGCCGGAGGTTGGCTCAATTAAGCGGAGCATCGTACGCCCTACAGTCGTTTTTCCACAGCCCGATTCACCGACGAGTCCCAGTGTCTCGCCTTGTCGAACCGCAAAGCTGACGTCATCCACGGCTTTCACCTGGTTCACGACGCGCTGTAACAACCCGGAGCGGACCGGGAAATATTTCACGAGATTATTGACTTCAACAAGGATCTCCCCTTTCTGGTCTGTGGAAGCAGGTGCATTCTGCATTGTCATAGTCTCCATGAAAGGGAATCTCCTAGCTAACCTTGATGGGCGCGACATGTCCCTCTGCGCTCTCATATAACCAGCAACGGACATGATGCCCGGGCTTTATCTCTTCGAGTTCCGGTTTAACGTCGGTGCAAATATTCAATCCATATTTGAAACGAGCCTGACAACGCGGCGCAAAACGGCAGCCTTCAGGCAGGTTGACCAGGTTCGGAACAGAGCCCGGAATCACATCCAGTTTATCCTTGATCTGCCCAAGAACCGGAATGGAACCGATCAATCCCTGGGTATAAGGATGCAAAGGCTGATCGAAGAGGGAATTGACATCCGTTTGCTCGACGATTTCACCAGCATACATGACGGCCACTCGTTCGGCCATCTCCGCCACCACACCGAGATCGTGTGTGATCAGGATCACCGAAGTCCCCATTTCACGGCGCAGGTCGCGCATCAAATCAAGGATTTGAGCCTGAATGGTCACATCCAAAGCGGTGGTCGGCTCATCTGCGATCAACAGTTCAGGCACACACGCAAGCGCCATTGCGATCATGACACGTTGCGCCATACCACCCGATAATTCATGAGGATATGCTTCTGCGCGGCGTTCAGGATCAGGTACGCCCACCATTTTGAGAAGTTGCACGGCGCGCTTCCAGCCTGCCTCCCGACCAAGATCCTGGTGAACATTCAGAACTTCAGCAAGTTGATCGCCTACTTTAAAAACAGGATTCAATGCGGTCTGTGGCTGTTGAAAGATCATGGAAATACGATTTCCACGCACCTTGATCATTTCTTCTTCGGGAAAGTTCAGGAGGTTCTCTCCATCCAACAGGATTTCTCCCGCATCCACTCTCCCGGGCTTCGAGATCAGACGCATGATCGAAAGAGACGTAACACTCTTTCCGCAACCCGACTCACCAACCAACCCAAGCACTTCACCCGGATACACTTCAAAGCTCACGCCATCTACTGCGCGAACCACTCCGTCCTCAGTATAGAAATATGTTTTAAGATTTTTTACTTCCAGCAGAGGTTTGTTATTACTCATTACCAGGGGCTCCCATAAACAGGAATGGCTGCATTATAGCAAAGATTCTCCGATTTACTCATTGACGGAATGAATTAGCAGTGAGACAACGTGGAAGGAACGGGATCAACATCCGGCTGCGAAGGCGATGCGTTAACTGGCGAAGCCGGTCGAAACGAAGCGGGACGCGATGTCTCATTTGGGAGTGCAGGCATCGCCGTAGTCAAACGACTCGATATCTGCCAATGCGGAAGAGGAGCGGGGATCCTTGAGGACTTCAAAGCGTACGGTCATCGAATCCTTCGCTACAATAAGACGCGCCTTATATTTCCCGGGGACAGCTACCGCTCCGTCTGTCCATCCTCCCCACAGGATCATTCCGTCGAACGACTCGGGGGCAGTATATTGCAGATCCCAGACATAATGATTCATTCCTCTCGCAATCGGGATCCTGTCGGTCTTCTTTTCGGCCTTCCCGAACAGCGATCTGATAATCGTCCCATCCTCCTGAAGAATGCGCA
>JBGPNQ010000223.1:0-8647 GCA_041487615.1 Anaerolineae bacterium
CTACTCGACCACCGACAGATCCCTAAAAGTTAAAACTGTCGGATGGCTAGTAGATTTTCTCTTTTCCCTGAAAAAAGTATTTCTGTTGGTGAAATTTCCCGCCTTAAGAAAAACCACGCCGTTCGTTTGATGGAATTTACCGGTTGTCTATTTGATGAAGGCTATATTGGACGCGGCTTGGGCGTCTATAGTGGCCAGATGCGATGATACCACCCCTATGAAATGATGGCACCTATATCAAATAGATACAGCACAAGCTATCAAGGGAACGCGGCGCTGATGAGTTCGATAATCAATATTGAATCGCCGAATGACTGGTATTGGGCGCTTACTGATGCGCAGCGTAAATAGCAGCGCATCAGTTGGATAACGGAAAGAACTATTCGATACTATACTTTCAACTGTCGCGACAGTTCATATCGAATGAAAGCTTTTTCCTGTTCAGGAGCGTTTTTGTCGTGCCCGAGATAAGCGAGCACCTGTTCAACCACAAACGAGCCAATAGGCAAGCCTGTAACCGCATCCAGGACATCACCTGACAAATCTTTGATAACATAGGCAGTTGCGTCCTGAAGTCGTTTCTTATCTTCAGGAGTCAGTGAGTCATACCACCCGGAGACGCTGGCTGATAACTCATCTGCTCCCCTTATGTAAATGGAAAGTGGGAGTCTCTGCAAAATTCTTACAAGTTGGGGAAGCGCGGGAGAATTTACAAACTGTCCAACCTGAGGAGCAAACTGTTGCCACAAACCTTGTAAAATTGTGCCAATCATCGAACACCGCCTTTCTATTTCTAACCTGTTAAATTGAATTGCTTTCTGACCCCCATTGTAGAGAAAACAGTAATTCTACGCATCGGTAGAATTACTTAATCGAATTACTTAATTTTTTCTCGTTTACCAGGCGTTTGGTGGTGACTAGTATTCTGTCTCTTCCCCCACAAAGCTGATTCATTATGCCTCAATAATTTCCGATGGCAGAGGCACATGATTTGATCCGAAACACGCATCACCTGCAGGATGTTCAAACAAAATTAAAGAGCGCCAATTTCAGCGCTCTTTTTACATGTGCATAGTCTTTCTTTATCACGTGACTCCAATGATCATGCCAGCCCATGCTCAATCGCAAAGCGCGTGGCGGCGGCGCGCGAATTGACTCCAAGCTTATTATAAACGGATGTCAGGTGCGCGTTCACCGTGCGCGGACTAAGGACAAGCCGTTCGGCAACCTGGGCGTCGCTTAAGCCCTGGGCTACCAGGCGCAGTATTTCAATCTCGCGCTTGGTCAAACTATTGAGCAATTCAACCCTGCGCGTACTCTCTTTCGACTGTGGGTTCAGGAATATCTGGGCTGCCTGAGCTTGACTCATTGCTTCGCCTTCCCTAAATAATTTGCCAAATTGTTGATCGCCCAGGAGAGCCTTGGCGGCAGCGCTCGTCCGTTCATATTCACCACGGTCTGTTGCCCAAAACATAAGTGGTTCTTTTGTGGCATCGATACTCCCGAGCACTTTGGCCGCAAGAGGAACCTCGCCCTCCCCTACCGCGATTGCGGCCATACCCAGGAGTCCGGTGGTTATTTCAAGCTCGAGATGATCTGATTTCAGGGCAAACGCCAGATTTTTTAGAAAGATCGCCCTGGCCCGATCATACTGGCCCAAACGGCAATAAACAAACGCAATATTGGCTTCATCAATGATCAATTCATCCTGTCTGCCCAGTTCTTTTTCGATAGCAATTGCTTCTTCATAGTGGGGTATGGCCTGTTCCAAGTGCCCTTCCTCACGTTCAATTTCGCCCAGGTTGTTGAGGATGTGGCCCGTGTAAAACTTGTCGTTGAACTGTCGTGCATACTTTAGCGCTTCCTGGAGATAAGCCCGCGACTGCGGCAGCTTTTGTGGATCGTGCCCTGTCACTTCTCCCAGTGCGCGAAGAGTGGAATATTGTGTCCGTACATCTCCCAGTTTTTTTGCGAGATCCATGGCAGCAGTTATGTGATGCATGGCTTCTGAAGAATTGCCACTATATGTCTCGCAGCGCCCTAAACTGTCCAAGGCCCGCGCAATTCCAGGCTCGTAATTGATTTCCTGGTAACCAGCCAGGGCTTGCTGAGCGTAGGATTGGCCTGTTTCATAATCCTTTCGATAAAAAGCCTCAAGACTTTGGACATAATAAGTATCGGCAACCAGCCGGTGGTCGTTCAGACCGAGTCCGATCTGTAATGCCTGGGCAGTGTATTGACGGGATGCGGGTAGATCTTCAAGCAGATAAGCCAGCCATCCAGCCAGGTTCAAACCCCGCGTATAAGTCTGCGGGAACTGGTCCAACGGGAAGGATGCGAGTGACCGAAGCAGAAAACCGGCGCCGATTTTTGTCAGCAAGGGCAGGGTCCAAAGACGTTCGGTGGCGGTCAGCATTTCTATACCCATTTGTAACCCGGCAGGTTCAGGGTTTTCCAAGCTCCATTCCTGGGCTGCACCAATGTTATCGATCTCCAATTTCAATCGATCGATCCATTGGTATTGTTGTTCACGCAGGAGTTCCGGTTCCGCCTGCCTGGCAAGATTTGTGTAATAGTCCAGGTGCACATCGCGCGTAACGTGATATTCACCGGCTTCGACGAGTCGGTCGTGCAAATATTGACGCAGCAGCTCATGGATTTGATAGCGATTGTTCCCGATACGTTCAATCAAGGCCTGGTCGACCAGTGTGGCGATGATTGCAAGGTCTGCGTCGGTCACCATGCTCGCGGCAGTCCGGTCAAAACTTCCCCGAAAGACAGACAACTTACGCAACGCAGCCTGCTCATGCTCGGAAAGAAGCTTCCACGAATAATCGAAGACAGCTTGCATACTGCTGTGTTTGTCCGAAGGTGCCTGTCCACGAGCTTTCAAGAAACCAATGCTCCGTTGGATTTCCGTAAAAATCTCGTCACAGCCCAGGGTACGTCCCCAATTTGCTGCCAGGAGCAGGGCCAAAGGCAGCCCATTCACCAGTTGGCTGATTCGCACTGCACAAGCAAGATCCCCTGATTCGACTGTCCGTCCTCCCCGGCGCAGATGCTGCAAAAACAACCTGACAGCAGCTGGTGGATTCGGATTCGCTTCCGGGCCTGATGTCAGCTGTTGGTATTCAAGCCCACGCAGCGGGTAGGACCATTCCCAAGGCATGTTCAGTGGCTGACGGGAAGTGACAAGGATGCGTATCTGGTACGTATTTTGCAGAAGTTCTTCCAAAAAGAGACTGGCATCGGGAAGGAGATGTTCAATGTTATCGAAGATCAGCAAAAGATCTTTTTCTTGAAGGTAGCTGAATAACTGTTTCTTGTGATCTACAGAACTGCCATAGTCAAATCGTAGTGCAGAGGCTATAGCTGTAAGTAAATGATCGGTTGAGTTGATCGGAGCCAAGGCTACAAACCATACCTGGTCTGTGAAGCTTTCACTTTCCAGTTGTCCAATTTCCACCGCCAGGCGTGTTTTACCTGACCCACCAGATCCATGCAAAGTGATCAACCGAATCTCTGGTTTTTTGAGCAGGTTTATTAGGTCTTCAATCTCTTTTTCTCGCCCAATGATAGGAAGGAGCTGGGTAGGAAGATTATGCCGTGAGCTGGAAATAGGAAAGCCCTCCATCAAAAATTATATAACAAAAATGGTCAGAAATACGCTGCATTCCTGGTTGTGAGATGTATTGGCGGTGCACCACATCAAGCATATGAGTCCAAAAATTAAGTAGCGGAGTTAAGTAGTTCAACAGATGTGCCACAAACCGGTTTTTCATACAATGAGAACAGTTAGTAAGAACAATAAATTCAGCAATTTAGTCATAAGAAAAGGAGATAAGAATGAACAAAGCAACTTCTCGTCGGTTCGTGTCAAAGCTTCAAAGGACTTTGCTGGCTGTGTTACTGGTCATCATCGCGTTTGGTTCCATCCCCGTTGGCAAGGCTTCTGCCTGGTCATATGACAAGTTGTCCCGCAGGCCCGGGGCTGTTATCATTCCCACGGTCTACATCGTCGATCTCCCCGCTGGCAACAACATATTATCATTAACTTTGACTAACAGCAGTGTTAGTACGGGTCCGGTTGTCTATCGCAGCCCGGCCAGCACAGGTGATCAGATTGTTGTGGCAGCGTATGGAGTCGAGATGTGGAATGGCTCAAGCTGGGTGCCTTTTGCTTATTCACCCACGGGCGTGCTCAGTCTGCCGATCAAAGCCAACCAAAGTGCAGTTGTATTCCCAAACTTATACATCCAGCCGCCAGTCATGCCGGCAGGCTACTACCGGGTCACCTGGTCATTCGTCTGGGGCACGGCGACGGGAGCCCCGTTGGGTGCTACCAATGTTGTATCGAACCTTGCAACCGACCATGTCTGTGGAAGTACAAATCGATGGTGTCGAGCTTATGCCGGGTTCTTCCAACTCCGATAAATCTTAAGCTCAATCCAACTCGTCACTCAAAAGAGCGCCGGTAATAGGCGCTCTTTTCCATATAGGGTGTTCATATTCAGTAATCTGCTTTACCTGAATGGTCCGTCAAAAGCGTATCTGCCAGGAATTTTCTCGGGCACAACATAAACCTTACGGTTAGTTCGGCTATGAATACAGTGTGACTCCTTGATAAACGCGATGTTGGGCGCAGCCTGGGCAGTGGCTGTCCCACAAGGGGATGATATGGTTATAGGGTGATGGTGATGGAAAGGGACTTATAGGATTCTTTTTCATCTCTGGGATCAGGGATGATGGAACTTGTATGAGAGTACGGTAGTTAGTCGACTCTCATTGTGGTATCCCCTTGAAAAACGATTTTCCCGGAAAACACCGTCAACTCGCACCGCATTTCGTTTAGGTCGCCGATCCCCACTTCATAGGGATTCCGGTCCCAAACGGCGAGGTCTGCATATTTTCCCACTTCGATTGACCCAATCTTGGTTTCGAGAAACATCTGATGCGCGGCCCAGATCGTCACCGCTCGGAGAGCAGTCCTGACATCCACCACCTCCTCACGGCCGAACGGATCGCCACCGTAGATACTCAACGCCGGTTGTCGGGTAACTGCTGCCCAAATGCCGTAGCGCGCTGGAAACGGCGTGACACTGTAGTCTGAACCGTTCGCCCAGAGAATGCCCCTTCTTTGGAAGGTCCCAAATGGATTGAGTCTGCGGGACCGTGATCCGAAGTTGCCAGCGTAGGTATCTCCGATCCACCATGTGAACGTGGCTGAGGGTTCGGGGTAGCCAGCATCATAATCGCGCTGGAGCGCGGCCATCACATCCAGCGCATGGTCCGTCGGGATGTTGCAATGGATGATCGCGTGCCGTAATCCATGTTTGGGGTTCCTTCGTATCGCATCCGCGTAACTGTCCACCACAAGATCAATTGCCCGGTCGCCGATGGCGTGGATGCCGATGTGGAGTCCCGCATCGTGGTACATCCCTATCATCTGGTGAAGTGTGTCCGGGTCAATGTTTGGATAGCCGCGATTGCCTTCATCTTGGCCAGTGAACCCCACATTCCAGTTATCATACATCCAGGCGGTCCGGGCCCCGCCACTGCCGTCGGCATATAACTTGACTCCGCCCGGGATCAGATGATCGTCACCGTTTGCATCATATGGCCGCGACATCCCCGCTCGTTTCGCGATCAACTCGCGCGCCTCGTCAATTGATGTTCCTCCATACCACAGCGTGAAGACCCGGACTGTTAAATCATCGTTCGCCAGCACGCGCCGATATGCCTCCCAGGTTTTGTCTGAGATCTCCGGATCCTTAACGCCTGTCATTCCCTCGGCATTGAACGCCCTGGCCATCTCCCGGATTCCCCGCTCCATTTCAGCGGCTGTGATCGGTGGAATCAAAACAGTGACCAGATCCTGGGCCGTCTCCTTAAGGACTCCGGTCGGATGGCCGCTGGAATCGCGATCGATCGTCCCGCTCGGCGGATCCGGTGTTTCACTATGAATCTTCGCCAGGCGCAGCGCAGCACTATTTGCGACGCCATAGTGGCCTGTGGTGTGGCTGAGCCAGACCGGATGTTCCGGCGTGATCTGATCCAGATCCTGGACGGTGATCAGACGGCGCTCAGTGAATTTGCCCTCGTCCCAACTCCGTCCTTGAATCCATCCGCCGGGTGGCACATTTTTCACCAGTTCGGCAATGGCACTCTGCACATCCTGGATGCTCTTCACGCGCGGATAACTCAAATCAAGGATATCAGTTCGATTGAATTGGCTCGGGCTGAAGTGGGCATGTGCATCCAGTAACCCAGGCGTGACTGTACGCCCAGTGAGGTCAATGCGCCGTGTTTTCGGTCCCGCAAGGGAATCAATGAACGTTGTATCACCCACAGCAATGATCCTGTCTCCTCGGATGGCAATAGCCTCGGCAATACTATCGCCAGCATTAACTGTGATGATCGTGCCGTTGACGAGTATCAGGTCAGGTAGAACAGTCATTCAAGAAAATGAAAAATATCTTGGAACTGATAGTCTCGATATGCCCCTCCAGGAGCATTCGGGGCTACTCGACCATCGCTGTTCAAAGGAGAAGCGCCGGTTACCCGGTTCCACGCAGGCGTGGATCAAGTGCGTCGCGCAGTCCATCCCCGATGAGGTTAAAGGCGGCAACTGTGAACAGGATTGCCAGTCCTGGAAAAAGCGACAGCCAGGGATGGGTGGCAATGTAGTTGCGGCCCTCGCTGATCATGACGCCCCATTCGGCAGTGGGAGGTTGGGTGCCAAAACCAATGAAGCTCAAGCCGGCGGCAGACAGGATCGCGCCGCCCATATCGAAGCTGGCCTGCACCAGCAAGGGCGCCAGGGTGTTGGGCAGGATGTGCCCCCACACAATGCGCTCCGCCGAAGCGCCGAGGCTGCGCGCCGCCTCCACATACTCAAGCTCGCGCAGCGATAGCACCTGCGCCCGCACAAGCCGGGCATAAACGGGCCAACTGACCACCGCGATGGCGATCATGGCGTTGGTGAGGCTGGGACCGAGCGCGCCCGAGATGGCCATGGCCAAAATGAGCGCGGGGAAAGCGAAGAAGACGTCGGTCAGGCGCATCAGACTCTCGTCCAGCCAGCCGCCTGCATAGCCAGCGATAAGCCCAACGAGTGTGCCAACGCTGGCCGCCAGGCCTACAACCACTGTCCCGATCATCAGCGAGATGCGCGCGCCATAGATCATCCGGCTGAGTACATCCCGGCCGAGCTGATCGGTGCCCAACCAGTGCGCCGCCGAGGGTGGCTTCAGCCGGGTGGAGAGGACCTGCTTGAGGGGATTTGCCGGCGCTATCAGCGGAGCCGACACCGCGATCAGCGCCAATAGAATGATCAGTGCTAAGCCGGCCACAGTCAGCGGGCTGCGCCGCCAGGCAGGACGACGGGCCCGCGTAGGGATGGTTAAGGTCTCAGTCATGACGGATCCGCGGGTCGAGCCAGTGATAACCCACATCCACGAAAAGGTTTGCGAGAGTGTAGACGAGCGCCGCGAGCAAGGTCACACCCATCACAGCCGGGAAATCGAGGTTGATCGCCGAGTTGGTGGCATAGCGCCCCAATCCTGGCCAGCTGAAAATCGTCTCGGTCAGCACGGCGCCCGAGAGCAAGCTGCCAAACGTCACCCCGATCGTCGTCACCGTGGGGATCAACGCGTTGCGAGCGGCGTGGCGCCATACTACCCTCCACGGGCGCAAACCCCTGGCTTTCGCCGAAAGCACGTATTGATGGTTGAGCACCTCGAGCATGCTCGAACGCATCATGCGAGAGATGATCGCTGTGGAGAAATAGCCCAAAGCCAGCGCCGGCAGGAGCAAGTGATGCACGCTGCTCGAAAATGCTTTGTAGTTCCCCGCCAGCAGGCTGTCCACCGTGAACAAGCCTGTCACCGTCGGCGGGGGCGGGATGAATTTGTCGATGCGGGCGCCGCCCGGTAGCCAGCCCAGGCGGCCGTAGAAGAAGCCGAGCAGCATAAGGCCCAGCCAGAAAATAGGAACAGATCCGCCAATCAGTGACACGATGCGCACGACATGGTCGGGCAGACGGTTGCGCGCCGTGGCTGAGATGACCCCGGCCGGCACACCAATGAGGATGGAAAGTACCAACGCGGTCAATGACAGTTCAAACGTCGCCGGAAAAAAATCGCGCAGATCAGACGCCACCGGCCGCCGGGTGCGCAGGCTGATCCCCAGGTCGCCCTGGATGAGGTTGGTGACATAGATCCAATATTGCTCGGGCACGGGCTTGTTTAGCCCATATTTCTCACGGAAGGCATCGATCTGCGCATCGGTGGCGTGGTCACCCAGCGCCACAATGGCCGGGTCGGCGGGGACGAGGTGTGACAGGCCGAACGTGATAATCGAAACCCCAATCAACACAGCCGCAAAGCCTACGAACCGTCGGAGCAGGTAAGAGAGCAAAGTCATGGCAGGCGGAAGGAGGCGGGACCGCGCCGGCCAGCTTTTTAGCCGGCCGGCGCGTAGGTGAGTCTGGCCAGGAGTTAACTAGCCGATCTTAATGATGGACCAGAAGTCGGCAAAGCCCATCGGGTTCCACTCGAAGCCCTGAACAGTGGAGCGGACGCCGAACAGCGCGGCTGGCTGGTATAGCACGGCATAGGGGCCGTTGTGGAGCACGTACTCGGTGATC
>JBGPNQ010000224.1:0-8585 GCA_041487615.1 Anaerolineae bacterium
ACCTAACTAGAAACTTAGTTGAAGGTTGCCACAGAACGGTTTTTATCTATTAATTGTCGTATTTAATTGATGTTTTATACATCCTCAACCTAAACAGCAGAAAACTGACACACCGGTCTATTCTGCATCTACGCCCGGGTCGTATTTATGCAGTCGTGGATCAAACAGGATTTTTCCAATCAATCATCTATATTCTACAGATTTCAACAGTAGCTGTCATGTGTTATTTGTCATCAAAGCACGGCGGTTTATGCAGTTTCACTTTCCTTGTAAGATGCCCCAAAATGGAGTACATTTGGTGCTTAGCACGTTCGTTCTAACTCTCCCTCACCCTGTCCTTCGGACATCCCTCTCCCATTGGGAGAGGGGTTGGGGGTGAGGGTTTTGGAGACTTATTCATGACCGACTCACGTTTTTATCTCGGACGCGCCTACGATCCCAATACCAAGACTCTCACAACTGAATCTGTCTTTTATGACCCCGCCGACCTGACCACGCATGCTGTTGTCACAGGCATGACCGGTTCGGGCAAAACAGGTTTGTGTATTGCTTTGCTTGAAGAAGCGGCGCTGGCGGGAATCCCTGCCATCATTATCGATCCTAAAGGCGACCTGACGAATCTCCTGCTGCATTTTCCCGAGCTTGCGCCGCAGGACTTCCAGCGGTGGATCGATCCTGAGATGGCCCGGCGCGCAGGCAAGACTCTCGATCAACTGGCGATGGACGCCTCAATCTCCTGGCGAGATGGCTTGAAGGAGTGGAATATTCCACAGGAACGCATACTGGCTCTCAAGAACGCGGCCCAATTTGCAATTTACACACCGGGCTCCGATTCAGGAATCCCGGTCAGCGTATTGTCCTCGCTTGCCGTTCCCGCATTGGCATGGAAGGAAAATCGCGAAGCGCTGCGTGAAAAAATCTCGAGCACAGTCACCGCCCTGTTGGGGCTGGTCGGTTATGAAGATATCGATCCCATCCGTTCGCGTGAACACATCTTGCTGGCGAATATTTTTGAGAACGCCTGGAGCCAGGGCAGGGATGTTGAATTAACCGAATTAATTCTACAGACCCAGACTCCTCCTTTTGAAAAACTTGGCGCATTTCCCGTGGATACATTCTTCCCTGCCAAAGACCGCATGGAACTGGCGATGGTCTTGAACAATATCCTCGCCGCGCCCGCATTCGAGACATGGCGCGAAGGTCAATCGCTGGATATCAAGAGCATGTTGTTCGCTGAAGATGGACGTCCGCGTCACAACATTTTTTATCTCGCACATTTGTCGGATGCCGAGCGCATGTTCTTTGTCACACTTTTGCTTTCGGCTGTCGAGTCGTGGATGCGGACACAGAGTGGTGCCTCATCATTGCGTGCGCTTTTATACATGGATGAAATTTTCGGTTATCTTCCTCCATCGCGCAACCCGCCCTCGAAGCAGCCACTTTTGCGCATGTTAAAAAACGCCCGTGCGTTTGGCTTGGGTCTCCTGCTTGCTACACAAAATCCCGTGGATGTGGATTACAAGGCACTTTCCAACGCGGGTACATGGTTTATCGGCAAACTCCAAACAGAGCAGGATAAGAACCGTCTGCTAGATGGGCTTGAAAGCGCAGCAGGCGGCTTTCCACGCGGTGTGTTCGATAAATTGATTTCATCTCTCGCCAAGCGCGTATTTGTTTTGCACAATGTTCATGCCGAGCAACCACTTCTGTTTCAAACTCGGTGGGCAATGAATTTCCTTGCTGGACCTGTGATGCGCGCAAGAATCCCTGAGTTGAATCAACTTGCGGGAGCGAAGCTTGCAGATCAAGCGAAGGATTTGGAAACGACACAACCCGGTAAACCTCTTTCTGCCACGATTCCCGGAGGCTCCAGCGCGGACTTTGAACCTGCCGCCGTTATGGGCACCGCTCCCATCCCGCGCGCGGCTCAACCCAAAACCATCCCAGATGGAAGTATTACCAAGCCTCCAGTTCCCGCGGGGATCAAGGAATATTACCTGCCTCAAAATTACAGCCTGCCCGAAGCCTTCTCTGCGGCACAGCAGGCCATGCCCTCCCAGGTGATGATCGATGGAGTGATCTATCGTCCGGCGTTGTTGGCATCTGCGCGCGTCCGCATCCTGGATCGCAAACTCGGCGTGGATAGCGAGAACGCTCGTACCGCGTTGGTAAGCACCCTCGAAAAGCGCGGTTCCATCCGCTGGGAAGATCACATTTATTCCGGTCCTTCGCTCGATAACGTCGACACCACCGCTGTCCCTTCGGCGCGCTTCGGCACGCTTGATTCGCCGTTGAATGAGTCCAAGTTGATGACATCCCTGCAAAAAGATTTCACCGATTGGGTATATCGAAATTCAACTGTCAAAGCGCGTGCCAACCAGGCGTTGAAAGTCTTCGCCGGTCCTGACGTCAGCCAGGCGGAATTTATGAAGGCCTGTGCCGAAGCTGCCCGCGATGCACGTGATGCTGAGATCGAGAAGAAGAACGCGGTCATCGATCGCCAGATCAAAACGCTTGAAGATAAACTTGCCCGTGAAGAACGGGAATTGGAAATGGATCGAAACGAACTTGCGGGCAGAAAACGAGAAGAGGGTAGTAACCTGCTTGAGATTGGAGCCGGCGTGTTTGGGGTTGGTCGTAAAAAAGGGATTACTTCCCAATTTTCAAAGAACCGTCTTACCAGTAAAGCCAAAGCCGAAGTGGACGAATCGATTGATGCCATCGCGCAATTCAAACGACAGCTTGCCGATCTCCAAAAGAGTCGTGAAGAGACGGTTGCGGAGATCAATGATCGATGGGGGAGAGTGGTGGGCGATACAACCGAAGTCACTGTCGCGCCGAAAAAGGCAGACGTCCTGGTTACATTATTTGGCGTGGCGTGGTTGCCATACTACATCGTCAAAACGGATGGCGGCATGTTGGAGTTAGCCGCGTTTGGCACGGAATAACATGTCATTGCGAATGAGACCATGTCATTGCGAGGCGGCGTTCGTCCGCCGTGGCAATCTCCTTTTGCTCAGTGAAAGTCTATCGATAAGACTCAGCCGTTTAAGAGGAGATTGCTTCGCTCCGCTCGCAATGACAGCATAGGAGAAAAATGTTCTGGTTGATTCTTGCCGTCACGCTCTGGGAAATTTTTCATTCACTGCTTGCCTCAACAGGGATCAGGGATTTGTTCCAACGCGCGTTTGGAAACGGATTCATGAAGATCTATCGTCTGTTCTACAACATCTATGCTGTGATCAGCATCCTTCCCGTTTTGTATCTCACGGCCACATTGCCTGATCGAAACCTCTATCATGTCTCTGCTCCATATGATTACATAATGCGGGTCGGGCAGGGAGCATCGATGTTCCTTCTCTTCGTCGCCGTTTTTCAAACCGATCTGTTTTCATTTGTTGGACTAAGTCAATTGTTTCAAGAGGAGAAGAGAGCAAAGCTGGTAACAGGCGGTTTGCATCACTTTGTGCGTCATCCGCTATATACATTCAGCCTGCTGATCCTTTGGTTTTCACCCACTGTATCCATAAATTCCTTCATTGTTTTCACTGCACTTACTGTGTACGTACCCCTGGGAATTATCTTTGAAGAACGAAAACTCCTGCGCGAATTTGGGCAGGAATATGCAGATTACCGTTCCATGACCCCGATGTTGATTCCAGGATTGAATTTGATCTGGAACAAGTAGTACTGTCCATTCGTCTTACAGCGTGCTGCATTTTTACTTTTTCAGACATTTGATTAAGCTACAAATACATGTGAAACTAAGTTGCTGATCAGACAAGCGGCAACTCGGATGCTTAGCCTGAGTTAAGTTTTCCATTTTCGACAGGGTATAATTTTCACTGGTAGTGCGGGATGCCATTCCGCCCCACAAAGACCACCTCATATCTGAACAATGACAACCATTTCCTATCCTTATCGAAGAACTCCTCTATTTCCACAAATTGTCGCTGCGCTGGTAAGTGGCTTCGTATTGTTTTTTGGGCTCGTCCTGGCATGGACAATTGGATATCAACTCTTATATGCCGGGCGGATCTTCCCGGGTGTTTCCGTTGCCGGGGTGGATCTTTCCGGCATGAAGCCATCGGATGCGGCAGTAAAGTTGAGTCAGACATTATCCTATCCAATCACCGGAAAGGTCCTCTTCCGGGATGGTGAGAAGGCCTGGGTCGCGACTCCCGCGGAGTTAGGCATGGTGTTCGATGCCTCATCCAGTGCGATGACGGCCTACGGCCTGGGAAGAAGCGGCGGCCTGTTTGGAGCGTTGTCCGGTCAGGTGCGCGCCGCGGGTGATGGAGTAAACGTCTCGCCCGTGATCATCTTCGACCAGCGTGTCGCGTTTCATTATCTCAGCCAGATTGCCACGCAGATCAATCAGCCGGTGACAGAGGCGAGCCTCGTTTTGAATGGGACGGATATCGTTGCCCAACCGGGACAACTGGGACGCGAATTAAAGATGGAAGCAACGCTCATTTATCTTGGCGCGCAATTGCAGACCTTTGCCGATGGAGAAGTGCCGTTGGTCGTGCAGGAAATCCAGCCACAGATCCTGGATGTAAGCGCGCAGGCAGATGCAGCTCGTCAGGTGTTGAGCCAGCCGCTTACCCTTGTGATCCCCAATGCAACAGCCAATGATTTCGGTCCTTATGTTTATAACCAACAGATCATCGCCAATTTGCTTGGAGTTCAACGCGTTGCGAGTGGCGTCCAGGTTGTTTTGAACCAAAAGGGACTGCGCGATATGCTCGTCCCCGTGAAAAACCAGGTCGATCGCCAGCCGGCCGACGCAAGATTTATTTTCAACGACGACACGCGTCAACTGGACTTGATCCAGGATTCCAAAGTGGGCCGCTCGATGGATATCGACGCAAGCATCACGGCGATCAACGATGCCCTGCTGCGCGGCGAGCATACGGTTCCAGTTGTCGTCAATGAAACACAGCCGAAAGTGCCCGGGACGGCGACTGCACAAGAACTAGGCATCACTCAATTACTGATAGCAGAGACATCTTATTTTTATGGTTCCAGTGAAGCAAGGATTCAAAACATCCAGGCTGCTTCGGCGCGTTTCCACGGTGTGCTGGTTGCCCCGGGTGAGACCTTTTCGATGGGCGAGACGATGGGCGATGTGAGCCTCGATAATGGGTTTGCAGAAGCCCTGATCATTTACGGCGGACGTACGATCAAAGGCGTGGGCGGAGGTGTGTGCCAGGTCAGTACTACATTATTTCGCACAGTTTTCGATGCCGGTTTCCCGGTTGTCGAGCGCACTCCGCATGCCTACCGCGTTTCCTATTACGAGGAGACTGCCAGCGGCGCGGTGGACCCGCGTCTCGCCGGACTGGATGCGACGGTTTACTTCCCACTGGTTGATTTCAAATTTACAAATAATTCGCCCTATTGGATTCTCATGGAAACCTATATGGGCAGCGGCTCACTGACCTGGAAATTTTATTCCACCTCCGATGGCCGATCGGTGTCCTGGGATACAAGCGGTGTTACAAATGTCGTTCCGGCGCCGCCGCCTTCTTATGAGGAGAATCCGGAACTGCGCAAGAATGAGATGAAACAAGTGGATTGGGCCGCCAATGGCGCAGACGTCACTGTCACACGGACTGTCATGCGTGATGGCGCTGTGCTCTTCCAGGATCAGTTCATCACTCATTACCAACCCTGGCAGGCAATCTGTCAATACGGACCCGATTCCAAGAACCCTGAAAAATTGGCCAACGAAAAGAGTCTGTGCCGTACTCCCTCCACGTAAGCTATCGCGACATGCTCCGCGATGTCGCAGTACACACATGGTACAATTTTTCGCTGATTAAGAAATGGAGCCTCAATGATAAGTGAAACCCTGATTGAAATTTTGCGCTGTCCCAACTGCGTACGCACCACAGGCGGCGAACTCAAATTGCACAAATCTGCCTGGTTTGTGTGTAAGGACTGTGGACGCAAATATCCCATCGTAGACGATATACCGGTCATGTTGATCGAAGAAGGGGATAAGTGGATCGGCACGGCTGAAGGCGATCTGCCGATTCCGCCCCCTGCGAAATAAAGTGTCCTCACTGCAAGAACTTTTGGACGATCTGGTCAGTGGGGACGAACTGCGCGCAGAAGCTGCCGTTTCCGCTCTCCTTTCCATCGATGCGGATGCGTTGCCCGCTTTATTGGATTTGACTCGCTCTCCGGAGGTGGATACTCGTTGGTGGGCGTTGCGTGCCCTGGCGTCCTCGCCTCACGCCCTGACCGAGTGGTTGGCCCCCTTTCTGAACGATCCCGCTCCGGAAGTGCGTCAGTGCGCTGCGCTTGGGCTGGCCGTCACGCCTGATGAAAGCGCGGTCGGGCCCTTGGTCGGCGCGTTGAGCGACGGCGATTCAATGGTCGCGAGCCTGGCGGCGAACGCGCTGGTCAAGATCGGCAGCGCCGCTGTCCCGTCCCTGATCGATGCAGTAAAACGTGGCCCGCAATCACAACGGATCCATGCATTGCGGGCGTTGGCTGAAATCCGCGATCATCGCGCCATCCCGATCATGATGCAGGTAATGCAGGAGGATTCCGCTTTGCTTCAACACTGGGCACAGGAAGGCCTGGAACGACTCGGATTGGATATGGTATATATCAAACCTCTATGAACAAACCGAACTTTTTCAAGAATTTCAAACTTGGGCGTCCTTCAATCGGAGGGATCATCTTTTGGGTATTTGCGCTGGGAGTGACAATCGGTGGTTATTTCCTCGTGCGCGGTCTCGTCACCTGTTGGACCATCACGCCACTACCGGGTATGACACCGTCTGATTGCGGGACGGTTTCAGGCGGTGGATTAAAGGAACCCGTATTGAATGAGCAGGGAACACCGATTGCACCTGTCGAACAATTGCCTCCCGCCATCACCGTCCCCGAAAGCAACCTGCCTCCGGCATGGGATGGTGCAAGCCGTATTACCATATTGCTCATCGGGCTCGATTATCGAGATTACCTGGCGAATGAAGGCGCGCCTCGTTCTGATACGATGATCCTGCTCACGATCGATCCGCTTACAAAAACAGCTGGCATACTTTCCATTCCGCGCGATATGTGGGTGAATATTCCTGGGTTCGGCTATAGTCGTATTAATACGGCCTATTCCTCCGGGGAAGGCAGCAAATTACCGGGTGGTGGGCCCGAATTGGCGAGGAAGACTGTCGAGCAATTCATCGGTGTTCCCATTCAGTATTATGCCCAGATCGATTTCAATACGTTTGCGCGGTTCATCGATTTGATCGGTGGGATCGATATCTACAACGATCAGGAACTACGGCTGGACAAAGTAGGTAGTGGCAAGGATAAGATCAAGCTTACCTGTTGCGGAATCCGTCACTTGACGGGCGATGTGGCCCTGGCATACGCACGTTACCGCAAGGACAAGGAAGGTGATATTGCCCGCGCACAACGCCAGCAAAAGGTTATTCTTGCCATTCGCGATAAGGTGCTTAGCCCTGAAAACTTCCCGGTCCTGCTGGGCAAGGCAAACCAATTTTATAATGAGTTCTCTGCAGGGATCAAGACGAATATGCCTTTTGATACTGCCGTCCAATTGGGCGTATTAGCCAAGGATATTCCGGTCGAGAGTATCAAACATGAAGTAATTGATTACACCATGGTTGCGCTGGATAACACGACGCTCGGCGGGCAGAACGCCGCTGTAATGAAACCCCTTCCAGATAAGATCCGTGAGTTGCGCGACAAGGTTTTTACAGCGGGTGGCGCATTAAGCCCTCTGGCCGCGCAAGGGAATCCAACAGCCTTGATGCAGGCCGATGGGTCACGCGTGCGGGTACTAAACGGTTCCTTCACTCCCGGATTGGATAGCCGCACCGGCAATTTCCTCCTCTCGCAGGGAGTGCAGGTCACGGAAATCGGTACAGCAGACCGCGCCTACGATCAGACTACGGTAATCCTTTATGCGCCCAAACTATATACCTTGAAATATTTCCAAACGCTGTTTGGACTCAGCTCTGCTACTCAAATCCTGATTAAAGCAGATCCCACGTCCACTGTGGACGTGGAGGTGAGATTAGGAAATGATTGGGCAAATAACAATACAATGCCCTGACCCTCACCTGTCCTACGGACGCCCTCTCCCAACAAGGAGAGGTATTTTTTTAAGGTTGTTGGAACGTGAGCTTAATTCCCCCGAAGAAGCTCTCTCCACTGGATGTTTGGCAGGTGGGCGCGCTGAGCCCGGATGCAATGTCGCTGCCCAATGCAAGCTGGACGGTGTATGTTACATTGGGTGTCATGAGGTAATCGGCGTAGCCATTGCCGAGTTCAGGTTTGAGACCGGTGAAGAATTGTTCTTCGCCACCATTCCAGGTGATGAGAATTTTTATCCCAGGCATTTGTCTGCGGTTTGAATTCAATACGTTAATTTGCAGCAATCCGTCTGGAAGATTTGTGTCACAAATGCCATCCTGTCCTGTCAATGTGTAAGGTGCGCCAGGCGTTGGAAGAGATGTCTGTGTGGGGCGCGAAGTAGGTGAGACCATGACAGGCTGCGTTTCAACCGGTTGCTGGGTCTCCGTCAAAACAATTGGCAGATC
>JBGPNQ010000225.1:0-8576 GCA_041487615.1 Anaerolineae bacterium
GGAACGGCAACTTGATACACGGTTCGAGCCATGAATAGCGCCTCAATGCACATGGCAGTTACCCAGCCGAGACTCAACCCGGTCAGGCCGCCCAGGCCAGCACCGACCGCCGCCAGAATCAGTTCGAGCAAGCCACCGGCCGCCATCCACAAGGCTGTGCTTGTAACATGGCCATAGATTCTTTGGATTGCCACAAAGTGATTTTTGATAATCAGCGGGAAGACGGCCAGCCCCAATATTCGCAAGCTCAAGCTGGCTTGCTCGGCATAAGCAGCCTTGAATAGCCCTAACACAATATCGGCGCCAAATAGCAAAGCAATGCTTGCCAGCACCCCGGCAAGCGCGGACAGGCGAAGTGTAAGTCTGATCTTGTTTGCCAACGCGCCGGGGTCGGCCGAACCAACGGCGTAGAGCACTGTTGTTAGGGCAACCGGTGCAACGGCTGCAAAACTAGCAATCATCCAGGAAGTATAAAAATAGGCATTCATTCGAGCCGACAATATGGCCGTGACGATGACCGGCATCATCATGCCCGAAGCTTGAAGCGTCAAGTTGAGAATATGATGTCCCAGAGCGGCCGATCCCAATTTGGTCAACAACTTCCATTGCGGCCAAAAAAAAAGACCCCGGCCAAGCCTCAGTGCGGCATACCCAGCCAAAGCTGCCAGCGAGATAATGTTGCCGCCGAGCCAGGTTGTGTAAATGGCAAATCCGATCTTGTTGGATAACCACAACCCGACCATTATCAGAGCGATCAGCTTTACGACCGCGAAAATGGTATTGCGCCAGAGTTGAAGGTCGCTGCGTAATAACCCGACCATGGCCTGATCCAAAACAAGTGTTACAGCAGTGAGGCTTACACCCAAGGCGAAGAGCGAAATGTTGGCAGTATTTTCGGCCAGCGCCCGTAGGTCAGGGGACATTCCGGGTGCGATGACTGCAAACAAAAGACCGAGCCCGCCTCCGGCCGTCCCCACCACCAGCAAGGCTGCGCTGATGAGTGATCCTTCTTTGCCTGGCTGGCGCGGGAGCTCTCCAATCAGTAACGTACCAAAACCCAACACGCTCACATTCCCGAGAAGCATCATGGCTGAAATGGCTGCGGACCCAAGACCCACGGCCTCCGCCGCGAATTGACGAGCTGCCAACCACCAGTAGAAAAAGCCCAGGCCCGATGTTACGACAGTTGTACCTATCAACGAACTGGCGTTCGCCAGTATGACTTGATAATTACTTAGCCAAAAAGCGAAGGTCGCTCTCATTAATGTCTCGCAAGCCTCACTGACAAGTTATGTCCTCCTCACGAATGTGTAACTGCTAGCGATGCGCAGATGAGCGCTCGCGTGAATTAGCGTGCCAGTTCCTCAACAGCCGATTAATACCTCCTCTCCTTTCAGGGAAGGAGAAGACCTCCGCCAGCCAATGAGCCAACGGCTTCGGGGCAAGTGTCATTGCGACAAACCATCCCAGAAACATACCTCTCATCGACCACGCAATATCAAAGCGGCGCAGGGAGGCCCTGACCCCCA
Organism: Anaerolineae bacterium; assembly: GCA_041487615.1. GTDB lineage: Bacteria > Chloroflexota > Anaerolineae > Anaerolineales > Villigracilaceae > Defluviilinea. The sequence goes on from JBGPNQ010000225.1 coordinate 1,530, forward strand.
TCCACATCAGGTGCCTTAGTGTATCGTCAGAGATAGGATGTTGAAGGGGATTTAACTTGAGCGATATCATACGGTTGGCGATATCAGACACGGACAAAAGTTCGCCAGGGCGCCGGTCCAGGTGCAGTTGATCGGCATATTTCTCGAGGAATGGGCGAGTGATACTCACGCATATAATGGCCTCATGAATGTGTGGGAAGTCAAGTTTCGGTGTTGCTCGTTCAAATTTATTACCACCGTGGACACGGTAATAGGCCCCCACATCCTCCAGAAAACTGACTGACCCGAACAAGGGAGCGATATAACACATGTACCAGTCTGCGCCTACACGACCGTAGACGTTTTCCGGAATCGGAAATATCTGGCGCAAGACGCGGACTGAGAAGGCGTTGCCGCTTGTCGCCATCCGAACGACGTCAAAAGGAAACTCCAGATGCTGTCGTCGAAGATCGCCGGATTGTAAGGGTAGATGCGGCGCGGGTTTTAGGTTGCCCGTTCGCCGGCCCTGAGCATCCATCACTTCCATCCGGTACTGTACTTTGGCAATTGTCTTGTCGGCGCGAAAAGTTTCAACGACGCGTTGAGCAGTGTCGGCCAGCAACACATCATCTGCGTCAAGGAAGATGACGATGTCCCCATGGCTCCTGTCGAATCCAGCATTCAGCGCCGAGGCCTGCCCTCCGTTGTCTTTGAAGATGGGGATGACTCGATTGCCGAAATCGCGAATCACATCGCGAGATTGATCTGTAGAGCCGTCATCTACGACAATTATCTCCACATCATGAAAAGTTTGGTTGAGTGCGCTATCAATGGCTTCTCTTAAATACTGCCCATAGTTATAGTTGTCTATGACGATGCTGACGAGAGGTTCCGATCCAAGGGGATGCTGCATATATCCTTTACGAGATGTTAGTTTGATCCGACGATTGATTCGCAATTCTCATTGTACACACGAACATAATCGATCTGCATGATTCCCGGAAAGGGCGTGCTCTTATCCGGATAACCTGGCCAATTTCCACCCACTGAAAGACTTATGAGCATGAACATCGAGTCTGACGGGACTCCTTGATCGGTCCCATACTTCAAATTTCCATCTACATACCACTTGAGCTCAGACGGACTCCAATCAATTGCAAAAGTATGGAATTCTGTCGAGAAATCCTTGTGACCAGTAAAGGGGGTCGTCTTACTTTGATCATTCCCTTGCTGATCGCTCCAGTGACTCGACATATAGATTGTATTCGGGTCATGTCCAAGCAGCTCAAAAACATCGATCTCATACGGATAATGTCCACCGGCAGGTAAGAGCCAAAAGCCCGACCAGAAACCTTTTCCGGCCGGTAACTTAGCCCGCGTGACAAAATAACCGTATCGCTGTGCAAATGTGTGCTCGGTAGTGATAATGCCGGAGGTGTATGGAAATCCGTGCGAAGTCCTTTCTTCGGCATAAATACTCAATTTTCCCTCCAACATCTTAAATGCGTCTGGGGCAAAGAATTGACGCTCTCCGGCATTGCCTGATTGGAATGCGGTTGACCACTTTGAGGTATCCAGAGTCTGGCCATTGAATTCATCGCGAAAGGTGGGGATACATGGAACATGATAAGCTCGAACGTAATAGGTAATCGCGCTCAGCATCCCAATAGATAAAAGAATGGCCGGGAGAAATGTGTTTTTTTTCATTGGGCGCTCTCCATGACTTCTGATAAGAAGCGCCCGTAGTTGTGGTTGCCGATGATGATGCTCACCGAGAGTTCTAGGGGCATAAAGGGTTCCTAATATTGCGGAAGTGGCGTTCTGGAGAAAAAAGCACGATGAAAATTACTGGCTACATCTTTCTCGAACTATTCTATCCGGTGATCGAGGCAGTTGGACGTCGCGCCAGAATAAAAGTTGAGTTGCCGAAACTCCGAATCAGTGGGGTACGTTCCAAAGTCGGCATCATGCGCCTATACCAGCGGATAACTGGCGCGGGCAGCCATGGGTAGATTTCGAACACAGGCAATAACGAATTCATAGCCAGTATATCGAAGCCGGCGTTGTGTACCATATTTCGGAGTTCGCCTGGCCAGTAGTTTCTCGCACACATCACCTTCATGGCCAACGGACTCGGCAACCAAGGCAAAAATGGAACCGGAAAGGGAAAACTTATTCCAAAAACTCGCATGCCATGGCCTTCAAATGGAAACCAACGATTGGGGCTCATCAAGGCCAAATGCCCTCCCGGGCGTAGTATCCGGCTTATTTCTCGTAGGGTTGACACCTCATCGAGAACATGCTCCAGCACTTCGTTGAGTAATACACCGTCGAAGGTCGCGTCGGGGAATGGCAAGGCTTCCGATACGCTACAGGCATAGGCGACTCGAGATGACTCTGATGTCTTGCCCTGGGCCGACACCACACGTCCGAGCTCGATATCCACCCCAAATGCACGTTCCACGCCACGGTCTACCAGGGCAGCAGTGTAGCCACCATCGGCGCAACCGCAGTCCAGCCAGAGCCCACCAAGAATACCACTTTCCTGGAGCTTCCCAAGGCGATAAGTAACCATTGAACTCGCGGCAGTGGAGGAACCACGCTCGAGGTGTCTCGGCATACGTACCGCCCGGTTGTCTCCGTTGGCAGTGGTGTTCGTCACAATCCGCATGGCAAACCTTTCTGGTTTTCTAGTTGCCCTGCCGCAGTAGTACCCGGCGATAAACGACACTCGGATCATCCTGGCGGTAAAGCAAGGCTTTAACTATGCGGGTGTGGGATGAGTTCTTTGGCAACAAGACAGAGGTTTCCCAATCCTCACCCGGCCCAAGCTGGAGGGTGGGCCACTCCTGGAGAACCTGGTCATCCACCATGATCTGAAGGCGGTATTCTGTGGGAGTGAACTCCATACTGCTGATCCCGACGCGAACGGCGCCTGGGTCCTTGTCGCTGGCTGGGAGAATCCAGAGCTGAGTATAGCCCTGGATAGCCTGCGGAGGCAGGGGCGTGCGGGCTAATACTATAGCGGCTGTGATGACTAACGCCGCCAGGCCCAACAACAAGCCTTGGCGACTATCAAGAGCAAAATTCAACGGCATGCCCGAAATGGGCGCGGTTCTCTGCCAACGCGTATCGGCAACCAAACTAGCGACCAAGGTTACGGAAAACAGAAGCGCCACCCACGATCCGGCTTGCAAGCCCCAAGGCGTCCAGTGCAGGGCAAAACCTCCCACAATGACGACCGCTATACTTATACCGACACTGAATAACAGTTGCTCTGGAATCCCGAGCGAACGCTTGGGGAAGAGGGCGGAAGTGATGGCATATCCGGGCAGGAGGAACAGGAGAGGCAACGCCGCGACCAGCCGCACTACCAGCGTGCTGGGCACCAGCAAGATGATCGCCCCACTTATTGCGGCGATGACAATCGCTGCCACGAGATTACCTGGTTGCCGTGACATTTCTCAACTCACTCACATCATAGATTGCGATATTGCCGCTATCAAAAATCCGGCTGGCGTTCGGTTGCTTGTCAAATTTCTCGTATATATCGGCTGGATGCAGCTTGGTACTGGACACCGGGCCGCCTCCGGTCCAGTCAAAATAAAGTCCGGCCATATTATTCTGGCTGATAAGCCGGCGGTCCACAACGAAATATTGAATCTGCCAACGCTGCAAGATCTGTATTTGCCACTCCGGCATATCGGCGGTTGCGAGGATATCCTCGGTGTCAGGCCACTTCCCTGCGTAGGCGTGCTGCCCGCCGTGTACAAGCATGAGCTCTGCATTCGATATATCTGCGCCCATGATATTACCGTCTCCCAAATGGACGCGCGACCACTGAGCAGCAGCAAGTCCTTGGGAATCGATGAAGTGGTCGCCAACAGCGACCCGATATGGCTGTGACAGACGCAATTGGGGCGGCCAACCGGCAATAACGCCGCCTATAAAGATGATCCCTATGCTGGCTGTTACGATCATCCGCATTGGACGACTCATCCTTCGTCGGGCCTGCCACAGTCTTATACCACCCAGTGCTACTACAAAAGCCAATCCAATGTATAGAAATTCCGAAGCTCGATTTCCGGTTTCCCAGGCGGCCTGGCTAAAGCGCAACCCCAGTATTCCAAAATACGTCACGGCAGCGCCAGCCATAGTCAGAGCAATCGCCTTGTTGATATGGCGACGCCAAACGATTCGCAATCCAACAGGTAACCCCAGCAAGCAAAACAACACCGAACCCAATCCAGCCATTCGCTCCCAGATGGGCGCGACATAGCCTGAATTGGATTGAAAAAGCCGCCTTGCCGCTTCTTCGCCCGCGATCATATGGAAGATCGAGACGATGGCGCGAGTAAGCACCGGAGACAAATAACTGATCGTTGGGCTGGCAATTAAAATGAACCATGCCGCTACAGCCACGAGTGCAAAGACCGCGAGTCCACCGGGCCCTTGCCGGGCATATGTATCTACATTTTCATCCAGGTTTGTCCATGTCCAGGCGCCCACAAAGCGCCTCAACCTTTTTGCAAAATAGTGAAAAACCTGGCGGGAAGCTACCTGATCGGCATTCCATGAAATCATTTTTCGCGTGAACGGCAGAATCACCCGGCGCATCAGAGCCGGGGCTAACGTCCAACCGAGAAGGAACAGCGTAAGTAAATAAGACGACATGTGGTGAGTCATCACTACTGCCACAATTAAGAACAATGTCGCCAGCGTAAAACCAAAACGGTGTACCTGATTGATGGCAGTCTCACGGCGAGAGGCCGCAAACAGGACCAGCGTCAGCAGTGGTAGAGCAAGCGATTCATAAGAGAACTGTGCGTTGAAGTATAAAAAATTGGGGTTGGCCATGTATAGCATGGTCGCGAATCCGGCGGCTCGAGGCGAGCCACTGACCTGCTCGTAGAGCAGAAACAGTGCCAGGGCCAGTATCAGACGGGCTATGCCTATGATCAGAAGTCCGGCGCCAAAAGCGTTCAATCCGCTCAACGAGGCGATAGCCGCGGCTGCGATCTCCAAACCCGGATATAAAGGAGTTACATCCAAAATCGGGTTCGGTCGGAAAAGATGACCAGTCTGGAGAATCCCCAAAGCATTGTAGGTATGCACCAATTCATCGGCAAATGTGAAACCAAACGGGCTATGGATGATCTTGATCAGATATAGCATCAATCCAAATAGAACTACAAGACCAATGCGCTCCCTTCGGATTGCTTCTGCCGAAGCTAACCGAATCGTGAACGGGGCAACCAGTGTTAACAAACCCACCCAGAACAGAAGCTCGGCCCAGCCAACTCCAGAACGTGACAAAGCGTTGGCGACCGCGACGAGCAACAACCCGCACGCGCCCACCAGGCTGACCGCCGGCAACCATCCCCATCCCGTGGCACGTACAGTTGGGATGATTTGATCATGGACTTGTGCTGTCTCATAAGTTGGATTCAAAATGGATGCGACTTCAACAGCTAAAGCGGCATTCCGGGTAGGATGACTTTGACTACGCTTCTGCATTCGAATAACTTTCTTTTGAGTGCCCAGTAGTCCCGCTTCGGGACCCTTGAGCCAAAATTGTCTCATAGACTTGCTCAACAAGCGGCACAACTGTGTTCGCCTGAAATTTGGCTACCATTTGCTTGCCTGCCTGCCCCATGCGTCCTCGTAGCTGCGGATCAGCCAAGAGGCGTTCCAGTGCTTGTTGAAGGGCCGCCGAATCGTCAGTAGGCACTAGAAAACCTGTCTCTCCATCAACCACAATATCAGGTAGTCCTCCTGTCCGAGAAGCGATCACCGGTCGGCCAGCCATCATAGCCTCCAAGACAACAATGCCAAATGTCTCCGGCACCACGGACGGGATCAAGCCAATACTGCTCCGTTTCCATGCTTCCAAGACGGCCTGGTGGGGCCAACTGTTCAGCCACATAACGTTTTGCGGAAAATCAACAGGTGTATCTGCGCATCTTCGACCGATGAGCACCAACGGTGGTGGCTTCACAAGTTGTTCATAGGCGCGAAATAAAACCTCAATTCCTTTGTCGCGTGACAAGTCTCCAACAAATAGAAGGTAATCTTCTTTCGGCAGTTGGGCGAGATAGGAATCCGTGCCATCTGTCGCTTCTTCAACGGTATCAGCAGGAATGAAATTTTGGATGACTTGGAAGGGCAAATGGCTGCCAATGAGGCTATTTTTAATGGCCACTGCCTTACTGACTGGCAAGTACATATCCACGGCCTTCCGCTCAACTGCACCCATCATCCAATTGGAGAGTGTTACAGGGATACCCTTCACTGCGCCATAGTGATCGCTGGCGCAGGTTAAACATTTGGCGAAGCCGGGTCCGCTGCAAGGAGTACCTTTCCGCACGAGCCTCTTTTGTGCGCACACCAGACTATAGTCATGCAGAGTCATTACCAGGCGCGCTCTGCTCCAGCGTTTGAGGGGCAGAAATGAATAAACGAGCCAATTATGGGCATGCACGATCTGCGGCTGCTCCCGACCTATCACCCATCGCATCGACCGTAACACTTCTGGATCTGGCCAGGGAGTTGCATGCCGGCGACCCGGTTCGGTATATAGCCATCTAGCCCGTTGGGCCAGACCGCGAATTCGGTATACCCGCACGCCTCGATCCAGTTCGAATTCGCTTAGGCCCTCATGCCACAGGGTTACTACAGCCACCTCGTGCCCGCGTTTCACGAGTTCAATGCTGAGATCCTGTACGAGCCTCTCCTCTCCTCCTATCACAGGCCAATAGAACTGGGCCAGCATCATGATGCGCAAGTTAGACTCCTGCTGACCGTACCATAAAGAGAAGACAAGCCAGCGGCGCAATCATCCCAGGTTGGCAATTTTATGGGTTGTGGCATCAGCGGCTGCTTAATCTGATCGAGTACCGCGGCGGCGACTTGTTCTGCCGTGCTCTCTAAGGGGATGGCTCGGGCAAGCCCTCGTTGGGCCAGCTCACTCAACCCGGAGGTGTTGGCAACGAGAGCGGGGCGTCCAAGGGCAAGAGCCTCTAGAATCGCTATGGGATGGGTTTCGAATTCGCTGAGTAAAACAACCAC
>JBGPNQ010000226.1:0-8573 GCA_041487615.1 Anaerolineae bacterium
CATGTGGCAAAATCCATCATCGTATTGCCACCCGAAAACAATGATCCCGATACGGATGTCATCAAGACCGTGCTGGCGATCACCAACAATCCGAGGCGCCGCGCCGAACCCTATCACATCGTTACGCAAATCCGAAACGAAAAAAACTTGAACGTGCTCAAGATGGTGGGCGTGAACGACAATGTACAGGCCGTGATCACCGGCGACCTGATCGCGCGCGTCGTTGCACAGACATCGCGCCAATCAGGGTTATCGGTCGTTTACACCGAACTGATGGATTTCGGCGGCGATGAAATTTATTTCCAGCACGAGCCATCTCTTGCTGGAAAAACATATGGTGATGCATTGCTCGCCTATGAAGATTCCTGTGTGATGGGACTCCGCAAAGCCGACGGAAGAATACTCCTCAACCCGCCCATGGATTCGCGGATCGAACAGGATGATCAAATTTTTGCGCTGGCAGAGGATGACGACACGATCCGTCTTTCGGGCCTGAGCCTGCCTCCGGTTAACGAATCGGTCATTCGCTCGAGCGGGATACCGTTAAAGCATCAACCTGAAAAGTGTCTCATCCTTGGATGGAACCGCAGTGGCGTGACCATCGTGCGGGAACTCGACAACTACGTTGCCAAAGGTTCACAAGTAACGGTCGTTGCGGACATTTATAATATTGAAAAACAGATCCATGCGCAGGGCGGCAAACTCAAGAATCAAAAACTCGTCGTGCAGGAAGGTGAAACCACGGATCGTGATCTGCTGAACACATTGGATGTACAGGATTACCATCATGTCATCGTACTGGCATACGGCACGGTCGAGCCACAGGAAGCGGATGCGAAGACGCTTGTCACGTTATTACACTTGCGTGATATGGCAGAACATGATGAGACGCCGTTCTCCATCGTCAGCGAGATGCTTGACCTGCGCAACCGCGAGCTCGCCGAAGCCACGCAGGTGGACGATTTCATCGTCAGCGAACATCTCATCAGCCTGATGATGTCCCAGTTGAGTGAAAACGCCGAACTGTTTGATGTCTTCAGCGACATTTTCGACCCGGAGGGTTCGGAGATCTATCTCAAGCCGGTTGGCGATTACGTTGCCGTGGGTGAACCGGTCAATTTTTACACCGTGGTGGAAGCCGCTCGCAGGCGCGGTCAAACAGCAATTGGGTATCGCAAAACATCCGAAGCCAGCGAGGCAGGCAAGTCTTATGGCGTTCACACAAACCCAAAGAAATCTGACGAAGTCGTGTTCGCAACTGAAGATAAGATCATCGTTGTCGCAGAAGACTAACCCGTCCCCCACCCAGCCTCCCCCAAATTCGACTGGAGAAGTCTTGATGTCTGCCAAAATTCCCGTGTCGAATTTGGGGGAGGTGCCCGAAGGGCGGAGGGGGTCGGGGCGCAACCTTGGAATCTCGATTCACGTAGAATCATTTGTGCATTGAAACATGCAAAGGAGAAAAAATGACTGGAATTGGTATTCTTGTACTTGTTGGTGTAGTCCTGGCAGGCATCCTGCTCCTGGTCCTTCTGTCAGGGATCAGGGCAATCCCCAACACGCGCATCGGCATTGTCGAAAAGCGCTTTAGTGGCAAGGGCTCTGTCAAAAGTGGGTTTATCGCTCTTCATGGCGAAGCAGGTTTCCAGCCCAACGTCTTACGCGGTGGTCTGCATTATCTCATGCCGGTTCAATATGTTGTCCATACCGCCCCGCTTGTGACAATCCCACAGGGGAAAATCGGTTACATCTTCGCCCGTGATGGCAAACTGCTCGATTCCACACAAACTCTCGCTTCCAACGTGGACGCGAGCGACTTCCAGGACGTCGATAGTTTCCTCAAAAACGGCGGCCAACGTGGACCGCAGCGTCGTGTCCTCCGTGAAGGTACCTACGCGATCAACCTTGTCCAGTTCATTGTCCTCACCGATGGACGCGTCTACTCGCTGCCGTTGAGCCGTGAGGATATGGATGTGATCCAGAAGATGGCAAGCGTGATTTCCGATCGCGGAGGATTTTTCCCTGTCATCATCAAGGATACCGACGACAAGATCGGCATTGCCACCGTCCATGACGGACCATCGCTTGGGCAGGGTGAGATCATCGCTCCCGTTGTGGGCGACGACCCGAAAGTCCCTGAAACCTATCACAATAAATTCCAGGACCCTGATAAGTTCCTGAAAGCAGGCGGCTTCCGTGGTCGCCAGTTGCAGGTTTTGGTCGAAGGCACCTACTACGTCAACCGCCTGTTCGCTACGGTCGAAATGATCCAGAAGACGATCATCGAAGTTGGGAATGTCGGTGTCGTTGTCTCTTATACCGGTGAAACGGGCGAGGACCTTTCGGGAATAGACTATCGCCATGGTGAATTGGTAACACGCGGCAAGCGCGGAGTGTGGGAAGAGGCGCTTCTTCCGGGCAAATATGCCTTCAATACGTACGCAGGCAAGGTTGTCTCGGTACCTACCACCAACTTCATTCTCAAATGGATAAGTAGCCAGACTGGCTCACATCATTTCGATGAAAACCTCACCGAAGTCTCGCTGATTACCAAGGATGCCTTCGAACCATCCCTGCCCCTCTCGGTGGTGGTTCACATTGACTACAAAAAAGCCCCGCTGGTCATTCAACGCTTCGGTGATATCAAGCGCCTTGTTGAACAGACACTTGACCCAATGGTGGCGGCATACTTCAAAAACATCGGTCAGACTCGCACTTTGATCCAGCTGTTGCAGGAACGAAGCGACATCCAGAAAATTGCAAGTGAAGAGATGAAGGTAAAGTTCGAGCATTACAACCTGGAGTTGGAGGAAGTGCTGATTGGCACACCCTCCTCCCCCGAGGGTGATGTTCAAATTGAAACCATTCTCACCCAGTTGCGCTCACGCCAGATTGCCACCGAACAGGTGGAGACCTATGGACGACAGGAGCAGGCTGCGGTGAAGGAACGTGAACTCCGTGAGGCACAATCCCGCGCCCAAATGCAGACGAGCATTACGGAATCCGAGTTGAGCATCAACGTGCAGGCCAACCAGGGTAAGGCGGAATATCAGCGCTCCATCCAGCAGGCTGCTCAGATCCGTGCGCTGGCCGAAGCGGAAGCCGAGAAGATTGCACGTATCGGTATCGCGCAGGCTCTCGCCACCGAGGAGCAAGTCCGTGCGTATGGCGGACCGCAGTTCCAGGTCACCCAACAGGTCCTCAACCGGTTTTCCGAAGCCGTGCAGCAATCGAAAGTGGATGTGGTCCCGCGCGTGGTTGTCGGCGCGACCAAGGATGGCGGCTCAGGCAACATCATGGAAGCCCTGCTTACCATGCTGCTCTCCGACCGGTTTGGGGCTCTCGCCAACGAGGCACAAGGCAAACGCTCGGAGGAGGCCGAGCAGTTACGGTCTGAAATTCGCAAGAGCATGACCGGGAAAACGGACAAGAAAGAGTAAAGCAAACGGGCGACCCAAACAGTCGCCCGTTTCTTTCGAATAAAAAGAAACCAATCCACGTTAATAGAATAGCTAAGGCAAACAACAGAAATGGGAAGTCTTTTGGCGACTGGTGAAATAGAACTTGTTACGCAGGCACAACGTGGCGACCGGAATGCATTTAGTGAATTGGTCTGCATCCACGCTCAAGGCGTGACGAATTTGATCTACCGTATGTGCGGCAATGTACAGATTGCAGAAGATGCCGCGCAGGAAGCGTTCGTTCAGGCGTGGTTGCATCTCTCATTCTATCGCCCACAGACCTCCCTGCGCAACTGGCTGTACCGGATCGCAGTCAACGCGGCAACAGACATCTTACGCAAAGAAAAACGCATCCTTCCCAATGCCATCGAAGATCTGCCTTTGAGGGACTCACATCCCGGCCCCGAAGCTTTATTGTTTCAAACAGAACGGACTGCGCTGATACAAAAAGCCATTTTCTCCCTTCCTGATGCAAGTCGCGCAGTGCTGGTGCTCAGGGAATATGAAGAAATGTCCTATCACGAGATCGCAGATACCCTCGATATTCCAGTAGGTACGGTCATGTCACGATTGAATTATGCACGAAAAATCTTGAAGGAAAAACTGGAACAGTCACTGTTTTCACAAGTGGAGGTGGATCATGTCCAGGCACGTTAGCGAATGGTTGAATGCCTATCACGATGGTGAATTGCATGGCAGCCAGCTCCAGCACGTGGAGGCGCATCTGGCGGAATGTGACATGTGCCAGGCGGAACTGGAATCCCTGCAAGGTCTATCAAGCCTGTTGCAGGAAGTCCCGGCCCCGACATTTCCACCTGCACGAAGATTCGCGGCACAGGTGAGCCTGCGACTACCACACAAGCAGACGATCGTTCCCGGAAAACAAATCCTGGAAATCGGCTGGTGGATGATTTCGGTTGGAATTCTGGGAGCCTGGGTTTTTATCAGTACATCATCTGTCATAAGTGACATTTTGTCTGCGGCAGGCAATTTAGGATTATTGAGTAGTTTCTCTGGTTGGCTGGCTTTTGGTCCATCGAGCAATATCTATTTGTCAGCTACGCTCGGCCAGTTCGGACTCTTGAGCGGTAATGGATTGAACTGGGCTGAAACCACAGAGACTCTTACCAGAATATCCCTGCCGCAAATCGGTTTACAGATTTCGATCGCCGTGCTCTATCTGAGCTGGATGGCGATCTGGTGGGCACGTCATACGCGTCAGGGGCGCGGCCAACTCCTGGAAAGCTGACGTAGTGCTCGCGGTCGGAAAGAAAGAAATAGAAAGTTTGTCAACAAGGAGAATAGAATGGATCCCATCAAAATTTTGAAACGTTCGTGGTACATCCTCTGGAGTTATCGGGCGCTATGGGTTTTCGGCTTGATATTGGCGCTTGCGGCCGGTTCGTCGAGTGGAAGCTCTAACAACGGTACGAAGTATCAGCAGAGTCGCGGCGAGAACACGCAAGTGACGCCGCAGAGCATGCAGCAAGCCTTCCGGGATATTCAGCACGAGTGGAACAAGCTCCTGGATCAGGGTATCCCTGATATTCATCTCACAGGTCAGGAAATCAATACGTTTCTGTGGGTCATCGGAGCCTTTGTCCTGGTGATGCTGGTCCTGGGAATCGTCGTGGCGATTGCACGATATGTTTCCGAGACCGCGGTCATCCGCATGGTGGATGAATATGAAGGCAGCGGAAATAAGCTGAGTATGCGTCAGGGAGTACGCATCGGCTGGTCGAATACTGCGTGGCGATTGTTCCTGATCAATTTGATCGTCAATCTGCCAGCCATTGCGCTGATGCTTGTGGTGCTCGTTGCCGGAATCAGTATTCTTATTGCAGTGGTCAACGGAAATGTGAACTTTGCTGCATTCAGCATCGTGTCAGCGATCGTGATCGGATTTATCGCCCTGTTCGTGGTTGTAATTCTGACCATCCTGCTGCATCTGTTACGCAACTTCTTCTGGCGAATTTGTGCCCTGGAGAATGCAGGTGTCATTGAATCACTGCAACGCGGCTTTGCGATGGTGCTCGAAAACTGGAAGAACGTTGGCCTGATGTGGCTTGTAATGATCGGCTTGGGCATTGTCTGGGCGGTTGCCTCTGTTCTCCTGATCATTGTTAGCATCCCGGTTGTGGTCGTGACAACGGTCGTCGCACTACTCGTGGTCGCGCTCCCATTCCTGCTGTTTGTGGGTCTCTTCAGCACCTTCCTCGGTGGTTATCTGCCGTGGATCGCAGGTGGGCTGTTCATGGCACCTCTGTTCTTCACGCTTGCCTTTTCGCCCTGGCTTTTGCTGGGCAGTTGGCAGTCGGTATACACATCCACTGTGTGGACTCTGACCTACCGTGAGATCAAAGCATTGCCTTCCCTGTTGCCTCCACCGATAGAAGAACCGGTCGGCGACTGATCCAAACGCCTGAACAGAATTTCCCTCTCAAAACTGAGAGGGAAATTTTGTTTAACGCTCGAAGAGAGAAATACTTTCTATGTGATACGTCTGCGGAAATAGATCGAACGGCGTGACCTGCTTTAGTTTATATCCCCTGTTGATGAGCCGCGCCGCGTCCCGCGCCAGTGTGGACGGATCACACGAGACATACGCGATCATAGGTGGACTCAATTTTAGGATTTCATCCACCGCGGATTTATCCAACCCTGCGCGCGGCGGATCAACAATAGCGTAGCGCAAATTGTCAATTTGTCCTACAAGTGATGGCAATATTTCCTCAGCCAATCCCTCATAAAGCTCCACATTCTCGAATTCATCCAGATTGAAGGCGAAATCCTCACATGCGGACGAAGATGATTCAATTCCAATGACTCGTTCACATCTCGGTGCAAGGAAGGCGCTGAACAATCCAACTCCGCAGTAGACATCTACTAAAGTAGACAGGGAAACAGGTAAACATGTGAGCAAGTGCTCGACCATCTTCTCCGCCATCGCGGTATTCACCTGAAAGAACGACGCGGCAGAGACTCGGAACTCGCGGTCCAAAACGCGGATTGTGATATTGTCATTCCCCGCAATAACAAGGGTATTCTCCTCATAAATATGTGTGATTGAAATGCCCGCTTCGATTTCCAATTCAGGCGGCTCGGGAGATACCGATTCAAGCACAAGCATCAGTTCATCATTCACACCGGAACGTACTGAGACTCGGTCAATTTCGCTTTCGGGTTCAAATTCCAATTGCGGCCATAAAGAATTGATCGAACCTTCTGGTAAATGGCATTCCGTTATCGCCATCACCCCTATCCCTTTTTTCCTTGAAAACTGAGGAACATATCCCAATTTTCCATCACTGGTTAAATGGAACTGAACATGGTTTCGATAATTCCACGGGTTGGGGCTTGGGATCATTGCTTGTACAGATGGGTTCTCAATTTTGCCGATACGAGCTAACTGATCTCTCAAAATCTCTGTCTTTGCCTTCAATTGTTCTTCATACGGCAATTGCTGATAATGACATCCCCCACAAACAGCGAAATGTTTACAACGCGACTTAATCCTCTGCGAGGAAGCATCCAGGATCTCCAGAATTTCGCCGCGCGCAAAGTTGCGCTTTTCCTCCGTTAGTCGGATGCGAACGCGCTCACCCGGTAAGCCAAACGGAACGAAGACTGCCCGTCCGTCTTCGAGGCGTCCCATGGCATCTCCACCGTACGTAAGCGTTGTGAGAGTAACAATCTGTTCCATCAAATAAAAAAGGGCGACCCAATGACAGGTCGCCCGGATTCATCAACGATTACTTGATGAAGAACGAAAGGACGATCAGCAACGCGAAGAACGAACCCGCCAGTACTCCGATACGACTCAGATCACGTTTCACATGAGTGTAATCGGGATTGAACTCGGTACGGGTCGCTGAGCCTGTCATGCTCACCGAAGTTGTTCGTCTGGTTTTCTTAGCCATTTTTTTACTCCTTATTTTGTGTCATTGCGAGGAGGACTTCAGTCCGACGTGGCAATCTCCGTTTAGACGGTAAACGCCCATCGATGAAGGCATCCCATGTAATGGGAGATTGCTTCGGGCTATGCCCTCGCAATGACGGGTTAACTTTGTAATCGCGCAAAAACCACAATGCGCTGTTTATCGACAAGATATGGATAACACGAGATCAACGTTACCGTTGGGCTTCCCGTGGATGCCATCACTTCCACCGCTGTCGGTTCCACCAGCGCGGTACGGTCGACAACATAGACATACTGTCTCTGCTGTGTATATAGAACAACCTGGTCGCCGGGCTGCAGTTTATCGAGAAAGCGGAACAACTCGCCATACACATCGTTATGAGCCGATAGGATCACATTTCCGCTTTGTCCGGGATTCGACGAGCCCACATTCTGTCCGACGCCCTTTTTCAATTGCTCCCATCCATCTCCCTGCACGACAGGCGCATCGATGTTGATCGCCGGGATTTGAATGCGGATGGCCTGGTCGGGCGCGGCCGTGGGGATTGGCAGATTTGCAAGCGATTGCACCATCGGCTGCAGATGAGCGGGAATCTCGTCCAGGTTTGGACGCGTGTTCCCCTGCGCATCCGGCGGCGTATGGCCCGATGGAAGCACGACTGCCATCACGAGCGGCGTTGGCGTCAGCGTTTCCTGGATCAATGCAGAAGCGACCTCTTCATTCAGAGCTCGCAAAACGCCAAGCCCGCTAATGAGGATGCCGACGAGTCCCATCACTGCCAGAACCTCCACCGCCAAAAGGATTCGGTCCACCACCCGTCGGCGTTTCGAGGCGGGGACCAGGGGTCCGTCGTTGGGTTCATCAAGCGTGTCCACCACTGGGGCAGATTCCGCCAGGATGTCAGGAGTCACGTCGACCACACGCCCTGTCCTTTTAAAGTGCTCCAGCCGCTCACGTCTCGCGCCGCGCCGCTTTTCGATCAGCAAACGGCGTAATTCCTCAACAGACATGTCTTCGGGCGCTTTACGTCTGGGCATGGCGAAGCGATTATACCGCCTTAAATGAAGATTCTAATGTAAGGAGCCGTAAGATTTAGAACATTCGTTTTATCTAAGCCTTATGGCACAGGAAACGAAAGTAAACATGCAAACCAGTGTGATCAATCTCATCCGTGAAGGGCTGCTGGAGAAGA
>JBGPNQ010000227.1:0-8567 GCA_041487615.1 Anaerolineae bacterium
TAATCCACGCCGATCGCTTCCAGAATTTGCGCCTCCACAAAATGACCAATGCGGCATTTTGCCATCACAGGGATGGAAACCGAATCGATGATCTTCAAAATAAGATCCGGGTCCGACATGCGCGCCACACCGCCGTCTGCGCGAATATCCGCAGGCACACGTTCGAGCGCCATCACCGCACATGCACCTGCTTCTTCGGCGATCTTCGCATGTTCAGGCGTGACCACGTCCATGATAACGCCACCTTTAAGCATCTGCGCCAAACCCTTCTTGACTGCAAAGGTACCAGTTTGTTGTTCCATTGTCTTACTCCTTTTTCTACCACTTTTTTTATGCAGTTAAACTTCTCTATTACGCTGGCAGGCAGGATCGAAGTTCTGCTATGTATGCGGTACTTCGAAAATAATAACGAAAAGATTCTACCACGCTGCCATTCTGCCAAATCAAGCAGCAAAGCGTAATAGTTTACATTGCTCCTGCACTCTCCAACATATCGTCCGAACACTTCAACAGGTTGTAATATCTTCCTTTTCAATAGCTTATTTTAGAAGAAAAGCGGTATATGTTAAGAGCCAATACTTGCGAATATATAATAGTCCAATTCGATGGATTAGCGGAAATAGTGATAGATTGGCTCTATATTATTAAGCGAAATGGGGATATATTTATCATGCCAATATGCTTGGAGGTAGAAAATGCGCATCCCGCTTGACCGTCAAAGTGCGATTCCACTTTACCAGCAAATCAAAGCCTACTTGCGACAGGGGATTCTTTCGGGCAGCCTGGCTCCGGATACTCGCCTGCCGGCCAGCCGTCAGCTCGCTCAAGACCTGGGCGTGAACCGCATCACGGTGGAAAACGCTTACGCCGAACTGGAGACCGAAGGGCTGATCCTCTCCAGGTTGGGCAGCGGCACATATGTGCTGCATCCCGAACTACTTTTACCTTTTCAAAAAAATGACAGGAATACCCCCTGGCCGCTCTGGCAGCAGAATCTATTGACTCAGGATAATACGACCCAAAGCAACCTACTGGATACCAAATCTGGTGCAACGCCTCATTCACAGCCCATTAGTTTCGCGAGCGGCATTGGGGATGCAAACATGTTCCCAGCCGAGGAATTTCGCAAAGTGTTCCAGGCCGTCATGCGCCGAGATGGGATCGCAGCGCTGGATTATGGGGAGCACAATGGATATGGACCACTGCGCGAGAGTATCTCTCATATCTTGGCCAGCCAAGGCCTGCAGACTCGGCCGGATAATATTCTTATCACGGCTGGCTCACAACAGGCCTTGTCTCTGGTCGCACAGCTCCTGCTCAATCGGGACGATGTTATTCTGGTAGAAAGTCCCACATACTCAGGCGCGCTGGATTTATTCCGCGCCCTTGGCTTCAAGGTGGTAGGCATTCCTGTTGATAGTCAGGGTATGCAGGTGGAAGGATTGGAGAAACTGCTTCAGCAGCATCATCCCAAGCTCATTTACACCATTCCCAACTTCCATAACCCAACCGGCACATGTCTGAATAGTGCACGTCGCCGTCAGTTGCTTGTTCTTGCAAATCGATACAATATTCCAATCCTGGAAGATGATTTTGTAGGAGACTTGCGATACGAGGGGCGCACGCAGCCGGCACTCAAAGCGCTTGATCCGGGCGGCTGCGTTATCTATGTCAGCACGTTCTCAAAGATGCTGATGCCCGGCCTGCGTGTGGGTTTTCTTGCAGCCGAAGGCCCGGTCTATGACTGTCTTGTCAATTTCAAGCGCGCCAATGATCTCGCGACATCGACTCTGGTTCAACACGCTCTGGAGGCATATGTCACCGTTGGGCGGTATCAGGCTCACCTGCATCGATCGTGCCAGATTTTCCGCAAACGCCGTGATGTAATGGTATCCGCGATTCAGCGCTACCTGCCAACTGGAGTCCACTTTGATCTACCTCAAGGCGGACTGTTTATCTGGCTGCAGTTGCCTACAGGCCTGACATCTGAAGAGTTGCTTCCACTGGCCTGGGAGGCAGGTGTCGATTTCGCCCCAGGGAGTCCATTCTTTCCAGATGAAATAGAGAGCAGCAATTGGTTGCGCCTTAATTTTGTAGCGCAGGTGCCCGGCGAGATCGAGGAGGGTATTAAGCGGCTGGGCCAAGCCATCAAACGATTGATTGCGGCTCACAAATAATCAGTATCAGTACATGTAGGGGGTATCTGTGTCTTTGGGTCAGAGCTTGACAAGTTTCCCAATTTTGAATACAATTATGACAATGATACAATTATTACAATGATACAAAGATACAATTTATGACAAACAAGAAACTTTTACTCCAAATTGACTTCCGCTCCGGACTACCCATCTACACACAGATCGTCAATCAGGTGCAAACACAGGTTGTCGGTGGAATACTCAAGCCAGGCGATCAGTTACCAACAGTCCGTGCGATGGCTGAAGAGTTGAGAGTCAACTTCAATACAATCGCGCGGGCATATCGCATATTGGATGAAGCAAGGATCATTTCAACTCAACAAGGCCGCGGCACGTATATCACAGATGTTCCACCACCGAAAGTCACAGACCAATTACGAAAGGAATCATTGGAAGCGTTGACCCAACGATTTATCAGCGAAGCAATGCGCCTTGACTTTTCAAAAACAGAAATCAGCCAAATGGTCAAAGAAGAACTAAAAATATGGAAAGCATCAGAAGAACCTGAAAGTGATTAATAAAGGAGAAAACGAAAATGGAATCAAAGTTTATCAAGTCAGCAATTGAAAAGAAAAAAACACAACAGGCAGAACAGCATATCTCGGCAATCGCTGGATTCCTGTTTGGCATTTGTCTGGTATTCGCTGTGGTCGGCGCGATCCTGAGCGACGGCAAATACAGCGATAATGTAATTGGAACGTGGGTTGTATTTTGGACACTGCTTGGCACCTACATTCTGTTTGCGCTGAAAGTCGCCTCGCAATGGGAAAAAGCTATCGTGCTGCGCCTGGGCAAATTCCACGCATTACGCGGACCCGGCCTATTTTGGATCATCCCGATCATCGACGCGATCCCGTCCTGGATCGATCACCGGGTCATGGTGACGCCATTCTCAGCGGAAAAAACCCTTACGAAAGACACGGTACCCGTGGATGTGGACGCTGTACTGTTTTGGGTTGTTTGGGATGCTGAAAAAGCCGCACTCGAAGTAAAGGATTACCAGTCCGCGATTACCTGGGCTGCACAGACCGCGCTGCGTGACATTATCGGTCGCATGATGCTGGCAGATATCCTCATTGGGCGCTCCGCCATCGACGAGGAACTCCAGCGCATCATCGATGAGCGCACAACACCCTGGGGCGTGACGGTCAATTCGGTGGAAATCCGCGACATTGTCATCCCTCAAAATCTTGAAGATGCCATGTCCCGCCAGGCGCAGGCAGAACGTGAGCGACAGGCGCGCGTCATCCTGGGCGAATCGGAAAAGCAGATCGCGGCATCCTTCTCAGAGGCATCAGAGGCCTATATCCATAATCCAACGGCATTGCACTTGCGAGCCATGAACATGCTCTTCGAAGGATTGAAGGAAAAAGGCGCGCTGGTCATTGTCCCTAGCTCGGCGATTGACACCATGAACCTCGGTGGATTGAGCGGAATGGTCTCGATGGCGCAGAATAATGTGCCGAAGGAAAAGTAGTAAACCTCGTTGGTTGAGTAGACCGAGTGCTTGTCGAGGTCGTATCGAAACCAACAGCAATTGGAAATCGCTGGATCTCGACATGCCCCTCACATTCATGGCGGGGCTACTCGACCAGCGGATATGAAAAGGAAGAGAAATGAATACTCGTACTACAACGATTGTCGTTTTGCTCCTGGTCGCTGCAGCCACGATCGTAGGCGTTGCACTCTGGAACCGTCTGCCGGACCCAATGGCATCCCATTGGGGTACAAACGACCAGGTCAATGGTTACATGTCCAAATTCTGGGGCGTGTTTCTAATGCCGTTGATCACCCTGGGAATGATGTTGCTTTTTCTGCTCATCCCAAATATTGATCCGCTCAAGGCCAACATTGCCCAGTTCCGTGACGTGTTCAACCTGTTCATCACGCTGATCGTCGCGTTCATGCTCTACATCTACATCCTGACGCTGCGCTGGAACCTGGGCTACACCGATTTCGGCATGAGCAAGGCCATGCTGCCCGCGCTGGGAATCCTGTTCTTCTTCGTCGGCTATATGCTCCGCAAGGCAAAACGCAACTTCTTCATCGGCATCCGCACGCCCTGGACCCTTTCCAGCGATAAGGTTTGGGATGAGACACATCGGCTTGGTTCCATCCTGTTCATGGCCTCCGGTGCATTGACGTTCGTCGGTTCCTTCTTTGGTGGCATGACCGCTTTTTGGTTCCTCTTCGTCCCGGTGATTGGCTCGACGCTGATCACACTCGTATATTCCTATGTGCTTTATCAACAGGAAACCAAGGCCTAACTGACATGGGAGCCGGCACCCCCTGCTCCCATGTTTCACGTGAAACGAAAACATCATGAAAACCATCATCAACTGGAAAGTCTTCGTCATCCTCCTGACAGCAGCGATCATCGCCACTCTTTCAGTCCTGCCATACGCCATGGAAGTTCAGTCTTCAGCAATTGACCTGACGAAACTGGGTATTCCTCTTCCTGCACTCATCGCCATCCAAACTGTGCAGAATGCGATCATCTTGGCCATCGCGATCTTTGCCGGGTTATTCTTCGCCGGACGCGTCGGTCTCACGACGCCGATCCTGGATTCCGTTACCCGCGGCGAATCCGTCGCGGACAAAGTTCGCGCCATTTTGCCGCTCAGCATTCTCCTGGGTATCGTCTCAACCTTGGTTGTGCTTGGACTGGAGTTCTTTTACTTTCAACCTGCCATGATGAAGGAGCTTGGCGATACGGCAAATACGCTGAATTTACAAACCGGCCAACCCGCAGCATGGAAAGGATTGCTTGCATCATTCTACGGTGGCATTGCGGAAGAGATCCAACTGCGTTTGTTTGTGATGTCTTTGCTTGCATGGCTTGGAAAATTTCTCAGCAAGACATCTGAAGGGAAACCAACCAGTATTATCTTTTGGATCGCCAATATACTCGCTGCAGTCTTATTCGGTCTTGGACATCTTCCAACCATGGCATTGCTTGTTCCATTGACTCCCTTGGTTGTCGCGCGAACCGTTGTATTAAATGGATTGCTGGGCATCATCTTTGGCTGGCTCTACTGGAAACGTGGACTTGAGTCGGCCATGATCTCACACTTCTCCGCAGATCTTGTTCTACATGTATTACTCGCTTTATAGGAGTCTCAAATGGCTGAAGAAATCAAACAATGGGAGTATCGTGTTCAAACAATTGGAAGTGTTTTCGGCACAAAGGATGAACATATTCAAACGACGCTCGATGAATGGGGCATCGAGGGCTGGGAAGCAATCAATGTTTACACACCATATGGAAGTGGCAAAGTCACGATTGTTGCCAGACGTCCACTCACGGAGCGGGCGCGTCGAATGAGGTCCATGCCGCAGATGTGAGCTGGCTGATAAAACGGAATCGACCAACGGCTTCGCGAGCATCGTTCTATATATCCGCCTGTCTCCAAGCGGATATTTTCTTTCCTGTAAAATAGAACATATGTTCTAAATGCAAAGCAGAGTAAAATCATCCAATGCGAGCCACCCCTCTCATACTCCTTATCCTTGCGTCACTCGTTCTTGGAGCCTCCACTCTGACGCGCGGACATGAATGGGGTGATGATTTTGCATCGTATATCATGCAGGCAGAAAGCATCCTGAACGGCCGCACGCAGGAATTTGTCGAACGCAACTCTTTCACGATCTTTGAATCATCCAATCAAATCGGACCGGTCGCCTACCCCTGGGGCTATCCATTGATTTTGACTCCTGTGTATGCAATCAAGGGCAACAATCCGCTTGCGCTGAAATTGCCCGGATTATTTTTTTATGCAGGGTTCATCGTGTGTTTGTACCTGCTGATGAAAACACGTCTCACACAAACGGAAAGTCTGCTCGTCACGCCACTGTTTGCATTCAATCCCCTATTGCTTGGATTTCTGGATCAGATCGCTTCCGATATTCCCTTTTTGTTCTTTTCAACATTGGCATTACTGCTGATGATCTGGGATGAAAAACGCATCACATGTAAATATGTAGCACTTGGATGTGCCATCGCCTGTGCCTTCTTCATTCGCACAACAGGAATATTGTTGCTTGCCAGTTTTTTTATCCTGCAAATTATCAATGTATCGGACAACAAAACAAATCGTGGAATATTCAAACAGAGTTTGAGGAATATCCTGGTCCTTGGTGCCTCCTTTGGATTTCTCTGGCTCATCTATGCTCTGCTGTTTCCGGGTGGCGGTGAATCCTATTTCGCTCAATATCAAGGCTTTCATATCAAAACCGCCCTGGGACATGTTACCGGCTACTTTCAGATATTCAGTCGGTTTTTTGGCGAGCAGGTGATCTGGAAGATACTCTATTATGGATTTGTAGCGTTTTTCCTCATTGGGCTTTGGCATCGACAAAGGGAAGATGTACTATTGATCATCTTTTTCGCCCTGTGGATGGTTGTGCTGATCACCTGGCCGTCCTGGCAGGGAGCGCGCTTCATCTTTCCGCTTCTGCCCATCTTCATTTATTTCACCTTCCAGGGAGTGAACTTCTTCCTTGGAAAACTTCCTGAGAAATATGCTCAAACCGGGCGATGGGGCTTCCACGGTTTCTGGTTGTTAATCGCCATCATTTTTCTGTTCAATTCGAGCCTCAATGCCTATTCCAACCTGAAAAACGACCGAACTATTAATGGACCCTACGACTCGTATAGCAGGGAAGTGTACAGATACATTGAGGAAAGTACACCTGCTGACAGTGTGGTCATCTTCTTCAAACCGCGCGCGATGAGACTTATGACGGATCACGACTCCATCCTAAGCACGGAATGTGACCGCATTCTGAAGGGCGATTATTTAGTGTTGAGCAAAAAGGTCGGGAAAAATCAACAGATTCCACCTGAGGAGATCGATACCTGTCAGCTGCCTTTGACGACGGTTCTCACGAACAACAGATTTATTGTTTACGAAATACAAAAGTAGGGCTTGAATCTGCTTCTCAAAGTCTGTACACTATACTCATGCCCACCACAACAGGACAACTCCGCGATCTTGAAGGCCAGCACCAGCAACTTAGGCGCCTGGTTGAGTTGAGTGTGACGCTCAACTCCACGCTGGATCTGGATGACCTGCTTCAGCTCATCACTGCCACGGCTACAGAATTGCTGGACTGCGAAGCTGCATCTATTTTGTTATATGATGAGAAGAGACCACGCCTGTACTTTGCGGCCGCCACCGGCTCGGACCCGGCCCAACTGGCAGAAGTTCCTGTGCCGATCGATAGCAGCCTCGCAGGGACAATTTTCCGCACCAACCAGCCTCTCATTTTGAACAACGCGGAACAGGACCCGCGCCATTATTCTCTCGTCTCAGACCACATCAAATTCAAAGTCAAAACTTTGCTCGGCGTTCCCATGCCCATCAAAGACCGTACGGTTGGGGTTCTCGAAGCGGTGAATAAACGCAATGGCATCTTTGATGGACGTGATGCAACGCTTTTATCTGTCACAGCAGCTCATGCCGCGATCGCAATTGACAACGCCCGCCTGCTGCAAACTACAAAGAGGGCCCTTCAACAGGTTAAGGAGTCCAACCAGCTTAAGAGCAATTTCCTTTCGCTGGCTTCCCATGAACTGCGGACTCCTCTCGGAATCATCATTGGTTATTCAACATTCCTAAAAGAGGATGCCAAAGGCGAACTCTCTGATCACGCCAGCCAGGTGTTGACTGCCGCGCGGCAGATGCGCTCCATTTTGGATGAGATGAATAATCTTGCGATGCTCAAATCGGATGAAATGATCCTTAAGCCACAGAAGAGCGTCATGCAGGATATCCTTGCTTATGCCTGTGAAGGGATCAAGGCAATCGCCGCCACTCGCGACCAGAAATTGGTTTATGCGTTTCCCGAGGAGCCATTCATCGTCAATATAGATATTGACAAGACCGCGCTGGCATTTTCCAATATCCTCAATAATGCTATTCGTTTCTCGCCCGAGGGAAGTGAAGTCACGGTGGGCACAATACAGGATGGCAATCAAGTCCTGGCCTGGGTGCAGGATCATGGCATTGGAATCCCCGTTGATAAGTTGCAGAAAATCTTTGAAGAGTTCTATCAAATCGAGCCGCCTAATACACGTCACTATGGCGGGCTGGGAATTGGACTCACAATCGCGAGGGGATTGATCGAAGCGCAGGGTGGAAGGATCTGGGCAGAGTCAGAAGGTGCCGGAGCAGGGTCAACATTCAAGGTGCTGTTACCTGCGGCATAATAGCCCTCACCCTAGCCCTCTCCCGTGGGGAGAGGGAACCTTTGGATTGAAAACAAAAAGCGCCTTGTCTTTCGACAGGCGCTTCGCCATCCAATCTCCAATGCTTTAATCTTTTCTAACCCAAGTGCATCGGCATAATCACATGCAGGAACTGATCA
>JBGPNQ010000228.1:0-8519 GCA_041487615.1 Anaerolineae bacterium
CGTAGGCACCCTCAAATGCGCGCTCAATGATTTCAAACCGGCAAGGTCCATATTTTCCTATATGAGGGTATTTCTTTTCCTTACCGCTCGAGTCTAGCTTAAATGGAGGCAGTTGAGTCCGGGAGCATTTTCCAAGGAGCAGCACATATTCTATGTTCTGTTGAAGGTTGTACCTTGCCCGACCTATGTTGTCAGGCTGGGTAGTCGCGATCCAAGTTAAAGTCCCAATAAACCTGTCATCTCCAAGAATCCTGTCAAGAACAACTCGTAAACGATGGTATTCTATGTCATCGATACTACAGAATAGGAGCCCTGTGTTCTCAAGCAAGTGGCGTCCCAAAACCATACGGTTCTCAAGAAGTGAGAGCCAGGTGGAGTGTTGATACTGATCCTTATATATGAATCCATCAGTGCCAGTGTTATAAGGTGGATCGACATAAATGCAGTTCACATGCTCACGGTATCGTTCTTGCAACAAATTCAATGCCTGCCAGTTTTCGCCGCGAATGAGCAGCCCTTCAGTAATCTCGTCCAATTGGTCAAAACTACCAAGTAGCCTATCTACGAAACTCTGATCAAAGTGCTTGGTGTCCAACATTAGTGTTGTTTGTGTCTTCAGAAAGGCAATACGCTTTTTCTGGCTACTTTTGCCCGAAAACAGACTGTCCCCTTCCTCATCAATGTGGAACATATCGTTCCATTCATTCCATTGAGATTCACAGGTTGCAATATCGGGGTAAAAGCCTTCAGCAATGGCTCCAATCATGATACAGTACTGCGTTTCAGTAATGAATTTTCTCTTTTCCCACAACATCTTCTGGAATTCTTCGATCTGGTTGAGAAATTCTATAATGCGGTTGCCTACATTCCTAATAGCAAGCATTATTTGGAACCAACCCTCGGCGCGGTTTTCCCCTGCTCCCTCTATCTCGTCTAGGTTCATCACATCATTCTTCAGATAAAAGTCGAGCTCCCGCGAAAGGAAACTGTTCAAGTTCTTATGAATGAAAAAGTCCGATGTGTTGCGCCGCATATACTGGCGCAGGTGGTGTTCAAGAAATGTGATTGGCTGGCCATCGCTGGTCTTGCGTTTTTCACTGTTGAGCGCAGCAATAGCGGGTGCGGCAGTTTTTGGTGAGAGTTGCCTGGGTATCTTTTCTAATGAATTGGTTAAGATTGCATCTTGTTGATTCTTTTGACCATAGGCAATGTTTTCTTGCTGGGTTAGCGGGCGATAATCACAGGGAATCACGAGTTGGCGTGAGGATGCATTCCAGTCCAATTCAGGTAAACGAGGCAAAAGGAAGCGCTTGTTACCTTTGATGTTATTCTGCTCTATGTCTGCGCTCTGCAATTTGAAATGCACGGTCACACCATTGAGCGCTGTAAAAGTATAGTCGGTGAAGTACTCGGCTGTCTTAACGTAGTATTGATCGTGATTTGCCCAGTAAAGATAAATTTCCTCACCATTGTATGGGATAGCATAGCGTTCTTGTCTAGAGTATCGACGCTTTGAGATGAAATCACCGTCTTGATAATAACGGCCAAAAAAACTATAGAGATGGTTATAGATCATCGTCTCCAGGGAATTACGATCATGTGCATTGGCGGCATTGGTGCGCGCAATCAGGTACTCCTTACCTGCCTTGGTACCGCGATACTTCTCACTGAGAACGCCATTGAAGTCCAGTGCATCATCTCCTAAAGCCTCGAGTACTTTCCTCTTAGCAGTCTCTAATTCTTGTGCCGCTTGTGATATAGTGCCAAGTGCACCACGGTCTAGTTCATTGGTGATGGCTTTAGGCAACTCCCGAGTAATCCACTCCTCAATCAGGTCACGCTTGTGATTCATAATGCGATAGATGCCAAAGTCGAGATCTGCACAGTCGAATTGAAAAAGCTCACGTAGAAGTGATTGGAATTTCTCTAGTTGATTATTCATGAGTATCCTGTTTGGGCTGATTTGCTATCAATAGTATAACTCATGCGAGTCTTGAGTTCGGTATAAGAGTACACGCAACTAAGTCAGTTGTTACACGACTTGCTGAGGTAACGCGCGTTAAACAAGTCTAGAGTCGCTTGTCATGGTTGGGTGATTCGTTAATCCATCATTTCTACTGTCTTGTCAGGAATGGCTGAGCAGTCCGCTAGCCTTAACCAATTTTAGTATGGGTGGAGCTTATCGGTACTATGCCAAACATTGATAAATTCGTTATAACCCATTTCCACCCGCTTAAAGGATACGGCTCGGACAAGGCCACTAGTCCAAGCCGCAGAGCCTATGGCAAAAATCCTGAATGTCACATTTCCGTCAGATCCGCAGGCGATGGCAGTGATCGGAAGCTGGGCAGGTAAGGAGGGATAAAACCTGCCGCTTTTTGGAAAATCCCTGTTGACTTGAAAGAGGAAAAATCGTATAGTATTTATCATCGATCCAGCAAGCCTTATTACAGAGTGCCTCCTACGGATAATTAACTACACTTGGAGTTTTAGCCTGAAAAATCATTCAAGAAGTTCAGTTATTTATTAATGAGACAAGCGGTAATATCGTCGTGCCTAACGTGCCAGGGACTGAGGATGTTAGGCAGTGATCCAGCCTCAAAACTGAGGCTGGATGCCCAGGAGGAATAACAAATGCCTAAACGACAGAATCCCCTCGTTGGCTTCCATTTTGCAGTGGATATCGGGGGTGTGATCAAGGGCTACTTCACCGAATGCTCTGGTCTGGGCTCGGAACATGAAGTCATTGAACAAAGGGAGGTCAATGAAAAGGGCCGGGAGATCGTCATCAAACTTCCCGGCCGTTTGAAATGGGACAACATCACTCTAAAGCGAGGCATTACCAGCAGCATGGATATTTGGGCCTGGCGTCAACAGGTGGAAGACGGTGATGTCGAGTCCGCCCGGAAGGATGGCTCGATCGTGATGTATGACCGCAAACTTAAAGAGGTGGCACGTTGGAATTTCAGACGCGCCTGGCCTGTGAAGGTCACCGGTCCACAACCGAAGGCTGATAGTAATGAAATAGGTCTTGAGGAATTGACTCTTGCTCATGAGTTTATCAGGCGGGTGAGTTAGTATCTGCAGGTCAGGCCTTTAGCCCGGCAATTCCTGATATGACAAGTTGGGGAAGGTACTGCCGTGACTGGAAAAATAACCGGCAGGCATGTGGAAACTTTTCTTGTCCTAAAGATACCCTGTCCACCTTCACATACTATCCGTGTGGATACACTATCCACCTGGAAAGTGAAAACTCATCTGTGCAAAGAACAGTCCCATGAAGGGTTTTCCCGTCACGGGGCGGTTTGTTTCGCTTGGTTACCAGTTAAAGGATACGGCTCGGACCTTATAGAGTAAGTCCGAGCCGCAGAGCGTATGGCATCGAAATAAAAGCTTCCGCAGTGGGCTAGCGAGACTCAGTCGACGCTGTCGCAACCGCAGCGTGTGGGTGAGGAGTCAACCGCGCTTCGTCAGGCAGCCATCGCTCCAGTGCAAGCGCCGAGAGGGCGGCTATTGCCGAGATAACTGCAGCAGCAAGGAATGCTGTGACAGGCGATAGGCTCAGTACTTGTGTGCCAAAGGTCGGCGCGAGCGCCAGTCCGATCCACCACGAGAGACCGAGTGGAAGATTTCTCAGTCGCTAGCGCTCCTTCGAAATGACAGAAGTACCGGGTTTGTCATTTCGAGCGATAGCGAGAAATCTGTTCACGCGGGTCAAGGATTTCTCAGTCGCTGCCGCTCCTTCGAAATGACAGGAATAACGGGCTTGTCGTTTCGACCAGCGGGAGAAACCTTATCCACTTCCCATTCAAGACTTAAGTCTTTCCAAGTGGGATTCATCGTCACAACCAGATTGTTCTTCTTTTCCCTGCGCCATTTCTTAATCTCTTTTTCCCTCGCAAGGGCGGCATGGACATCGTTCCCGTGCTCGTAGTAAACCAATTTATTGACGTTGTATTTCTTGGTGAAGCCATCAACTAATTTATTCTTATGCTCATAGAGTCGCCGTTCAAGATTATTGGTCATGCCAATATACATCACTTCGTCGTTCCAATTCGTAAGGATGTAGACATAGAAGTTGTAGTCTTTCATCGGCGCTCCTGTTATGTCATTTCGAGCCGCATGGCGAGAAATCTTTTTGTGCGGGATAAAGGTTTCTCCTCACTTCGCTCGTCGAAACGACAATGTGTATCCGGGGATAACCACTCAGGAAAATCATTCTCAATCCAGGAATTAGGATTCCATTCAAGCCTGGGATTTGCATCTGAAATGTTGCTTAGTGATTTTTCCAGAGCACCTGCCAGCAAGTGAGCGTCATTCGCCATCACTTTTTGACCGTCATTTGTCAAATACACGCCCAGCCAATCAACACCCTGGCAGGGACGGCATGTTCCCATTGGGTTCCAGCCATAAAGCCTGGCAAGCTCCAGGGCTTTTACCCAGAATTGTTTTCTGTATTTCCGAGTGATCCTTGTGGTTTGGTTATAGAGGTCGTAGCTCATGGCGATAATTTGGCTGATTATACAATGCCCCGGTCACACACCGTTCGTGATTTGCTTAGCAGATCAGACAGGTGTGTGACCGTGAGGGTATACTTCCCCGTTTAAATAGTGACGGCTCAGACCTGACACACGTTTTGCCTGGTCCGAGCCGCAGAGCGACAGCAACTTAACTGAGGGATTCTTCTTCCCCCACCATCCTCAAAAAGGCTTCCACGACACAAGGGTCGAAGTGTGTGCCAGATAACCCGCGGATATGACTGAGCACCTTATCCTCGGGCCACGCCGTGCGATAGGGACGGTTCGAGGTCAGGGCATCGTACACATCCACGATCGAGAAGATGCGCGCCGCAAGCGGGATACCTTCGCCTTTCAGGTTTCGCGGGTAGCCCGTGCCGTCCCATTTTTCATGATGACAGTAGGGGATATCGAGCGCCCCGTCCAGATAGGCGATGGGTTTGAGCATCTGATACGCATAGCTGGGATGCATGCGCATGATGTCCCACTCTTCGTCGGTCAATTTGTCGGGCTTGAGCAGGATGCGGTCCGGTACGCCCATCTTGCCGATATCGTGCAGGAGCGCCCCGCGCCGGATCTGGACCAGGTCCTGCGGGCTGACGCCCATCCGTTCTGCCAGCCGGACGCTCATCCTGGTGACGCGTTGGGTGTGCCCCTCGGTCTCCTTATCGCGCAGGTCGAGCGCCGTGGACCAGCCTTCCAGGGTGGTGTCATACGCCTGGGTTAGGTCCGCGTTGGAACGCTGGAGATCGGCAAATAAAGTCGCATTGTCGATGGCGATAGCGGTTTGGCCTGCCAGTGTTTCCAGGAATTTCAGCCACTCCGTTTTCATGACCAGGGGAGCGCGGTGATAGATTTCCAGGGCGCCCAGCAGCTTATCCTTGGCGATCAGCGGCGCAATGAAGTACGCCAGGAAATTTTCCTCGGCGATCAACTCTGCACGGTCAGGGATTTCAGCAGGCGATTCGATCTCCGCCCGCCCAAAGATACGTTCTTCCTGCATGGCATTTCCTGCGCGACCCTGCCCAAGCTGAAGATGCGTCTTTGTGATGAGCTCGGTTCGAAAGCCCTGACCGCTGGCGTATTCCAGGGTCTGTGCCCTGGGGTCAAGCAGCAGGACGGCACACGCATCCACGTGCAGCCGTGCCCGCGTCTGGTGAAGCACCACCCGCAGGGTCTCGCTTAACTCCATGTTGGAAGTAATGGCGAGATCGATCTCTCGCAATGCCTTTTCATGCTTGAGGTGCAGCTGCGCTTTTTCATAGAGTTGGGCGTTATCGATCGCCAATGCCGCGTGACCCCCAAAAACGGATGCCAGCTCCAGGTCCTGCAGATCGAAGCGCTCGGGATTTTCGGAATCCAGGATCATCAGAGCACCCAGCACCCGCCCCCCTTTGATCAGCGGGATCCCCATCATAGACTTGATGTCGAAGCGTTCGACCAGCTTGTGATCCACCTCCGCAGAGTCCATTGCATGATTGATCAGGATCGGTTTTCGTTCGCGAGCCACACGTGCCCCCAGCAATTGCGGATCGTAAATGGGAAACCTCATCCCGATGAACTGATCCGCGCCGGGTCCGTAGGCGGAGAAGCCGACCAGTTCACCTTCCTCCAGCAGCCAGAGAAAAGCAGAATGTGTTTTAAAAACGTTCACACTTTCCCGGCAGATCAGGTCGAGCAGCTTGCGGAGATCGAGGATCTCGCCCAGGGCGCGACTGAGGCGTTCCAGTCGTTCGGATAACTCCCGCTCCCTGCGTTCCTTGACCAGCAGGATCTGATTCTCTTTGTTGCGTTGGATCAATTCCCGTGAGGCGTTGCGCATGACCAGGAACAGGGTTCCGTAGAGGATCAGGAAGCCGATGCCCACCCCACTCCAGACGGTATAGCGGATGCGGGTCAGGCGCGGCCCTAGTTTGGATAGATCATAATAAACTTCATACGCTCCCAGGATTTCCTGTGAGTCGGCGGGTTCAAGCGGTACATAGATTTCGAAGAGTTCCGTGTATTGGCTCCGCTCTTCGACATTCTCCTCTGCCTGCAGATCCGAGACCTCGGACGCAATCTCTCCGCCGAATGCTTCCTGCACATCCTCTCCGACGGCGAATACTTTCCCCACGATATTTTGATCGTCCGAATAGACGAGCAAACCGTCACGATTCCAGATCTTGATGCGCACGATATCGGCGCTCAGCAGCGTGTTGTGGATCAGTGTGTCGATCTCTTCGTATCGTTTCCCATGTAACGCCGTCTGCAGGTCGGCAACGGTCAGGTTCTTATTCAGGATGTTCATCGCCTGCTGTGCAGTGTTCTCCGCCACCGCGGATAAGGAATCACGCTCCAATGCCAATTCCAGGCGCCATGCCAGTCCCATTGCGATCAGCAGTGTAATGAAGAAGGATACGAGAGTAAAGCGGGCGAGGAGACTCAGCCGCGAAAAATATGTATGGATCATTTGCACTTATCCAAAAAAGATAATACCATCGTCACTCAGGAGGGGTCATTTCAAATGTGTTATCTGCCTTGAAAATCGTTTACAGTTTGGTCAGGCCAATGCGAGTGACCCTCACCTGTCATTTCGGAGTATACTTATTTCATCTTATTGGTAGTCCACCCACTTACGCGGGGAGACACTTAATGGCACGCAGAAAAGCAGGTGACAACAAAGTAAAAGTGGGAAATATCACCCGTATTAGCGGGACGGTCACGATCGCGGGTGGATTGAGTTCAAGAGCCTTTTGAGTACATCGAAGGGTATGTTAATTTGGTCGACAAGCCTGTTGGCCTAGATCCGAGGCTATGGAAATAACAGTCCCGTGAAGGATTTCCTATCACGGGACTGTTCGTTTTACTTCTTCACAATGTGTTTCATCCCCATTAAAGGATATGGCTCGAACGTCATTAAGACCAGCGGGCCGCTGCAATTACACACTGCCGTCTAATTCACTTAACTTTATATTTGAATTTCAACCCATAAATCCATGTAAAAAGTCAAGTTACGCATGTTGAAGATGCGTGGGAAAAGCGGTGATCGCCGCTGGAGTAACTGCCTGACATGTTCTGTGTGCATTATGTAATGCCCCCGGTCACACACCTGTCACCTGCCCCGCAGCCTTTGCGGGGTGCGCGTACGGTGTGTGACCGTGAAGGGTATACCGGCGGGGCTGGGAATTATGAGAAAAAGATAAGAACACCTTTCCCTTGTCATTTTGACGCTCCCCTGTGCGACGTATTGATAGAAAGACAAAAAAACAAGAATCTAAATGACAGGAGAATAAAATGAGAAAGATGATTGATTCAGAATCGGTGACAATAGTCAACAAGCTCACCATGGTCTCTGTACTGGTCAGTGACATGAAAAAGGCAAAAGAGTTCTATGCCGAGAAGCTGGGCCTGGAGGTCGCAACGGACTACCGCCGCAATGATGATAACTGGTGGGTAACGCTCACCTTTCCCGGCGGCGGAACGTCTATTACTCTTGCGAGGTCGAGTACGACGCACAATGAACCACCGAAACCCGACTGTATATCGTTCTATTTTTCAACTTCCGACATTGCAGCCGCTCACAAAGAGCTC
Source organism: Anaerolineae bacterium (assembly GCA_041487615.1). GTDB lineage: Bacteria > Chloroflexota > Anaerolineae > Anaerolineales > Villigracilaceae > Defluviilinea. Next base: position 8,091 of record JBGPNQ010000228.1, read on the forward strand.
AATGAAAAGGGCCTCCAACCGGGTGAGATCAGGGACGACTTGTACGGTCCAGGCTCAGGCGTAAAGTTTTTTCAGCTCAAAGACCCGGACGGTAACCAGGTCACTTTCGCACAGGAGTAAGCAATTCGGCTTTCCGTCGTCATTTTGATCCCATCCCATTCGACGTTAAAATAGAACGGTAAACATAAATCGAAATCCAACCAGTAGAGATAAGGAGCTTCTCATGAACAAAGGTATCGGAACCGTCATCTATCCTGTCAAGGATCTCGCCAGGGCAAAGGCCCTTTTTCGCGAGCTGTTAGGGCTGGAGCCTTATGCCGACAGCCCTTATTACGTCGGTTTCAAAGTCGGCAATCAGGACATCGGCCTGGATCCGTACGGCCACAAGGAAGGGATGACGGCCTATTATCACGTGGACCATATCAAGAA
>JBGPNQ010000229.1:0-8508 GCA_041487615.1 Anaerolineae bacterium
CATCCAAATCTTCGACCGCGTGCTCAACGGTCTCTCCCATATTTTGATTCGGGACGAGCAGCTCTTCCACACGGATGGAGGGGGAGCTTTCGCGGCTGTATTGCCTGGATTGTGCGGAGGATGGGCGCGTACCGATCATGTCTTCATCGGGCAGGGGAATACTATGGTCTGGTTGCGGAGGTGGAACATTGGAAAGGATGTTTGAGATGCTTGGGACCGGAACATCCTGCCCGTCCATCTCATCATCCAGATATTCTGTGGGCGTCTCATTCGCAGCCGGTAGTGGATCCCGTCCTACGACAGGCTTTTCCTCCTCTTCGACCGGTGAGATCGCAAGCGAATGAGCCAATTGGCTTGCCTGTGTACGGATCGTGCTGAACGGAGTCTCGGCATCAAACACCAGTGCAAGGACAACATCTTCGGCAATGCGCGTGGCATACAGCATGTGCTCTGCCTTGGTCGCCTCCAGACGGACGAAGCGCAATAAGTCACTGCCTTTTTGACCATCCCAGTGACGTGTAACGGTCACTGCCAATTCCTTTGCGGCATTTTGAGAGAGTTGACCCGCGTATGCCCAAAGATTGTCGCCGCGCGTGATCAACGCTGCCTGGGCAGAAGATTCAAGTGTGAGACGCGTTAAATGTTGGGCGGCTTTGGTTACGTCCTGCAACCAGGGAAGTGTTGGGTTGCCCGTCTGCGCGTCGCGCGAGGTGGTTTGTGTCTGTTTCGAATAGGGAGTGCGATTGTCATTCAGCATATTCAACACATCCGGTAGGTAATAGGGTTTACGCATCAACGTCCACGGGCGGATCTCATCAAGTGCGGGTGGCGCATCCTCGTCAGAAAACAGGACCAGGCTCATGTCCGGCTTGAGCGCACGGAGTCCTCTGCTAATATCGAGAACAGCCTTGGATCCAAGGTCCATATCCAGGAAGGCAAGGTTGCAGTTCTTTTCATCCGCACGGACAACCGCTTCGCCTTTACCTTTGACAATAAACGCATGATAACCCGCCTGCTCCAGCCCGTAGAGCAGTACCTCACCAAAATTTTTATCTGCAGTTACAAGAAGCAGACTTTTTGCCATGCTTTGCACAGTGTATCATGGCAGGAGAGGGGAAGCAAGCAGTAAGATGGAACTATCTTTACGAAAATGCGCGCTCTGACGCAAAAATGTGTATAGTCAACTTGATTTTCGATGGTTTTTGTGCTATCAATAGAAAAGAATACAGAGTACCGCATAATTTGCTTTACTTGAAATATGGATTTCAGCTTGCAAGCACATATAAAAAGTAACGTTATTAATCAGACATGCGGTAATGAGGGTTGTGTGCATGCATCGCGAACGAGTATCTGAGAATGTTTTTTGGTTCCAAAGTGAAGTTTATGCCCAGGTGACGGCAGGGGTTGTAGCTGGACCACAATGGGCAGTTGTGATCGATACACTGGCTTTGCCCGATGAAACGTTGAGCATCCGTGAGTTCATCGAGCATGAATTGAATGTGCCTGTGCGTTACGTAATTAACACGCACTATCATGCAGACCATGCCTGGGGCAATTGTTTCTTTCCGGGAGCAACCGTGATCGCACACGCGCGCTGCCGCGCATTACTGGAAGAACGCGGCATTCCATCTCTGGATGCGGCCCAAAAACAGAACCCTGCCATGCGTCAGGTAAAAATCATCCTTCCGCATATGACCTTCGAAAACGGGGAATTGACGTTGCGCGTGGGTAAGAAGAATCTGATCATTTCCCCAGCATTCGGCCACAGCAGCGATGGGATCGCAGTGCTTGTCGAGGAGGACCGCATTTTATTTGCCGGGGATTCCTTCATGCCCCTGCCGTATGTTGTAGATGGTAATATTGACGAGAATGTATCATCCATTAAACATATCGGGAAAATGGGGCTGGAGAATATTGTGCAGGGTCACGGCGACATCATCCTGCGCGGCGAGATCGATGCAGCCGTCAGGGAAAATTTGACCTATCTCTCTTCGATCAAGAAATCGGTACGGTCAATTTCAAAACGAAAGAATGCAGTTGAGCTTTTGGCTGAGATCAATATCGAAGATTGCGGCAAGAGCCGCGTATATCTGGGCGGGTTGGCACAAACGTTGCATGAGAGAAACCTGCGCTCGCTTCTTCAGCAGATGAGTTAGCTCTCCTGAAAAACGTCCCGAAGGTTTTCCCTGTAAACAGTTTTTCGATCTGATGCAACCGTCGGGACGGTTGCAACGTCGGCCAGTGGAGAGAAATGGGAGCACTCTCTTGACCTCACTTTGATTATGAATTAGAATTCTCGCCTGCCAATAATGCCCTCGTAGCTCAGTGGATTAGAGCGCTTGCTTGCGGAGCAATAGGTCGCGTGTTCGAGTCGCGCCGAGGGCGCCTTACCGGGAGCAATACCGTCATGTAGCCGATCAACCGGCAGAGATGGCGGTATTTTTGTTTCGATCTCTTTCACTTTCCTACGTCAGAAACTGATCAATATTCCCAATCGACATGTCCCAGCGGAGCGCGATTGAGTTCGTCTCGCATATGCCGCCACTGGGGCATGAATTTATCCATGAGCCTTATGAACGTCGCGTTGTGTGATGGCTCCAGCAAGTGCACCAGCTCATGTACGATGACATATTCAAGGCATTCCCGTGATTTCTTGGCAAGTTCTGTGTTGAGGCGGATAGTTCGCCGACGTGGAGTGCAAGATCCCCATCGGGTTCTCATCCGTCGAACATCGGCGCGATTTACTTTTACGCCGAGAATAGGTTCCCACTTTTCGATGAGCGGTATCGCGGCTTCTCGAACTTGATCGCGATACCATGCCATGACGACGGCTCCCCTCTTCTCCATCACGGCTCCAGGGCGGACAGTCAACTGCATTTGACTATGTTGTAGTTCAACAGATGGAGTTTGATTTTCTTCCCTGACTTTCAATAGGTAGCGCCGACCCCAAACGTAGTGACTTTCGCGATCCAGATACTCGCGTCGTGTTTCACGTTCCTGTCCCTGGAACTTTTTCTGATGCTTTTTAATCCACTTGATCTTGGAAATGGCATAGACACGGATCGTATCCAGTCTCATCCATGCCGGCGCGGAGATGCGGACCCGGCCGGCAGGAGGGTGGACGCTCAAATGGACATTCTTGATCTTCTTGAACACCACATCGACGGTAATGCCGCCGACATCGATTTGTTTAGTATTCATGCTGCTGGAAGATGATCTTGAAGATGCGTTCGACCTCGTCCACGTCCTTCAAGACATCATATAACGCTTTCTTGATGGTCTGCTCACGGGGCTGAATGCCGCGCCAGTCATCAGGGCGGGCTTTCTTGACAGCGGTATCAATCTGCAGGGCTTGTATCAGCGCTTTATCACTGATCACAACATAATCACCCGCATTCTCGCCAGTTGCACCAGTCGATTGAATATCTTTCATCAGATTATTATACAAAGCGCGTTTGCCGGGAGTATCCAGTTGCGTGGGTGTTTCGTCAGAGTGACCTTTTGTCACGTTCCTGGCCAGTTCGCCCAGTTTCTTGAGATATTCCTCGTATTCGATAGCTTTCGCTTTTCGAGCGGCGATGATCTCATCCAGCAAAGTGGACATCTTCTCGTAAAATGCAGGATCGGTCAATTGGTCACGGATGATCACGTTGCGGACGTTGTTCTCGATAGTCTCTTGTATGGCAGTCCGGTTGCCTTTCAAGCCGCCGAGTTGTGATGCAATGGCATCCGCGATGCCGGTCTTCACGATCAAATCAAGCAGCCCCATATCTTCGAACGGAGAGATCTTGCGCGGTTCAGCGGCTTCGATGTAGGTATCGATCAAGTGACGCATATCGGCTTCGTAGGGCTTCAGGTCGAGCGTTTCCGCCGCCGCATTGCGGATAATGCCGCGCAGGTCCAAATAATTGTTCATCTTTCGCTTGATACGTGAGACATCATCGACGCCATAGCCGGCAGGTTCAAGTTCGTCAGCAATATTGGCATAGGCGCGGATGAGGGACACCGTTGCTTTGTAGAGAGCGACGCGCTGTGGCTCGTGATCCTTCAAATCAGAAGGTATCTCAGTATTGCCGCAGAAGTAGTGGATGTATTCGAGCTCACCCTTAGGTGGTTCGACCGGTTCGCACAGTAGATCAATCGCTTCGAGGGTGTTGTCGAGGCGTTCTTTTCCTTTCTTCAAGCGATCCTGCACCAATACTTCGGGATCTGCTCCACCCGAACTGTGGTCAAGTTCTGAAGTATAGACCGCGACCGCATTCTCGACCTTTTTGAACAGGTCCTTGTAGTCTACGATGTAGCCGAAATCCTTGTCGTCACCATCGAGACGGTTGACGCGGCAGATGGCCTGGAAGAGGCCATGATCCTGCATGGACTTGTCAATATACATATAGGTGCAGGGTGGAGCGTCGAAGCCTGTGAGCAGTTTATCCACCACGACCAATAGCTTCATATTCGCAGGCTCTTTGGTGAACAGACGTTTCGCCTCTTCTTCATACGTTTCGGTCTTGGACATGTTCGGCTGAGGGACTACATTCTTCAACAGGTCGTTGTAAGTATTGTAGATGAACTGTTTATCGGTCTCGGTGTTCGCACCTGTTTCTTCCAGTGTGACATCCCGCGCCTGCGGATTGTATGAAGTGACGATTGCACTTCTACCTCTGAATGGTGTCTTCTGGAAAAGAGTGAAATATTTGCAAGCCTCATAGATGCTGGATGCAATCAGCATGGCATTGCCATTTTCGCTGGACAGGCGCGGCTTGACGCTGAAATCAAAAACGATGTCACTCACTACTCGTTCCATGCGGGACCTGGAACTGAGCACGTTCTGCATTGTGCCCCACTGCTTCTTGAGTTCGTCCTTCTGCCAGGCGTTGAGACCTTTGGTCTTGGCATCGAACCAGGCGTCGATCTTGTCCTTTGAGCCAAGCTTTTGATCAATATCGCGGGCTTCATAGACAAGGTCGAGAATCACGCGATCTTCCACGCCTTCGCTGAATTTGTAGGTGTGGATGTAGCCGCCGAACACTTCCAGGCTGGTTTCCTTATCCTCTTTCAAAAGCGGTGTGCCAGTAAAGCCAATAAACACAGCGTTTGGCAGCAGCGCCTTCATTGTGCGGCGGAGTTTGCCGCTCTGCGTGCGATGACATTCATCTACAAATACAAAGATCTCGCCCACTGCTTGGCTGGGTTGGGCTTCCAGTTCCTTGATGAAGGTTTCAAAGTTGTCGACGCCCTTGCGTCCAAATTTGTGGACCAATGAACATAACAGACGTGGTTTCGCTTGACCCAGTTGTTTCATCAGGTCGCGACCACTATTGGTGCGGTAGATGTTCTCTCCGGCGTCGGAAAATACGCCTTCGATCTGTTTATCCAACTCGTCCCGGTCGGTGATGATGGCGACGCGGGCATTTGGATTGTTTTCCAAAATCCACTTGGCGAGAAACACCATCACGATGCTCTTGCCACTGCCCTGCGTGTGCCAGATGATGCCACCCTTTTTCTCGTGGACATGCTCCTGCGCGGCTTTGATCCCAAAGTATTGATGAGCACGCGGCAGTTTCTTGATACCGCCGTCGAAGAGGATGAAATCGTGCATCAGTTCGATGAGGCGATTTTTCTCGCAGAGTTTGAGCAGATATTTATCCAGCTTGAAACGGGTGTCATCCCGCTCGTCTTCCTTCCATTTGAGGAAATATTTTTCCTCTGTGCCAATCGTGCCATACTGCAAACCTTCGGTGTCGTTGCCGGCAAAGACAAACTGGACCGTGCTGAAGAACCACTGATTGAATTCCGGCTGTTGATTGGAGAGGTTCTGGCGGATGCCATCGCCAATGCTGATGCTGCTCTTCTTCAATTCCAACACCCCGATTGCTATACCGTTCACATACAGGACAATATCGGGGCGGCGCTCGTGACCACCTTTGAGCGTGACCTCCTCGGCGATGGCGAAATCGTTCTTTTGCGGCTCATTCCAGTTGATGAGATGAACGGTCTCGGTGACTTTCCCCGACTCCACTTTCACGGGCACACCGTACCGCAGAAACTTATAGACTTCCTGATTGTTGCCGTAGAGCGTGCGGTTGTGATTGTCGGCTTCACGGCGTAGGAGATCGATCGCGCGGTTGATCTGGGCAGTGGAGTAGCCGTTCTTTTTCAACCATTCGCTAAGGAGACCTTCTTCGATGTTGCTGTTGCCGGCGCGATCCGTCCAATCGCCGAGATAGCGGTAGCCTAACTCTTCACGGAAGAGTTTGATCACGCGGTTCTGTGTTGTTCGTTCGGGTTTACCGAGGACCATGTTAATGCTCCCGCTAATGATGCAATGCTACTGTTCGAGAAACGCGGCAAAGGCAAGCAGCTCTGCTTTTAATTGCGCAAAAAGATCAGGAACAGAGCGGACGAGTTTTTCCAATTTGTCGGGGTCAAATTTATAAGCGTATACATTGCGGACAACATGGCGAAAACCGCGATACTCATCCAGTTTTGCACCCGTTTCTTTTGAAATCACGGCAGGGCGGATCATTGGAACTTCTGTCATCATTCGTCGCAATAAAAGCTGGTGCCAACTTTCACCATGCGGCAGGTCGCCTTCAACAACTTCGGCAATTTGGGTAAAGAGGCGTTCAAAGCCTGAATAGAAGCCGTGCAGGTTCAACGCCACGCTATCAAGGTAGTAATCATCGTTCGAACGGCGGGCGCGTTCCCAGCCTTCGCTGGTGCGCGTTACAACGCGGCTGATTTCACCTAATTCTTGGCGGATACGTTCAGCCAATTTTGCGAGTTCTTCATCCCTCATAATGGCTTGCCGTCTTTTTCGATATTTTTGAACATCGCGGGTGAGCAATCTTCAGGTTCCACCAGGTCTATTTTGAAATCAACACTAACATCCATCATAGCGCTGACAGCGGCATAGAATTTTTCGGGAGCGACTCCACGTACAGCCAGATCAATATCAGAGTAGAGTGAGAAACTTCCTCGCCGCGCCAGGGACCCAAACAGGATGACCTCTTTAGCGCCGAATTCACTTTTGAGCAGTTTGGCGGCTTTTCGGGCGGCAAGCATGGCGCGCCTGCGGCGGCTGGAGATCTCCGCGCTGAATTTAGCCCTGCGTTTTTTGATGGCATCGAGCGGGCGATATTTCTTGAGTTCTTCAGGAGGAAGATCCAGCGCTGTCATGGACATAGAGAAATTATACAACCCTTTCAAACATCATTTCATGCAAAGACCTGACAGGTTTCATCATGACCATTGTTAACCACAACTTATGCGCGAACATAAACTCCCGTTACACATGGTTCTGCGGAAAACCTGTCAGGTCTGAATGCTACACCAACCTCACCCTCCCGGTGAGCAACACGGACATCATACCCTGCTTGACCTGCCGCGCCTTGGACAGTTTCCCTTCGAGTGCGGAGATTTCGGCGATGGCGGTTGTACCTGTGGTCCGCCGCTACACGCGTTGTTAGCCCGCGTTTTATGGGAGGCGGCTTGCTACACCCGACCATATTTCAGCGGCAAAATAAGCATTGGGATTCTTATCGCACGCACCTTTTGCTTCTGGAAACTTCTTTGCATATTCAATTATCATCTTTGATAGTACCAGAAAGATGACGCGCATATGGATTTCCATTTGCTCAATTTGTTCTTCTTTATTTTCAGCAGCCACAGTTTGTGTGCCACTCAATCCGTCAGCATGCACAAATCCAGAGTAATAGGCGTACATACGTTGTATTGTTTGCTCGCCAAATCCTGCTGACTTGGCAACGCTCTTCCAACTCCTTATTCCTTCACCTTTGAGGACTTTTTTCTGCTCACCAGGTTTCAGTGATTTAAATTTGTTCGTCCTCTGGATGCGAATCCGCATTTCCTGAATTTCTATTTTTGCATCGGCTATTTGAGCTTGAAGTGTTGGATCCGAAGGCTCAAAATTCTCGCGAATAATAAACCCTGATAATAACCACAATGCATGATTAAATTCGAACTCATCTTCAGTAGATGGCTCGAAAAAAATCTTAAACATGGTCAAATAGGTTTCAAGTATCGCCCTTGTTAACACAACAACAGATGGAAAATCAAAGAATGATGACCCTTTCAAAGAATAGGGCACAGGTGCTCGAGTGCTCCCTTCTCTTAGCCAATAGACAGTTGCGGCATGGAAGAAGAGTTTTACCGCAAGTTGTTGGCAATCGGGCCAGCGGGTATCAGATGAAGTTTTCCCTTTTATAGACTGGGCAACTTCATAAGTTAAGTCGAGCAGTTGGAGATATTCGTCTTTGGTAGATAATTTTCGCGTGGACATAATGGGTTGAATTAAGCGGGCTAATCAAGGATTATACGACCTCTTGCCGTATGCTCACACCAACCTCACCATCCCCGCCCGCAACACGGACATCATGCCCTGCTTGACCTGCCGCGCCTTGGACAGTTTCCCTTCCAGCGCGGTTATTTCGGCATCCATGTCGCTCAGGGTTTCGACAATTCGTTTTCAAGACCTGACAGGTTTCC
>JBGPNQ010000230.1:0-8467 GCA_041487615.1 Anaerolineae bacterium
CGGGCGTCCCAGACGATGCTTTGGAAAGAAATCCATAATCAACAACCATTCGGTATACTTGAGATCGGTCGGGTAGGTTTGGGTGAATTTAGCCATTCTCCCATCTTACCCGACCATTTAAGAAACACTCTCTTAGAGTGCGTGGACAACTAACAGAACTCCGACAGGCTGATTTACGCTTCTCGGCTGAGGAGGCAGAAGCGTTCCTGAAACAGGGTACAAATGTGGTGCTATCAAAAGAAGAAGTTTTGTCCCTCAATGCCCGCGCGGAGGGGTGGGTTGCTGGTTTACAGATGGCAGCCCTGTCCGTCAGAGATAAGGAGGATGCTTCTCGTCTCATTGCCAATTTTAGTGGTGGACATGAATACATTATGGATTTCTTTGCGGCAGAGGTACTTGCTCAACAGCCCAAGCCCATAAGAACTTTCTTGCTGCAAACATCCATTCTGAATCGTTTGTGTGGTCCATTGTGCAATGCTTTAACGCAGCGGAGTGATGGGCAACAGACACTTGAAGAAGTGCGACAATCCAATTTGTTCGTCGTGAATCTCGATAGTCAGCGCTACTGGTATCGCTATCATCATCTTTTCAGTGATCTGTTACGTAAGCAGCTTCAGCAGAAAACGCCGGACCTCATTCCAGAATTGCACAGAAGGGCGAGTTGCTGGTATGAACAGAACGGCCTGATCGGTGAGTCCATAGAGCATGCGCTGCGTGCTGATGATTACGAACGTGCAGAAGGTTTAATCAGCCAAGCGCTCGCCGACAGTCTTTGGAAAAGCGGCGAGTCCATGACGATCCTGCGATGGCTCGAATCGCTGCCTGAAAAGATGTTTCATTCCCGCCCATACCTGTGCGCTTTCCATGCTTTGACATTATTCCTGACAGGCCAGCTCGGTAAAGCCGAATCACGGTTGAAAATTGCTGAGCAGTTGCTCGAGCAGGAGATTTTTCCTAATGAACATCGCCGCGCTGAAAGCAAAGGGATGATCGCTGTAGTTCGTGCTTACATTGCTTATTTCCAAGGTGATGCCCAAGCCATCATAAAGTTCGCGAACAAAGCCCTGGATTTGCTTCCGGAAGAGAACTTAATGTGGCGTAACAGCGCAGCCATCAATTTAGGCGATGCATATAGCATCATTGGAAATCTGACCGCTGCACAACAAGCTTATTCAGAGGCGCTGAAATCCAGTCAGGCCGCGGGGAAGCTTTTTCTCGCATTATTGGCCGGTGCAAAACTGGCCGTTGCTTATAAGGAGCAGGGTCATTTGCATAGTGCTGATGAAATCTGCCAACAATTGATTCAATTCGCAGAGGAGGATAAAAAATCCACAACCGAAATGAGAGGCAAATTGTTTGCGATTAGAGGTGATATATTGTGCGAATGGAATGAATTGGAAAGTGCAGAAACCTATCTTCACAAGGCAGTTGAACTCTGTCGCCACGAGGGAAATGTTGCTGCGCTTGGTCTGAGTTATCTCTATTTGATTAGAGTCCTCTTTGCGAGGAAGAAGGATATACAGGAGACTCTTCTGCAACTTGAGAGGTTTGTGCGTGCATCAAATGTACCCATTTGGATTTATGAGGGCTTCGTTGCCTGGAAATCCTGGTTCTGGATTAGCCAGGGAAACCTTGCCGCGGCGGAACAAGTCCTACAAGAAAATGGGATAACTTCTGATGGTGAACCAGGATTCAGGCGGGAAGGGGAATATTTTGCGCTGGCCCGACTATTGATTGCAAAGGGTTGCCCGGCTGAAACTGAAAAGTTCATGGAAAAATTATGTTCACGGGCTGAAATGAAAGGACAGACAGGGCTGATGATCGTTTGCCTTAGCATCCGTTCGGTGGCGCATGAGATGCAAGGACTGCGCGAGGATGCAATATCTTTGCTGGAAAAAGCTTTGTCACTTGGCGAACCCGAAGGATATGTTCAGATCTTTATTGAGGAGGGACAGCCGATGGCTCGCATGCTGTATGAGATTGCTGCACGAAATATTGCTCCGAAATATGTGGGCAAACTACTCGCAGCTTTCTCCATGCATTCGCCGCAATCCAGTAAACGAGCTACTCAGACGGATGATGTAATAGAGCCATTAAGCAAACGCGAACTGGATGTGCTCTGCTTGATTGCAGAAGGATTAACGAACCAGCAAATCGCCAGCCGACTCTATCTTTCACTTCGTACAATCAAATTCCATACGAGTAACATTTATGCCAAGCTAGGGGTAAATAGCCGCACCGAAGCGCTGGCGAAAGCCCGCATTCTTGGATTGCTTATCTCGTGAGCTCGACTTGTATCCGTCAAAACGCGGCCCTTGACCGCGTTTTTTGTTTGTAGCGGAGAACTGTACCCAACCTGTACTTTCGTCCGTTCAAAACTGTACCTTCTTAACGACAAAATAAGTTCGTAACGAGGAGATATTCATACTCCTAACGATAACCCAAAAGGAAGGTTGCACTATGTCAGCTAACAATAAAATCGAACATATACGCATTGCTGCGGTCCAAGCGAAGTCTTGCCTTGGCCAGGTGAAGAACAATCTGGAACATTTCACGCCTCTCATTGAACAGGCTGCCCAAAAGGGTGCACAGCTCATTGTCTTACCAGAGTTGGCGGCGTCTGGTTATTCCATGTCTAAACTCATCTGGAATGTGGCTGAAACTCGCGATGGCCCCACAGTGCATTGGTTGAGTGAAATTTCCAAGCGGCTTGGCATCTATCTTGGGATTGGATATATAGAAACGGATGGAAAAGATTTCTTCAATTCCTATGTCTTGAGCAAACCGAACGGCGAGATGGCAGGTTTCGTAAGGAAAACGATGGCTGAAACCTATTGTTTTCGCAAAGAGGCTGGTTCACATGTGATTGATACAGAGATAGGCCAGATTGGTGTAGGCATCTGTGCGGATAATCTTTTCACCGCCAATCTCTATCGAATGCAAGATCATTCGGCAGATATCTTGCTGATGCCACATGCCGCACCGATACCTTACAAAACCGGGGGAATGGTAAGTGAAAAAGATATTCCCGAAGCGCGTGAATCCTTGAGCCAAATGGCATCAGATCGAGCGCGAAGGATCGGTATTCCAACAGTTTTTGTCAATCAGGTTGGCCCGCGTGGTTCCGAGAAATGGGTTGGTCTTTTTGGCGTCGTAATGAATCCTGACACTTTCCATCTGGGTGGCCTTTCAACCATAGTTGACGCTGATGGCAAGGTTTTGAAGCAACTGGACGAGCTGAATGAGGGCGTGATCGTTTCGGATATCACGATCGATCCGTCACGGAAAATCACGATCAGACCAACCAGCCATGGAACCTATGGCGGTGGCTTTGTCACCCCTCATCCTTTCCTCTTTGAAGCGCTATGCTATACGGACGCGTTTTTCTGCGGATTATCGTATAAGTTGAGCGCCGAACGCCGCAAGAAAGCTCAAGCCGTCTTGTTCAACTAGCTCGTATAAAAACCATGGATCAACCTGCGTTCTATCAAATCCGTGTTCGGGGACAACTCGACGAGAGCTGGACCGATTGGCTGGGAGGGCTAACCATCGTGTCTCAATCAACTGGCGAGAGCCTGCTAAGCGGAACTATTGTCGATCAAGCCGCCTTGTATGGGACCTTAGATAAGCTTTACGCGATGAACCTGCTATTGCTTTCTGTTTGCCGGAAGGAGAATGATGGACAGGCAGACCAATAAATGGAGTTCCCTTATGAAAAAGAAATGGATCTTTCCCTTGATTCTTGGAGGATTAGTCGGGTTGGGAGCACTTATGTATTGTTTCGCGCTCCCGAATTTACCATCCATGGAGCGCCAGGGCTTTCTCAAAGTAAGCGAAGGGGATGAAAAAAGTTGACCTTTCTCAGTTATGCTTATGTGTGACGCACAAATCCATAACAGGAGGAAGGTCGCGATGGAGTCTAACACAGGACAGGTGATGAATTTGGGAAGTTTGTATCATCGTTTTGCGGGCTTGCAAGATAAGCGCAAGGCGAAGGGGAAGCGGTGTGGGCTGGCAACGATCCTGATGGGCATGTTTCTGGCCAAGCTGTGTGGGGAAGACAAACCCAGTGGGATTGCGGAGTGGGTGGCGTTGCGTGGAGAATGGATCGTCAAGATGCTGGGATTGAAACGCACGAGCATGCCCAGTCATCACACCTATCGACGGGTATTGGCAGAGGGGATCGATGCCAACGAGTTGGAATGCTGGGTTCGAGATCGGCATCGCCACTGCGGAGAGGCAGGCTATCAGGTGGTCGTTTGCATGGATGGCAAGATGTTGCGAGGAACCATCGACCTGAATGTGAGTGAGGGATTGTGCCTGCTGGCGGTGTTTCTGCCCGGAGAAGGAGTGATTTTGGCACAGATCGCCATTGAAAGCAAGCAAAATGAGATCACGGCCGCTCCAGGTCTGCTGGACTATGTCGATCTACGCAATAAAGTCGTGATTGGCGATGCCATGCACACCCAACGACATGTGTCGATCCAGATCGGCAAAGCGGGTGGTGATTACATTTGGACTGTGAAAGGCAACCAGCCTCAGTTACTCCAGGATCTACAGGATTGGTTTGACCCCACGGTTCAACTTCTGCCGGGCATGGGCTGTCCTCCCAAAGATTTCCGTTCGGCAACGGTTACCAATAAAGGACATGGCAGGATTGAAGTCCGCACCCTGACTACCAGCAGCCAACTCAATGATTTTCTCGACTGGCCGTTCCTCCAACAGGTCTTCCAACTTGAACGCACCACGACTGTTTCGAAAACTGGAAAAATACGACACGAGATGATTTATGGGGTCACCAGTCTATCTGCCGAACAGGCTTCTCCAATGCAACTCCTGGACATGCTGCCTTCCTACTGGCACATCGAGAATAACCTGCATTACCCAGGCGATGTAACTTTGCATGAAGATCAGACCCACTTCAAGAAACGTTCTGCAGCTCACTGCATGGCCATCCTTAATAACCTTGTGCTTGCCATCATCGCTCATTCCGACTTCCCTTTTGTCCCCTCCGCCAGACGTTTCTTTGCTGCCCACCCTGACGATGCCCTCGCTCTCCTACTTTGAGAAAGCCCTGTTATATCCCCATGGGTAAACCCAGGGACTTTCCTGTGTGTTTGGTAGACCGTCTTTGCAGGCTGTAGAAGTAGCCGAATCACCTTGTGTTAGAAATGGTTAATCACTGTTCGCAATTCGCCTTTCTGGTAAATCATGGTTGATAATCACCGTATCCGTGCCATGGTATTTCTTTTTCGCCCAGGAGTTTGCCATCAATACCAATAACTTCTTTGTCACCGGAAAAGATTATCAATTGAATGCGAGAATTTTCCTGGATAACGTAGGATTCGTTTGTGACGTCTGGCAAGATAACAAACATCTCGACGGCGCGCCAATAAAGAATGCTTGAGATTTTCGGAACTTGCTCCTTATCTCCCGCAGTTATCCGCACATAATCTGGGTTACCGTAAGTTTCGACGAGTTCGCCTAGTGGGATCGCAACAATTGGCAAAAATGCTGGCGAAGCGGTAGTCGATGCTGCTGTATTCACATATACCTGGACAGTATGACCCCGGCCAACAGGCACAGAATATGCAAATAGTAGATAGAATACCCACAACGATGCCACAAAAAAGACGTTCGAGAGCAGAGATACAAGAACAAGTCTGTAAGATGGCGCTTGTCGCTGAAATACCTTGATGAGATACAGCGCAAGCCAAAGTACAGAGCTATAAAAAAGAACATCCAAAATTATCGGTATAGGGAGCGGAGGATCTTCGGGCCCTAGTAACCCCCATCCACCAGTTGGAGAGCCACCACCTGGAGCATCGACAAAAACTGGGATGGGCCATCCAGCCTTCTGCTCCCCAAAATTGCAACTTCCAGTGGGGCACGGCCTGCCATCTTCTCTACCACACAATCGGTAACAATTCTTCGGCCGGACATACTGAAAGGAAACAATAGTAAGACCGATTGCCAACATCGCGTTCACCAGTACCAGGATGTAGTCGCGACGAATCAACGAGAAAAAGGACACTTCGTGCATGTGCAACCTCCGGCACCACAAAACACAGCTACTAACCGCCCCAATCGATTATACATCCCAGCAAAGGGATAAATTGTTTGAAGATTTTTGTGTTTGGCTAACCTGTCATGTATAGGATTTTCCTTATGTATAACTTTGTAGTTCTTTTGTATGAATAAAGCGGAAGGCACCTAGTGGGTCTGGTCGTCGTTTCATCGGATTTATTACATCGAGGTGCCTTACACTTTAAGTCTTAGTACTCTGCGATTTCAACATCCAAAAACTCATCAACAGAAACGGTATAATGACCATGTTTAATTGAGCCGAGTATTTTTCTTAGAGGTATTGAGGCTATACACTTGTTCGAGCCGCCTCATGACTGTGTCCCTTCTCTCAACCAAGCTGCATATCCCGCGCCCGCGCGTGAACGGCGTCGTGCGTCCGCGATTGACCACTAAGTTAATTTCCGCTCTAAATCGTCCGGGTCAACTCATTTTGATATCGGCTCCCGCTGGGTTTGGTAAAACGACTTTGGTGGCAGAGTTGGCAGCGGATAAGGAGAGATCTTTCGCATGGATCTCGCTTGGGGATGGGGATAACGACCCGATCCGCTTCTGGAGCTATATGATCGCAGCCTGCCAATCTATTCAGCCGGGCGTAGGTGCAGCGGCGTTGACGCTGCTTCAAACTCCCCAGCCGTTGGCAGATGAAACGATCCCTACACTCCTCATTAATGATCTGGTGGATATGGAAAAGGATCTTACCCTGATACTGGACGATTACCATGCCATCCAGAATCAATCCATTCACCTTGCGCTTTCATTCCTGATCGATCATCTTCCAGGCAATTTTCATTTAATTCTCGCTACGCGTGTCGATCCCCCCTTGCCACTGGCGCGTCTGCGCGCTCGAGACCGATTGACCGAGATCCGTGTCGCGGACCTGCGATTCACGCGGGAAGAGGCAGCGTCTTTTCTCAGTCAGACAATGGAGTTAATCCTTACAGAGCAGGATGTGGATGTGATCGAGACTCGTACTGAAGGATGGATTGCCAGCCTGCAGCTGGCTGGCATCTCAATGCGTGAACATGCGGATGTAGCTGGCTTCGTCAAAGCCTTTGCAGGCAGCAATCTATTTGTCGCTGACTACCTCATGGAGGAGGTCCTCAAGAATCAACCTCAGGAAGTGAAGACCTTCCTGTTGGAGACATCCATCCTGGCGCGTCTGCATCCGAGTCTTTGTGACAGCGTGCGTGGTGCATCGGACAGTCGAACAGTACTGCGTAGTCTCTACCAGTCAAATCTTTTCGTTGTTCCTTTGGATGACGAAGGGAACTGGTTTCGCTACCATCAACTCTTTGCAGATTTGATCACAGCTCATCTTCATGCATCCGTATCCGCAGATGATATTGCCCTGTTGCATCGGCGGGCAGCACACTGGTACGAGCAGGCAGATATGATGAGTGATGCCATCTCTCACGCGATCTCTGCGGGCGATCATTCGTATGCTGTGAACCTTATCGAAAAGGTTGCCCTGCCGATGATCCTGAAGGCACACTTCAAGACCGTAGAAGATTGGTTGGCAGCCATTCCTCCCGAATTCCTAAAACAAAGCCTGCCTGCCAATATGGCAATTGCCTGGATGCACCTCCTTCGTGGTAATTTCGAACAAGCAGCTCCAAATCTACAACGCCTGCAGGAATTGTTTCTGGCTCGGGACGAGCAAGAGGTTGACCTCACACTACGAGGGGAATGGTTTGCACTTCAGGCTATCCTCTTGAATGCACAGGGGAAAGCCGTAGAAAGCCATGATGTGGCGGAAAAGGCGCTGCAATTGCTGCCGGACGATGAGACACAGGTGCGCAGTATGACCTACTTGGCACTTTCTAACGCCTACGACCAGTTACTGGATTATGGGCGAGCGCGGCAGGTTTTTGAAACGATGATCCAACATGCTCGTGCGACGAGCGATTTCACTTCTGAGATATTTGGATGTTCGTTATTGGGTCGCATGGTTCTTCAGCAGGGAGAACTGCGTGCTGCCTATCAGATTGTGTTTCAGGCGGTTCATCGAATGGAACAGGCCGGCGCACTCTCTCCCTTTAGCGCGACCTTGTTTGGCGAGCTGGCCCAGATTTATTATCAATGGCATCAGATCCAGGAGGCTCGTGAATACTTTTCACGCTCAGTCCACTGGAGCACTTTGGGTGGGTTTAGTGATGCGGAGATCTATCACGGCGTATTCCAATCGCGGTTGTTCCAAATGGAAGGGAATCTAAAAGCCGCGGTGGCTCAGATTGAACGATCTCTCGATTTGATGCAGACAGCCGCTCCAGCCCTCGTGAGGGAGGAAGTTGTTGCCCAACAGGTAAGTATTTTTCTTGCAGTGGATCGACTTGCTGAAACTCAGACAGCTTTGAAGACCTATGGCTTTGTATTTGAAGAG
>JBGPNQ010000231.1:0-8452 GCA_041487615.1 Anaerolineae bacterium
CTGGTTCTGCGCTTCGACGATACCAATCCCACCAAGGAAGAGACCGAGTTCGTGGACGCCATCATGGATGATGCACGCTGGTTGGGAATCGAATGGGTGAAGGTGACCTATGCGTCGGATTATTTCGATGAGCTCTATGAATGGGCAAAGAGGCTTGTACTCATGGGCAAGGCATATGTGGACGATCAAAGCCCTGAAGAAGTGAGCGCCAACCGCGGCACATTTACCGAGCCGGGGAAGAACTCTGCATTCCGTGACCGGGATATTGAAGAGAATATGGATCTGCTCGAACGCATGAAGAACGGCGAATTTCCCGATGGTTCACGCGTGCTGCGGGCCAAGATCGATATGGCACATCCGAACATCAATATGCGCGACCCGGTCATGTATCGTATCCTCCTTGAACCCGCTCATCACCGCACCGGTTCCAAGTGGAAGATTTATCCCATGTACGATTGGGCGCATGGACAGAACGACTCGATGGAAGGCATTACACACTCGTTGTGTTCGCTGGAATACCGCGATCATCGTCCGCTCTATGAATGGTTCCCCGCACAACTGGGAGTCTTCCAGCCCAGGCAGATTGAGTTTGCCCGTCTCAATTTGAATTACACCTTGATGAGCAAGCGCAAGCTTCGAAGATTAGTGGAAGAGAATTACGTAAGCGGATGGGATGACCCGCGTATGCCCACATTGCGAGCCCTGCGACGTCGCGGCTACACAGCGCAAGCCATCTTGGATTTTGTGCAACGGATGGGCTACTCCACAGTAGCTACATCGAATTCGGGTGTCATTGCCGATGTTGCTTTCCTGGAAGCCTGCGTGCGCGATGATCTCAATAAACATTCCCTTCGCCGTATGGCTGTGCTCAAACCGCTGAAAGTAGTGATCGATAATTATCCGGATGATCTCGTCGAGGAAATGGACGCAGTGAATAATCCTGAAGATCCAAATGCCGGGACGCGCAAGGTTCCGTTCTCGAAAGTTCTTTACATCGAGCAGGACGATTTTCGTGAGACGCCTCCGTCGAAATATTATCGCTTGTTTCCGGGCAATGAAGTCCGCTTACGCTATGCATACTTCATCAAGTGTACGCATGTCCTGAAGAACGATGCAGGCGAAGTCATTGAAGTTCACGCAACTTATGATCCTTCCACGCGTGGCGGCGATTCGCCCGATGGTCGCAAGGTCAAGTCCACCATCCACTGGGTATCCGCCGCTCACGCGCAGGAGGCAGAGTTCCGCATGTATGACCGTCTCTTCACGAAGGCAGACCCGGAGGAAGGTGATGAAGGATTCCTGCAGGCCTTGAATCCAAATTCGTTGAGTATTCTTAATGGATATGTGGAACCGCTTCTCGTGCAGACGGAGCCGGGTGACCGTTTCCAATTCGAACGCCAGGGATATTTCTGCACCGATATCGACTCGACCGGGGCAAAACCCGTTTTCAATCTGACAGTAAATCTCAAGGATACCTGGTCGAAGATCGAGAAAAAAGGGAAGTAGTTCAATATGGCGAATCAATCGATGACCAGGAAATTTCAGGATCTTTTGCTCAAATATTCCCAGAGTGAAGTGACCGAAGAACGGCAGGGCATCGAAGGGAAACTTTGGGCTGAGTATGGAGCCGAGTACGCCGTCTTTGTGCTGGATATGTCGGGCTTTTCCTTGCTCACGCGCAAATACGGAATCGTTCACTATCTTTCGATGGTACGACGGATGCAATTGACCACGGAACCAATCGTCAAATCATACGGTGGCAGCATGATCAAATACGAAGCGGATAATTGCTTCGCCATATTCCCGGATTCTCTTTCGGCCGTCAATGCCGCGATTGCGATGCAGCACGCCTTTACTGCCTCGAATCTGCTAACATCGGATGACCTCGATATTCATATCGCCTGTGGTATAGATTATGGAAAACTGCTCATTATTGGGCATGAGGATTGCTTTGGTGATCCCGTCAACCGCGCCTCCAAAATGGGAGAGGACCTTGCGGCTGCTGGCGAAATCCTCATTACAAAGGATGCCATGCAACTGATTCCCGCTGACGCAGGAATCCGGGCGCGCGAGATCACAGTTTCGATTTCGGGAATCACCATTCCTGCATACATCATCGATTACAGGGAGGATTGATCGTCGAGTTGTTGCGCGAACATGTGATTATTTGCAGGGAAATTACATTTATCGATAAACACTACAGATCATCCGGCGGAGGGGGAGGTCCATCGTCGTGGACATAGACCGTTCGTCTCGCCGACGCGAGGAGCGCGAGCAGGAGGACAACCACCAACATTCCAAGGAAGCCATAGAACAAGAGTCTCATGACATTCGTGCTGGCATCGTTCCCTGTCACTGGAACAAGTTCAGTCGCCGGTACGACCATGCTTGCCAGCGGGGAAGGTGCAGGAGTAGGCGCACCGATTGTATCTTGTGCATCAGGTTGGGCACCTTTTGGCAAGGCAGTCACAAATCCGAACATGCCCCACATCACGATGAGCACAAACAACGTTAAGCTGTAGGTCAACTTCCTATTCATAATAATTCCTTCGCATCTGGCACCGACCTCGAGCAGCAACCTGATCGAATTGCCCCACAGTCTGCGTTTTTTTGGTTGCTTACATAACGAATAGACGCTCTAAGTGTTACCAGCATCTTCTTAACGCAAAACCCTGTGCATCCTAGATTTTATGCACAGGGTCATTTAAAATCATTGGTACTTAAGGACTAGAGTTTTTCCAACAGCCCTGCCGCGTTGGATAATCGTTCCAACACTTTCTCGCGCCCGATGATCTCCATGCTTTCAAAGAGCGGCGGGCTGACCTTTTGTCCGGTGACCGCAACTCGTACGATGCCGAATATCTGATTTGCATTCAATCCCGATTTCTCAACATACTCGCGCATCGGCGGCTCGGCAACTTGATGTGAGATCTCAGGCAGCGATGACAGGATTCCATACGACTTGCGTGCAATCAGCGCAGATTGCTGTGCATCGAGTCCTTTGGCAATCAAATCTTCGGGATTTGGCTCCACAGTAGCTTTGAAGAAGAAACTTGCAAAGGCGATACTGTCATCAAGGGTGACGAGTCGCTCGCGTATCAATGGTGTGACTTTGAGCAGCGTCTCGTGCGGGACCTCGAGTCCGGCTCCCGTCAAATAAGGTTTGATTCGCGCTGCCAGATCCTCGGTTGTGAGCAGGCGGATGTGCGTCCCATTGAAGTGATCCAACTTTTGGAAATTGATCGCGGCCGGTGAAGGGGTCAGATTGTCGATGCTGAAGCGCTCCAGCATTTGGTCGAGCGTCATCACATCATCTTCTGCCACTCCCCAGCCCATTAGGACAATCCAGTTCAATACGCCTTCAGGCGTGTAACCCAGATTCTTCAAATCTCCAATGAATATCGAATGACCGTCTTTGATCGCTTCAGCTTTTTCGCGTTTGCTCATCTTGCCTTTGCCGTCCGGCTTAAGGAACACCGAGAGATGTACCCAAACCGGCTCTTCCCATCCGAACGCACGGATTATATTGACGTGCAGCGGAAAAGTGGAAAGCCATTCTGAGCCACGGATCACATGGCTGATCTCCATCAAATGATCGTCGATCATGGCCGCCATATGATAAGTAGGCAATCCATCCGACTTGATCAAAACGGAATCATCAAGAGCAGTATTATCGATCGTTATGGGTCCACGCAGGAGGTCAACGGCGGTTGTCGAGCCTTCCTTCGGCATTTTGAAACGGATCACATATTTTTCTCCGGCAGAAACTCGGCCGCTTGCTTCTGTCAGGTCCAATCCGCGACAGGTGCCGTCGTAACGCGGATTTTCCTTGCGAGCTAATTGTTCCTGGCGGACTTTTTCCAATCGTTCGGGTGTGCAGAAGCATGGAAAGGCTGCACCTTTCTCGACAAGTTCCCATGCGTATTTGCCGTAGATCTCGCGGCGCTCGGTCTGCCGATAGGGGCCAAAGTGTCCGCCCTGGAGCGGACCCTCGTCCGGAGGAATTCCCAGCCAATTCAAACTTTGAATGATCTCCTCTTCTGCACCGGGCACATAACGTTTCTGGTCAGTGTCTTCGATACGCAAAATGAACTGACCTCCGGTTTTGCCGGCCAACAGATAGTTATAGAGCGCGGTGCGGGCACTTCCTAAGTGGAAGCGCCCCGTTGGCGATGGCGCCATTCGAACGCGAACAGGATTGTTGACCAATTCTTTATCTCCGAAGTTATTTCGGTGGTTGAGTAGCCCCGCATGATTTTGCGGGGCATATCGAAACCACCAACTCCAAGTTTACCCATTTTCGATGGTTTCGATACAGCCTCGAAGAGCACTCGGCTTACTCAACCATCGACGTCTGAAAGTATCAGAATTCCAGTTGACGGTTTCTCATGGCAACGCTTTCCACAAGTCCGATGCCCAGCATGAGGGAGGTGAGACCGCTGCCGCCGTAACTGATGAACGGCAATGGCAGACCTGAGACGGGCACAATGTTCAGGTTCACGCCGATATTTACCATCCCCTGAAAAAAGATCAACGCAGCCACACCATAGGCGATGCTCATGCCGGCCACATCGCGTGCCTTTTGTGCGGCGCGCAAACACCGCCATATGACCAACATGATGATCACAATCACCAACATCGCACCCACCAATCCGAACTCCTCCGAGATGGCGGAGAAGATAAAGTCTGTATGACGGACCTTTAAGAAGCGGAGTTGTGTCTGTGTGCCGTGCCCGTATCCCTTGCCGAACCATCCGCCTGATCCGATGGCAATCAATGCTTGTTGCACATTATATGTTGCACCGAAGGTAGCGTTGGGGTTGGGCAAAATGAAGTTGGCAATTCGCTGCTGCTGATAATCCTGCAAAAAGGGTATTTTAATGTTTGCTGCAGAAAGTGCAACCACTGTCCCGATGGCGACGATGGCGATACCGCCAAATATTGCCAGGTGTTTGATTTGAATTCCGTTGAACCAGAGCAGGGCGGCAAGGACCACCATCAGCACAACCACATTGCTCAAATTAGGTTGAAGGAGAATCCAAATGGCAAGTCCCATCACCCAGAGAAAGGCGACGATGATCCACCTGAGATCGCGCGGCTGGTTTTGAGTCCGTTCGAAGTAGCGTGCCAATAATAAAATGGCGGCGATCTTCGCGAATTCGGTTGGTTGTAGGAACAACACACCCACGGAAAACCAACGCGCAGCACCAAACACGGCCTGCGCACTGAGAAACAGTGCAAACAGCAAAATACTCATCACGATAAAAATGGGACGATACAATGCCATCCAGTAGCGGTAATCGATGGCTGCCACAACAAAGATTACGATGACTCCCAGGAAGGCAAAATAGATCTGGCGGTTGATGAGCGGCTGAAGAACTTCGTTTCCTGCAACTGCCGAGCGGATCATGGTTGTGCCAAAGGCGGTTGCCAGCACCACCGCGCCCAATAGCCAGAAGTCAAAATATCGCCATGAGATGTCTTTAAGCATACAGGGAACTTACTTGTTTTTCCTCGCGCGCCGGCGCGCCGCGCTCTTGATCGGAATATCTGCAACGAGGCGTTGCGAACGTCCATCATGCTCCACGCCGATCTGCATGGCTTGCGGATCGATCTCCACGTGTCGCGATATGGTCGCGATCAAATCATCTTTCAGGGAATCAAGTTCAGCAGGCGTCAGATTCGTGCGGTCGTGGATGAGGACAAGTTGCAGACGTTCCTTGGCGTTATCTGCACTGTTCTTTCTGCCAAGTAGGCGGTCGAAGAAGCTCATGTCATTTCCTCCCCGTCAATCGCTGGATGCGTTCCCAAATGCCGCCTTGATGATCGAGATCCATGAAAGGCACCGTTTCACCTCTCAGGCGTTTGGCGATATTTCGGAAGGCTTGTCCTGCTCTGCTCTTCATATCGAAAGCAACGGGAGCGCCGCGGTTGGAACCGATGATGACATGTTCATCCTCAGGTACGATGCCGATCAACTCAACTGCAAGCAAATCGAGAACATCTTCGGGGGAAAGCATGTCATGATTTTTGACAAGTATCGGATTGAGACGATTGATGATAAGCGCAGCCGGACCTTTTTCCTCCGCCTCGAGGATACCGATGACACGGTCCGCATCGCGTACAGCCGACACCTCGGGATTGGTGACCACGATGACGCGGTCTGCAGCGGCAATCGCGTTTCGAAATCCGCGCTCGATACCGGCAGGCGAGTCGATCAATACAAAATCGAAATCAGATCGAAGGTCCTTGATCAATCGATTCATATCGCTGGGCGACACCGCGTTCTTATCGCGCGTCTGCGCAGCGGGAATGAGATACAACTCGGGTAATTTCTTATCACGGATCATTGCTTGTTTCAGGCGGCAGCGCCCTTCGATCACATCCACGATGTCATATACGATGCGGTTTTCAAGTCCCAGGATCACATCGAGGTTTCGCAGTCCAATATCCCCGTCAATGCAGACAACCTTCGCTCCCTCCGAGGCAAGCGCGACGCCAAGATTTGCGACAGCGGTTGTTTTGCCGACTCCGCCTTTTCCGGATGTGATGGTGATTACTTTTGCAGGCATACATTTTTCCTGTGACGAGAATTAAGGGATCGGCGGAAGAATCCTATGCCGTCCACGTTTTCATTTTACCCGGAAGGCCACGACTCCGAGTGCAGCTTTCCATCCTGGTTGATGCGCGCTATTTCCGGCTTTGAATGATCCTGCGGTTTCAAAGCCGCTGAGACTTCATCTGCGATGCGCAGCTGTGCAGCAGAAAGGTCGAGGGCGCAAATCACCGCGGATCTGTTTCCTTTTGCACCCGCATGAACCATGCCCCGCAGCCGGCCCCAAATGATGACGTTGCCATCTGCGATGATCTCCGCTCCGGGGTTGACATCGCCCAACACAACGACATGACCGGCAAATTCAATTCGTGTGCCAGAGCGCAGGGTTCGGTTGAGGAATAAAGCTGTCTCTTCGCCAAGGTCCTCGACCGCAAATTGACGAGTCTCTTCAGGTCGTGGTTTTGAGATGCGCGTCGCCAGCCCCAGCAACTGCGCGGTGCTTTCGGTGGTTGGCGATTCGCTGATGATTGCCCAAAGAGAGATGCCGCGTTCCGAAAGTGCATCGCGCAAAGCAACCATTTCATTTACATGCAGCACCTGAGTCGCGACATCCAGCGCAAGACGTGCACCTTGAAAAAAGGATGGCTGCGCGTCCACCTGGGAGATCAATGCAGCGAATTGTTCGTCCCAGGGGGCATCGTCCAACGAGACAAGCAATCCGTCTCGAAGACCTTTGATATGGATAGGTGCGTTGGTCTCATTCATTGAATGATAAATTATAGCATGAAGGTCGTTATGACTTATCCGCCGCCACCGGCAGCCAGGTCTATGGACTTGAGTTCAAAGTATCCCTCGATTACCCGTGCCACGATGGGAGCAGCAACCGTGCCGCCTTCACCGCCATTGTAGGCAAAAGCCAGGACGATAATCTCAGGATCATCAAAGGGAGCGTACGCCAGTGTCCAGGCGTGAGTTGGCCAGGCGCCATATTGACATTTGTTGGCTTTGCGTGCCACGTCATCGCAATATTCGGC
The DNA here is from genome assembly GCA_041487615.1 of Anaerolineae bacterium. Classification (GTDB taxonomy): domain Bacteria; phylum Chloroflexota; class Anaerolineae; order Anaerolineales; family Villigracilaceae; genus Defluviilinea. The sequence goes on from JBGPNQ010000231.1 coordinate 7,591, forward strand.
GGTACCCGTCTTCCCTGCGACTGCTATCGGGGTTGGATAGCTAACATTGAATATTTTGTAAAGAGTCCCTAATGGATTTTCAGTAACCGCCAGGCGTGTCCCGGTCCGCACAGCTTCCACCGTGGAAGGTTTTACGATCTTTGTCTTTCCAGTCTCATCGCAATATCCTTCTTCACAGCTATATTCCTTGATCAACGGTGTTTTTGTAATATCCCATTTCAGGTTTGGTGTAAACGGCGATATTTGATAACTTCCCTCAGGCGGCGTAGAAAATGTTTTTGTCGGATCCGAAATACTGACCCACGTCTTTACATGCTGGCCACGCGAATTTGTTATTTCGTGTACGGTGTAAAGAGAAAAGTCGTCGGGCTTGAACCAAACGGGGATCACGCGACCTTCACTGTCCTGTACTTCGCGGACTATCGTTGGCTGCATTAACTTGCCGCGGTTGGCGATCGTTGCGCCTGACATGAGCACTTGTAAGGGTGTACCCAAAACGTAACCCTGACCTACGCTGGCAATATACGTATCACCCGTGGACCAGTTCTCGCCCGTGCTGATTCGTTTCCATTTTGGATCGGGGATCAATCCATTTTCTTCGCCGGGAAGTTCAATCCCAGACCGCCGGCCATATCCCAGAGCCCGTGCATATTCCCCGAGTCGGAAGATGCCAAGCCCTTCCTTAATTTCATCTTCGAAGCCGCCGCCGAGTTTATAGAAACAGACGTTGCTCGAATATGCAATGCAATGGAAGAAATCCAGCTGCCCGAAGCCTGTCTCATTGATGATGCCGTTGCGGTCGTAGATCCAATCCACGAAAGGCCGTGAGTTTCGATCTGTACATGGATCTGTGGGTCGAAAC
>JBGPNQ010000232.1:0-8414 GCA_041487615.1 Anaerolineae bacterium
ATGGGCTCATCGAGCAGGAGGAAGGTGCATCCCTGCGCGACCAGCATTCCCAATTGCAATCGGGCGCGCTCACCGAATGAAAGTGCGGATGTGGGGCGCAACGCGTCATCACCTTTGAAGAGAAAGTAATGCAGAAAGTTGCGCGCTTCCGTTTCGTTGAACGGGGCAATGCTTTGCACGGACTGCAATGCATTAAACTGCGCATTGAGAAGTTCCTGCTCCTGAGTCATGTAACCAGGTTTGACGGTGGCTCCCAGCCGCAAGCTGCCGGCCAGTGGATTCAATTTTCCTACGATGGTGCGGATGAGAGTGGTCTTGCCGGTTCCATTTGGACCTGTGAGCGCGATGCGTTGCCCGGCGCGGATATAGAGGTTCAAGTCTGTCAGAAGAGGTTGTTCGTAGCCAACCGATAATCTTTCAGTAACGAGAACATCCTTGGATTGATGGGCCGGAGCGCCGAAATCCAATTTCAATTGCCAGTTCTGTTTTGGCTTTTCGATTTTCTCTTCCGCGAGGATTTTTTCGATGCGCGCTTCGATATGTTTGGCGCGTCCGGCTGTCCGTTTGGTGGCGCGATTGCCGAAGAAACCCACAGAGAATCCATCGGTATTTTTGGGATCAGCCTTGCCGCCCTTGCGCATTATTGTCAGCCCGCGAATGTGAGCGGCCGCGGCGCGCAGTTGCGCAATCTCATCCTGTTGATCCTGATACGCCTGGGTTTGCTTTTCACGCTCGGTCAGTTTTTGTTCCAGATACTCGGCGTAATTACCCGCATAAGATTTGAGTCCGTGCGTGGACGGATCCAGTTCGAGAATGGATGTGACCGTGTTATCCAGAAAGGCGCGGTCGTGGGAAACGATCAATGCCGCGCCGTGAAAGCTCTTGAGCCAGTCTTCCAACCATTCCAGCATTTCAATGTCGAGATGATTGGTCGGTTCGTCGAGCATCAGGAGATGCGGCTGTTCGAGGAGGACGCGTGCCAACATGAGACGGGTTTTTTGTCCGCCGCTGAGATACGAGACTGGTGCGTCGAGAGAAAGGTCCGCGAGACCAAGATGACCGAGGATGGCTGGTACATGATTTTCGGCAATTGAAAGCTGATGCAACGTTGCGTCGTATCTTGCCTGCATCTGTGAATCGCCTGGATTGTCTGCCAACGCTGAGGCAAGTGACACGATCTTGGTTTCAAGTTCCTCTTGAGAAACGGTATTCAGATTGAGTGTCGTCCGAATCGTTTGCCCGGGTTCGACCTCCATCCCTTGAGCGAGATAACCTATTCTTAAGTTGGGGCGCGTCGAAGTGACAATCCCAGAATCAGGTTGTTCAAATCCAGCAAGAATGCGCATGAGAGTAGTTTTGCCGCAGCCGTTTGGACCGATCAGCCCGACGCGCTCGCTGTTGCTGACGCTAAGAGATATATCTTGAAGAATTGGCTGGACGCCGTAGGACTTGTAAATGTGATGAGCAGTAAGCATGGTGATCCTGTAATTAAAAACGAAAACCGAGGGCAAGCCTCGGCTGGAATCATAAAACTCAGCGGGTTAGTGCCCTGAAAATATCATGGAATTACAGGATGTCAGTCATTCATCGGCTCCTACTAATCACGAACGGACGTATTATATCACCGGTTTTCTGGTTGTATTCTTAATCATCATCGCAACAGTCTTCCATCCCTGCCGCTTTCTCGAACGCTTCCTTGCCTTCACTATACGAGAAATAGATCAATCCAAGCGCGCCGATGGAATCGATGAATCCAAAGCCTGTCAATTGATAGATCAGACTCGAAGCCAATAGAACCACAGACATGTAGATACAAACCATTGTGCAATTTGCATCGGAAAGAATTGGCTGCGAGTTGAGCGCGTGTCCCACCTTGCGCTTTCCGGCTACCAGCGCCCACATCATGCCGATGGATATGACCGAAATGATCAATCCAGGCAGGGTTGTGCCTGGTTTGTGCCTTGAAACAATGTTGTAAATTGCCGAGAGAGCGAGTCCGGCAACGAGCAAATAGAAGGAGATTCCAGTGATGCGTAATGCGGTTTTCTCGAATTGTGAGCGCGGCGTATCGGGATGTTGACGGATTCGGAGCACCATTGCCAATATGCCGATACCGGACATGACCTCAATGAACGAGTCCACGCCGAATCCGAAGAGCGTTAGCGCTTCATCGGAAATGCCGAAAAAGATGGAAACGAGTCCTTCTGCAAGGTTGTAAAAGATAGTGAATAAGGCCAGCCACAGGGCGTACGTCCAATATTTATTGGCTGCAGATTGAGTAAGTGTTGCCATCGAATACTCCTAGGGATCAATAGTTTACAACAGAATACACTTGAGAGGAAGTCACATATGCGCCCTCTCTCACTTTGCGATAGTATTACAATAGGGAAAATAAATATGTTCTGAGGAGAAACTGATGAAAAGGATGCTGTTGATTTTGACCTTGCTGCTCCTGTTCACATTGACTGCTTGCGGTGGTGCCAAGTCCGCAACGACAAGTCTGAATGTGACACTCACAGATTTCACGTTTACACCGAACCAGTTCACGGTCCCTGCCGGGAAGGAAATTACACTGGATATCTCTAATACCGGAGCGGTGGTACACAACTTTATTATCATGAATCTCGGTCAAACGGCTGGTACTGAATTCACCAGCGAAGATGATCCGAACGTATATTGGAAGCTCGAGTTGGCCGGTGGTGGTTCAACGAGTACATCGTTTACCGCGCCCTCGGAACCTGGTGAATACGAAGTGGTGTGCAGTACGCCGGGTCACCTGCAGGCTGGGATGATCGCGAAATTGATTGTTGTCGCCAGCGAATGAACCTTACGATCATGGCAAGCTAGCTCCCTTCGAGAACCGGATCATGGAAAAACGATTAATCACGAGCCTCACGAATCCTGTTGTTAAGCTGGCGCGGTCCCTGCGCCTAAAAAAAGTCCGCGCAGAAACTGGACTGTTCCTGGTGGAAGGCATTCATCACGTTGGTGAAGCGATTGCTGCAGGCTGGGATGTGGATTCGCTGCTGTACGCGCCGGACCTCCTCACCAGTGAATTTGCCCGAGATTTGGTCTCCCGCATCTCTCCCAGTCCGCAGCCTGTTTCCGCGCAAGTGATGGAGTCATTGGCTGACAAGGAAAATCCGCAGGGCATTATCGCAATCGTGAGGCAACGGAGACTGCGGTTCACCAGTCTTCGCGAAGCATCGCCTCGAGACAAGATTCGTCCGATTTGCGTCGCGCTTGTCTCACCACAGGATCCGGGTAACATTGGAACCATACTCCGCACGCTTGACGCTGTCGGCGCAGACGCATTGTTCCTGCTCGACGGTGGCGTAGAGCCATATCATCCCACCGTTGTCCGGTCGAGCATGGGAACGATTTTTTGGAAACCCATCATCGAAACCTCATTCAATGAGTTTGTTTCCTGGGCTCGCAATGAAAATTACCAGTTGATCGGAACTTCTGCTCATGGAAATGTGGAATATCAAACGTTCATCCCTGATTCCCAATGGATATTGGTATTGGGCAACGAGCAAAAAGGACTCTCCCCTGAGCAGTTCAAAGCGTGTACTGTTACCGTTTCCCTGCCGATGAAGGGACGAGTTAGTTCGTTGAATCTTGCTGTGGCTGCGGGCATATTGTTGTATTGTTATTCTCAAAAAAAGTAGGGGCGGACTGCACCTCGTGCAATGTCCGCCCCTACTTATGGGGTCAATTATCGGCTGGGAATGCTCGTGCTGAGTTTATCGAAGTGAAGCGCTAGAACTCATCTTCCTCTTCATCCCACAGTTCATCATCTTCATCTTCCGCATCGTCTTCCTCCCATTCCTCGCTTTCTTCTTCGTCCCAATCCTCTTCTGTGGCCGCCTCTCCGCTTGGCGAATAGGTGGCGCATCCGGTGTCGGGATCGATCTCCACCGCTGCAGCACTGCAATATCCTTCGTCCAGGAACACACAATCCAGGTAATGACACTTAATACGGGGCATTCAAATCCTCCTGCAATTAGGGCTGTCTGATCAGACGTATGACGGAAATGATGAAAATGATGGACATCACGGTTTGTGATGTTAAACAGAATGGACAATAGGCCCCGATCAGGGCGACTTCCACGTAAATCAAATAGAGCGTGAAAAGGAAGCCCATCAGCGAAATGCCAAAGAACATCATCGTGCCGTTCTGTTGGAAGAGGCCAGGTTTTCGCTCGAGGAACAGCAGGCCAAGGATGGCAGCGTATCCAATGACACCCAATACTGCCACCGGAATTCCGTTGACCTCCGAGTAGCGGCTTGAGTTCACTTCTGAACAGCCGCTCGAGCCAATACACATGGCCTTATTATTTGTCAATTTGAAAATCGTCATGTAAATCGAAACCAGCAGACCGATGATTGCGAGCCCAACCGCGATTTGTTGTAGACGTTTATCCATGTATCCTCAGAGCAACCAGGCAGTTATTTCCTGACCAGCAGGCACGCATTTTACACCAGCGGGGATAATAAGTAAAGCATTTGCTTGTACCAGTGAATGGAGGTTACCTGAGCCCTGATGTCCGGTGAGGCGGGCGACGAGAACGCCATCCTCCTCCTGGACCTCGCCGCGCAGATAACTCTCACGCCCGTCTGAATCGATCTGCTCCACGCTTCTCACGCGGATCGTGGGCCTGCCTCCGTTCAACAGTCCGCTCAGCCGCTGGATCGCGGGACGCACAAAAACCTCAAATCCCACGAACGCCGAAACGGGGTTTCCCGGCAGCCCGATGACCGGTATCCCACCGTACCGACCAAATGCGACCGGTCTACCAGGACGCATATTGACGCGCCAAAACTCCATGTTTCCGTTTGACTCGATGACCGCCTTGACAAAATCAAACGCGCCCACACTTACGCCGGCAGAGGAAAGGATCAAGTCTACTTGCAGAGCTATCGCATTTTCAAATAGCGCTTTGACCGATTCGTGGTTGTCCTTTGCGACGCCGAGGCGAATAACCCGTGCTCCCATATTTTCGGTCAATGCCGCGAGGGTGTAGGCATTTGAGTCACGTATTTTGCCTTTTTCCAATGGCGCATCCAGGTCAATTAATTCATCGCCTGATGAAAGCAACGCTATACGCGGTCGTTGATGGACGAGGGCTTTGGAAATGCCCAGCATGGCCAGCAATCCCAGGTCTTGTGGTTTAAGCTGTCGGCCTTTATTCAAAACTACTTCACCCGCCAGAATATCCATGCCGCGCGGCCGAACGTTTTCGCCAGGTTTTGCGCCTTTGAGGATCTGCACTTCTTTGGGAGCAGTCGTACCTGCCGAGCGATCACTGAAATTCGTATCCTCTACTGGCACTACCGAATCCGCTCCGTTTGGCATGTGTGCACCTGTCATGATGCGCGCGGCCTCACCGGGCGCGAGAGAAATTGTGGGAGATGTGCCAGCAGGGATATCGGCGACCACGCGCAGGCTGCGCGGTGAGCCGGGTGCTGCATCGATAACATCTGCGGCGCGGACGGCGAATCCATCCATCGAAGAGTTATCAAAGAGCGGGAGATCGTCCGCGGCGCGTATATCCTCGGCCAGGACGCGGTTCAAAGAATCCGTTAACGGCGATGATTCAGTATCGACGGGATGAAAATGGGAAAGGATGCGCTCGCGCGCTTCGTTCACGCTGAGTAAACTCATACTTTTGAAGCGGCGACATTATACTTGGTTCCAGGCTATTCGGGATTCGCAAAATGGTTACAAATCGTAATTCGTAAATCGCAAATGGTGATTATCCAGGTTTGGTTCGCTGAGCCTCAAGTACGTTGGGCAGGCTTTCGATACGCGTCAGAACACGGCTCAACTGTGTGATGCTGCGAACTTCAAGGACAAGCTTTAGGTCGGCGAGGCTGCGATTGATATTTACGGAAACATCGGCGATATTCACATTTTCGGCCTGGAGCAGCGTGGAAATATCTCCCATCAATCCCTGGCGGTCATAGGCCTTGACGGTAATTGCCACCGGAAAGGTATGTTCCACTTTCCCCCAACCTACTTGCAGGAAGCGTTCCTTGTCTTTGCGGTGCAGCACATTCGGACAATCCTGACGATGAATGGTTGCGCCCCTGCCGCGGGTAATGTAGCCGACGATCTGGTCTCCGGGCATCGGGTTACAGCACTTCGCAATTGTGGATAGCAGCCCTTTCAGACCAACCACTTCCACTGCATCCGTGGCCTTCTGCGACTCCTGGGCTGGTGCCGTGATCTGAAGAAGGTCCGGAGTTTCCTGGGTTTCCGCAAGCTGGCGTATGATCTTATTCACCGAGAGGTCACCGGCACCGATGGCAATGTACATTTCATCGGGAGTTTTGAACGCCAGTTCACGCGCCATCTTCTCGAAATTGATGACCGTGATTCCGAGTCTTTGTAGTTCGCGTTCAAGTGTCGCGCGTCCCTGCTCGAGATTTTGCTCGTCTTCCTGTTTCTTGAACCAAGCCTTGATCTTGGAGCGAGCGCGCTGGGTTTTGACGAGTCCAAGATTCGAGTTCAACCAATCGCGGCTTGGACCTCCACGCTTCGCCGTCAGGATCTCGACCTGGTCGCCGGTTTTCAAATCCTGATACAACGGAACAAGTTTCCCATTAACGCGCGCGCCGCGGCAACGATGTCCAATATCCGTGTGAACGTGATAGGCGAAGTCAATGGGCGTGGAACCGGCGGCAAGATCGATGATGTCACCGCGTGGAGTGAAGACATACACGCGGTCCTGGAAGACATCCGATTTCATGCCTTCGACGAATTCCTGTGCGTCGTTCACATCGGTGCGCCACTCCATCATATTGCGGAGCCAGTTGATACGCTGTTCGTAGGACTTATCGCGGTGCGTACCTTCCTTATAGCGCCAGTGGGCGGCGATGCCATATTCAGCATTCTGGTGCATCTCGGCTGTGCGGATTTGTACCTCCAGCGGTCGCTTGTCATCGTAAATCACCGCCGTATGTAATGACTGATAAAAGTTGTCTTTCGGCGCGGCGATGTAGTCGTCGAACTCGCCGGGAATTGGACGCCAGTGTGTATGAATGACTCCGAGCGCGGCATAGCAGGAAGGTATATCCTGCACGATCAGCCGAACTGCCCGCACGTCGCGGACGAGATCGAAAGGCTTACCCTTTTGAGTCATCTTCTTGTAAAAGGAATAGATATGCTTGGGCCGCCCGCTGATTTCCACCTTGATATTATTGTTTGCCAGCAATATGATGAGATTTTCCTTGATCGTTTCGATCTGCGCTTCGCGGTCGGGACGCCGTTCCTGGAGTTGCTCGGCGATCTCTTTATATTTATCCGGGTTGACGTAACGGAAACCAAGATCTTCCAATTCCCATTTGATCTGCCATATTCCAAGCCGGTTTGCGAGCGGGGCGAAGATGTCGAGTGTCTCTTTTGCAATCCGTTTGCGCTTGTGTTCCGGCATGAAGCCCAGAGTCCGCATATTGTGCAAACGGTCTGCCAGCTTGATGAGAACTACGCGGACATCATCTCCCATGGCGAGGAAGGTTTTGCGCAGCGTCTCCGATACAAGATCTTGTTTCCGTCCGAGCGGCGTGTTCCCATTCCCGTTGTTTGATGCATCTGCGGATTCGTGGCCGTTGGATTCCGCGTGTTGATCATCGCGGGAGACTCGTGGGAGATTTGTAAGTTTTGTCACGCCGTCCACGAGGATGGCAATGGTTTCGCCGAAATCGCGGCGAATATCGTTGAGGGTGATGATCGTATCTTCAACTGTATCGTGGAGCAATCCTGCCGCGACTACTTCCGGCGGAACACGCAAATCCGCGAGAATGCTGGCAACTGCGAGGCAATGATTAATATAGGGCTCGCCGGAATGGCGTTTCTGTTCCCTGTGTGCTTCCTCTGCCACTCGATAGGCGCGCTGGATCAACTCTCGATCGGCGAGGGTGTAATTCTCGGGAAGTTGCTCCACTAACCTTTCAAGGGGCACGGCAGACTTCGAAGATTTCATGCTAATGATTGTACTACGGGCAAAGGAGCGATGGAAAAGTTTGAGAACGTGACAGACTTCTGCAATCCTTTTAACTCTGTCTGTACGTTGGGTGAAGTTCCAACCTGGGCGAGGTAAAATTGTTTAATTCCACAAGTGCGAGAGGCAATATGCCGATTGTTAATAACGTCACCCGCTTCCTGGATTCACGAAAAATCACCTATCAGGTTTTTGAAACGCCTGTAGAAAAGTTGGGCGCCTTGGAAACTGCCAAATTTCTGAGCATTGACCCCGAAGTTGTATTCAAGACCATTGTTGTAAAAAGGGAAAAGCCAAAAAAGTCGATCCTGGCGGTGGTGCCTGGTCCTTGGAATGTAGACTTAAAATTGCTTGCTGCTGCGTTGGACGAAAAGAAAGTTTTTCTTCCGACCGAGCGTGAAGCCGAGC
>JBGPNQ010000233.1:0-8385 GCA_041487615.1 Anaerolineae bacterium
CATAGGAATCGGGCCCCAGTTCAAACTCCCCGCGTGGACTAACCCAAAGAAGCTCATTTGGAAGATACTGTGCAAGTCCGATCAGGTCGCGCTCATTGCTTCCACGTCCATGCAGTGCCAGGATGGTTGGGAATTTTACGCCAGATTCTTTACCATAAGATGTTGGATATTGGACTACGTGTATTAAGGATAATTGTTTCGATTCCATTAATTGTTTGGCCTTCCGAACTAAACCTTCGGAGAGTTCTGACCCAGTCCAAACGGGTCTGCAGTCCTCAGAATTTTCTTCCCGAGGCCAACATGAAATATTTCCCGTAAGAAATGGCATATTGAAACGTCTCTAGCTCAACAAACTGCGGCCCGGGTGATTAAGGATTGATAAGAGTTTGGCGGTTAGATTGTACCCCCAACTTTTTTCGGGTAGACTATCGATAGGGCGCCGTGCGCACAACACAACCCTGCATTCGTTTGATGCGTTAGGAATTTTTGCACAAGTTCATAGACAACCGCTACTTCATGAGGTGACTTATGTCTACAACCGAATTGACTCCGCAAAGCGCTGATAACAAACTTGCGAAACTGCGTAGTGAAGAGGCAGAAAGGAAAGCGCGAACCGCCTATACGGTCCGCGCCTCCACGGATTTTTATGGGGCAGTTGGGTGGTTGATCGGCTTATTTGCCACTCTTGTTATTTCCATTCCGGTCATCATCTTTCTTATGAACAGTACAACGCGTGCCGCGACGCGTACAACCATTCTGACGGTGGGTGTTGCCATTGCCTGGTGGCTTAACCCGCTTTCGCTCGGCGCGCTTGGGTACGTGGTGAGCAACATTCGGGCCTGGCGATTTTGGACCCTGTTAGGTCTGTTCCTGTGGGCCGCCGTAAACCTGCTCGTTTCCCTGGCCATCCTCTCCGAGAATGCCCGCATCACGATCATCAATGGTTTGATCATCGTTGGATATATTCTTCTTGGATTGCTTTTCCTGTATGTTCAACTGCGCGTGTTCATGTGGGCCGCATCCGGGAAACCGTTTCGCTTCTTCTTCGGGATCCTGGGCTGGGCCGCGTTGAATGGACTTGTCTACTGGGCGCTGGTGAATCCCGAAGTGCTCAACATCATCCTTGTCGGTCTGGGGTTTGCGCTGCGCATCCTGTTCGCGATTGGGTTCGCGGTGATGCAGTTTGTGGCAATCTTCTGGTTCATGGCGCAATCCCGCGTGGAGACGATCCGCCCAGGCGACCCGAAGCAGGTGACCTTCGACGACTACAAAGGTCAACCGAATCTGATCAAGATGGTGCGTCAGTGGATCTCGCTGCTTTCGGATCGCGGCAAATTCCAAAAGATGGGTGGACAGTTCATCAACGGACTTCTGCTTTATGGTGAACCTGGGACGGGAAAAACACTCCTCGCGAAGGCCATGGCGGGTGAGGCGGGAATCGCATTCATCTCCATCGAAGGTTCAGGCTTCCGTGCCATGTTCTGGGGCGTGGATGTGTTGAAGATGATCAGCTTCATTGGGAAGGCGCGCAAACTGGCGCGCGAATATGGAGCCTGTATCGCCTACATCGACGAAATCGACGCGGTCGGCATGTCGCGCGGTGGCGTGATGGGCGGACAAGGCGGCATGGGCATGGGCATGGGTGGCATGATGGGCGGCGGCACCGGTGCACTCACTCGTCTGCTCTATGAAATGGACGGAATTGGTGAGTTGACACGCTGGGAAAGGCTGCGTGCCCGTTGGTATCAATTCCGCAAGAAGCCGGCCCCGCCGCGTGATTGGCATGTCCTGTTCATGGGTTCCACGAATCGACCGGATGTGCTCGACCCGGCTCTCACTCGTCCCGGTCGATTTGACCGAACGGTGGTCGTGAACAAACCAGATCGCTCCGGGCGCCGCGAGATGGTGAAGTATTACGTCAACAAAATCCGGACCGATGAATCCGTTGACATTGAAGCAATTGTCAGCGACACGTCCTGGGCAACGCCGGCACGCATCATGTCTGCCATTACGAAGGATGCTGTCCGTCTGGCATTGTTCGATGGACGCGAGAGCGTTGCACAGCATGATATCGAACTCGCATTTCAGGAGCAGGCCATGGGACTGGAGAATCCCATCGAGGAAATGCAGGCAGATCAACGGCAGCAGGTGGCCTATCACGAAGCGGGTCATGCAGTCGTGCAGTATTATCTGCGGCCCGATGAGCGCATCGTGCGCGTGAGCATCGTCCGCCGTTCGGAGGCGCTGGGCTATGTTTTACCCGTTCCAAATTATGACATTTACGCTCTACCGCTCCGAACCTTTGTAGCCGATATACTTGTCTCGATGGCGGGACATGTGGCCACAAAAATATTCCTCGGCGAATACTGGACCGGCGCAACCGGCGACTTCCAGAATGTGCGGGCCCGCCTATGGCAGCTGGCGCATTATGGATATTTTGGTCCGCCATTGGACTTGCAGCAGAATATGAGCCTTGAGAAGGATAAATCTGAAATCGTTCAGAAATTCTGGAGGAAGCTGGAAGAGCAGACCACTGAGATTCTCAACCAGCACGGTCCGGAAGTCCATGCAGTTGCAAATGCACTGCTCGAGCATAATGACCTGACGGGCAAGCGCTGCATCGAGGTCATCCGGGCTGCTGCCGTAGCGGGAACCGAAGTTGTTGATAGTGAACGTTTGCTGAAGGCCCTGGTCGAAGAGACCATCGTCGCTGAAGGTAGATCAAATCATACTGATGAGAAAACGGAAAAGAAACCGAGGCCGAAACGCAAGCTAAAAGAAAACGGCAACGGTGCATGAACAATGATGGAAAACTGGCTGGGAACTCCCAGCCAGTTTTTTTTGCCACCGGAATAGGTGACAGTCACTCTTGAACGAATAATTCAGTGCGATGTAAATGCTGAAGTGACTGTCACCTGATTTTATTTCCACGACCAGAACGCGAGATAGCCTTGTGTGAGTACACGCGGTTCCAATTGACCCGAGGCTGCCACCACGGCGATACCGGGCGTCCCATCGGTCGCGAGGAAGGAGAGGACCAGATTGTTGTTGTCTGGTGACCAGATCGTCACGGATTGGTCATATTGATCGAAATAGGGCAGGATGCCGGCGAATTGGTCGGTCGGACGGAAGGTGAACAACTCCTTGCTTTCACCCGTTTTCACATCCAGCATTTTCAGTTGGAGCACCAATTGCTGTTGTGCCTGGCCTGTGGAATCGCTCTGCCCCTGCTGAGATGATGAATCGTCGAGCTTGGGGATAAAATACGCGATCTTTTCGCCGTCAGGTGACCAGAAGAATGCCAGCACATTGTCATCCTTAAACAAGTCCTTCGACGTTGCCAGGTCGATGACGTGCAGCGTGCCGAGGGTTCCGGCGCCAAGGCTCTCCTTGCCTTCGATGTACGCGACCTTGTCGCTTTTGTTCGACCACGCAAAGGCCGTGTTCAGATCGAAGGTACCGATGACCTTTTCGAATTTACCGCGTCCGTTCGTGACGATAATTTCCTTTTTCTTTTGATCGTTGAGGCGTGTCAACAGGATGTGTCCTCCATCTGGTGACCAGGCCGGGGCCTGGAAGGAAGCGGGCACCGACTCGATTCCATCCTCGGTAATTTCGGAATCCACTGTCAGAAAAGCCAGATGCTCGGGCGCGGCGCTCTGCGACGATCCCGTATGAACGATCATGGTCTTTCCATCCGGTGCCCATGACCAATAATACGGCGCACCGGTGTCGATGATCGTGCTATCCTTACTTTCAGCCGAGATACTCTGCAGGACCATGGACTGTCCGTTTGCAGTTGAAGTGAGGAAGGCCAGATTCGTGTTATCAGGTGACCAATAAAGATAAAACGGATGCTGAGTACTGCTCGTGAATACTTTCTTTGCATCCTCTGTTACGTTTGTAATATACACATCCGCTGAGGTTGTATTTCCCTTTCCACTAACGCCGACGAAGCCAAGACTCCCGCTGTCAGGCGACCAGGTCGGATAAACATAATAGTGGTACGGCTGTGATGCGTCAGTTGGAATGACTGCATCGTTTGTATAAGCTGTGAGATGTTTTCCAGCCTGGTCGGATGTGTAAATATTCCAGTCGGCGCCGATGTAGGCGATCAAACCCGATTTGCGTTCGAGTAAAGGCAGTAACGGACTCTGCGGCACCTGCACATTTCGCGGCAGGCAGGAGCTAAGCATTAACGCAGTCAATAAAAGAAGCGGAAGCTTTTTCATTTTGCATTCCCTAGTATTGCGATTGCCTGGTCGAGGACCGGGTCATTATTTGGCAGGATCTCGTCCCAACCTGCCTCAACAGGGACATTGGGCGTGACACCGATATTTCCAATCTCGTCGCCGTTCGATAATCGGAAGGATGTGCTCTCGACGAAGATACGCGAGCCATCTGGAAGATAGAACGCGGATTGCGTTTCCACCTGTCCCGGCGTTTTCTCTCCGATGATGGTTGCCCGTTTATACATCTGCAGACTTGCGGCGAAGATCTCGGCAAAGCCACTCGTGTTTTTCCCAACCAAAATGACCAGCGGCATGGTCTGTGATCCCACCACATCCTCACCTTTTACTTGTACAGTTTGCGCCTGCTTGCGGTTATACAGTTCACCGATCTCGCCGCCATGGAAGATGGTGAATAGTGTGTCGAGGGGCCAGTTGCTGGAGGAATTTGCAATTCGCAAGTCAAGGATCAATCCCTTTAATTTTCGATCCGTGGCCAGTGTGTGCAGCCCGTTGAATACATCCTGGTCCAGTCCCTGATATCCGATGGGAGGAAAGAGCAGGTAGCCGTACTCTGTGCCGGAGATCAACTGGAACTCAAGTTTCCCTGTGGTCGCCAATTTCGCGCGGGCCACATCCACGGTCCGCTGAGGTTTGCCTGGCGACTGGACATCGAGAGTCACCGAAGAACCGGCCGGTCCCCGGATGCGATTCACCACGCTCAGCCCTTCCCCCAGAAGGATCGGATTTCCATCTATGCTGAAAATGCTGTCATGGGCTTTCAGACCTGCCACCTCCGCCGGCGATCCCTTGATGACCGCCAGGATGACGATGTGTGGAGTTTTTTCTCCCTGAAACCCTACAAACGCACCAATGCTATCGTAGGTGGACGAATCGCCCATATCGGTTTCGACGCGTTCTACGCGTGGTTGATAAACGAAACTGCCAACCGGGAGGTCCGTTTCGAGTCCCTTCAGCAGGGCCGTGAACTCATCCGCTGTCAGCCCGGCCTTGATCCTGCTCACATAGTCATCGTGCAGGTTTTTCCAATCCACGTTTGCATCGTCGAAATGAATGTAACTATCCTGCACATTTTTCCACAGCGCCTCAAAGGTACGCATCTGGTGTTCCTGAGCCGAGTAGCCGGGACCAAAATTCCCGCTGACGGGTTCATCCACCAACGGTATCAATCCGCTGCAGGCGGAAAGAGCCAAACTCAGAAAAATGAATAATGCTGGAAGAAAAAGAATGCTTCTTTTCATACGGTCACCTCTATCCAAATCTCTCGGTCTCACAATAACACAGGAAAATTAATTCCCCATGATTACTGGGAGTGGCTAAAGATGTGAATAAAAAATCTTCTTAGCCGCAGAGAACGCCGAGCCCTTTGACCCGCACCTGCGGTTGGGGCAGGTGGAAAAAACTCTTAAATCTCCGTGATCTCTGTGGCTAACGCACTCAATTGGCCACTCTCTGATTACTAGACTCCCCAATGGAATCCATCCTTACTCGCCCGGAAGCGTTCGAATATTCCTTGGGTTCAACACCGAGATCAACTTGATGCCTTTCCCAAGCGCGGCCATGGACTCCTCGTCCAGCTCCACCCAGTAAAAGCTGCGATGCCGCGAGTATGGGTCGATGCGCACCACGGTCCCGGTAAACCAGTTCCCACTGTTCCATGTTTTTGCGTCCAGAAAGATCTGCACCTGGTCGCCGATGTGGATGGATTCATCCATGAGTTATCTGCGCCGGTTCGCAAAAAGGAACAGTCCCAGCGCGACGGCCATCATGATGCCTCCGTTCACTACCCACTGCGGATTGCCACTCATGTAACTGCCGGGCAGCACGTTAATTCCCTGCAGGAAAAATACCAGCCCTGGCAGGAAAAGCAGCACCGCGACAATATTTAATAGTACTCTCAAGGGATTCTCCTCCTCCGGAAATTTGCGTGATTATACTCCCAGGGATAATTCACTTAAGTTCCCACCTTGCCATGTGATGTCGTGCCAATCCCTCCGATATGGCTTTGCGCTCTGTTACCAATTTTGTATATCTCCTTTCCTTCCGTTGCATCACGGAGCGACAATGACCTCGTTAATTGGAATAAGACGCGATTGTGCCGAGAGCAAATCTTTGAAAGCATGATAAAATAGAACGTACGTTCGGACAATTCCTGCCTGCGTAATGTCATCCTGAGCGAAGCGAAGGAGCTCCACTAGGGAAAGTACGAGACTCTTCGCCAGGCTCAGAGTGACATGACAATAATAGACCCCAAAAAACTTTCTTATGACATTCAAACTTCAAGCACCCTTTCAGCCCTTGGGCGACCAGCCCGAAGCCATCCAGGCACTTGTGGATGGAATTAACTCCGGCAAGAGACATCAGGTTTTGCTCGGTGCAACCGGCACCGGCAAGACCTTTACCATCGCGTCCGTGATCCAGCAGGTGCAAAAGCCGGCGCTGATCATGGCGCATAACAAGACTCTTGCTGCGCAGCTTTATTCCGAATTCAAAGAGTTCTTTCCTGAGAACGCGGTTTCGTATTTCGTCAGTTACTATGACTACTATCAGCCGGAAGCCTATGTGCCGCGCCACGACCTGTATATTGAAAAAGAGACAGAGATTAATGAAGAGATCGAGCGCTTGCGTCTGGCTGCCACGACCGCGCTGGTCTCGCGGCGGGACGTGATCATCGTTGCTTCGGTATCCTGTATTTACGGTTTGGGTTCACCGGAGGAGTTTGGCAAGGGGACGGTCGTACTGCAGGTGGGACAGTTATACCGGCGCAACGCGCTGCTGCGGCAGTTGATCGAATCACAGTTCCAACGCAACGATATGGAACTGCGCTCGGGCACATTCCGGGTGCGCGGCGATACGCTTGAGATCATTCCGGCGTATGAGGATAAAAAAGGATTTCGCATCACATTCTTCGGCGATGAAGTCGAACGGATCATGCAGTTCAGCCCGCTGACGGGGGAGGTGTTTGACGAGTTGCAGGAAGTGTCCATTTACCCGGCCAAGCAATATCTGACGGATGGGGACCGCTTAAAGGAAGCCATAAAGAATATAGAAACCGAGTTGGAAGAGCGACTCGCTCAGTTCAAGGAGACCGGCAAATATCTGGAAGCCCAGCGCATCGAGCAGCGAACCCGCTACGACCTCGAGATGTTGAAGGAAGTCGGATATTGCTCAGGGATCGAGAACTATTCCCGTCATCTGGACGGGCGCGCGCCCGGCACACATCCATGGACGATGATCGACTTTTTGCCGAGCGATTATCTGCTGGTGATCGACGAGAGTCACATGTCCATCCCGCAGATCCGCGGCATGTATAACGGTGACCGCGCCCGCAAAGAGACCCTAGTCGAATATGGTTTCCGTCTGCCCAGCGCCGTGGACAACCGTCCGCTCAAGTTCGATGAGTTCGAACAGGTGATGGGAAATACGATTTATACGTCAGCCACACCCGGTCCGTATGAATTGAATAAAGCAGACCAGATTGTGGAGCAGATCATCCGCCCGACGGGCCTCGTCGACCCGGAAGTGGAAGTTCGACCGACCAAAGGGCAGGTGGATGATTTGGTCGGAGAGATTCGGCAACGGGTGGAAAGAGGCGAGCGCGTGCTCGTCACGACCCTCACGAAAAGGATGTCGGAAGATCTTTCCGAATATCTGCAGGAGCTTGGGATGTAGGTCCACTATCTGCACTCGGAGGTGGAGACGCTCGAGCGTGTCGGTATCCTGCGCGACCTGCGTTTGGGCGTGTTCGATGTGTTGGTGGGCATTAACCTCCTGCGTGAAGGCCTCGACCTGCCGGAGGTGTCATTGGTGGCAATCCTCGATGCCGACAAGGAAGGATTCCTGCGTTCGGGCACCGCTCTAATCCAGACCATCGGCCGCGCGGCGCGCCACTCCAGCGGACGTGTGATCATGTATGCCGATCGCATGACCGACTCGATGAAGTTCGCCATTGACGAGACGAACCGTCGCCGTGCAAAACAGGTGAAATATAACGAAGAGAACGGCATCATTCCGGTGAGTATTCACAAGGCGATCCACGATCTCACCGAGGGAATGTCCGCCAAGGCACTGGGCGACGCAAAAGGGGAATATCGGGTAAAGGGCGCGGGTGGGTTGCCGCGTAACGAATTGCAGA
>JBGPNQ010000234.1:0-8339 GCA_041487615.1 Anaerolineae bacterium
AGGCTACAACCGCGAACCTTTGCTACCAGATTGGCAGGGCCAAAATTTGTTCAAAGGAACTTTCCTGCACAGCTCACAATATAAGAACGGCGAACCGTTCAGAGGGCAAAGGGTTCTTGTAGTCGGGTTTGGAAACTCGGGCGGTGAGATTGCGATTGACTTATGGGAGCATGGCGCAAATCCAGGTATCGCCGTGAGGAATGCTGTGAATGTCATCCCGCGTGAGTTGTTCGGGATTCCGATTCTGTCCATTGGCATCGTACAAAACAAGATGCCTCCGAAGCTGGCGGACGCAATCAACGCGCCGATCCTGCGCGCTGTAATCGGTGACCTCACAAATTATGCTCTCCGCAAATTGCCTTATGGACCCGCGACTCAAATTCGAAACGACGGACACATCCCGCTTATTGATGTCGGAACGATCAAATTAATCAAAGAGGGACATCTAACGGTTTACGCGGGTATCGAAGAATTTACACAAGATGGCGTGAATTTTACCGATGGAAGACAGGCCAGGTTTGATGCTGTCATTTTCGCCACAGGGTATCATCCTGGTGTGAATACATTTCTCAAAGTGGATTCCAATAGCTTGAATCAAGATGGAACACCGCTCTCCAGCGGACGCGAGACCTCTATTCCCGGGTTGTATTTCTGTGGATTCTACGTCTCGCCGACAGGCATGTTGCGTGAGATCGGAATCGAGGCAAGACAAATCAGCGTGAGCATCGCTGACAGGAAATTGCAGAAATATTCGTAGTCAGTCAGCGTAACCTGTGATAACTTGCAGTACACTTGTCATATGTCCAACTACGCGATTGAAACAGATCAACTTACCAAACGCTTCGGCGATGTGCTGGCCGTGGATCATGTAAACCTGCGTGTGAAGCGCGGTGAGATCTACGGCTTTCTCGGTCTCAACGGCGCGGGCAAAACGACTACCATCCGCGCACTATTGGGGATGATCCGCCCGAGCGAGGGAAATGTCAAAGTGCTGGATCAGGCGGTCGGTCCGAATGGACGCGGACCGTGGGCGCAGGTTGGGCATCTTGTGGAGAGTCCCTCCGCTTATCCCGAATTATCCGTGCGTGAAAATCTGGATGTTGCCCGCACTCTGCATGGGATTAGAGACTCGACCGCGACAACGCGCGTCATCGAACAACTGGCACTCGTTTCCTATGCGGACCGAAAAGCCGGCACGCTTTCAACCGGCAATCTCCAACGCCTTGGGCTTGCGCGGGCGTTATTGCATGCACCAGCGCTCTTGATTCTCGACGAACCCGCCAACGGACTCGATCCCGCGGGCGTTGTTGAAATCCGTGAATTATTGCGGACATTGGCTCACGAAAAGGGCGTGACGGTCTTCATGTCGAGTCACATCCTTACCGAAGTGGACCAGCTTGCTACGCGCATCGGCATCATTCACAAGGGACAGCTGATTGAAGAACTGGACACTGAAAAGCTTGCAGGACTGCGTGCGAATCGACTTGAAATCAAAACGCGGAATAACGAGGCGGCACAGATCAGCCTGCAAAGCGCGGGATATAAATTTGCGTTGAAGGATGATACGATCGTGATCGACAGCGACTACGCAATCGAACATCCTGATGACGTTGCACGCATTCTCGTCAACGCAGGCAATCCGCCCATACGGCTGGCGGTGGAGCAGGAAAATTTGGAAGATCATTTCATGAAGTTGACGGGAGACGGAAAATGAATGGCTTTCTATCTGCCCTTCGGGTCGAGATTCTCAAGGTTTATCGGTCAAAAGTGTTGCCATTTACGGCCGTCGGATTTTCGCTGATACCGTTGGCGGGTGGATTATTCCTGATCATTCTAAAAGATCCTGAGGCAGCGAAGTCCATGGGATTAATCAGCACAAAAGCACAGATTACCGTTGGTGTAGCTGACTGGCCTGCGTTTTTCAATTTGCTTGCAGGGGCTGTCGCAGCGGGCGGAATAATCCTGTTTAGCATCATCCCCATTTGGATATTTGGTCGTGAGTTTTCTGAACATACCGTCAAGGAATTATTGAGTTTGCCAACATCACGCGAAGCGATTGTAAGCGCGAAGTTCCTTGTCACTGCTATTTGGACACTTGCCCTCACTCTGTTTCTTTTTGGCGTGGGCCTCGTAGTGGGACGCCTGGTTGTCATCCCTGGCTGGTCAACAGAACTGCTGCGAGCAGCCTTTAGCGATATTATGCTCGGTGCAGTGCTTACCCTCGCTACGATGCCCTTTGTCGCGTTCTTCGCCAGCCTCGGACGCGGTTACCTGCTTCCATTTGGCTGGACGTTCTTCACTGTGTTCCTCGCTCAGATCGCGGCGAGATTAGGTTGGGGAGATTGGTTCCCCTGGTCGGTGCCCGCGCTTTTCAGCGGAATGGCAGGTCCGCGCGCGGAGATCATTGGGTTACACAGCTACATCATCTTGATTCTCACAGGTCTGCTTGGTCTCGGAGCAACATTGTACTGGTGGCGTAGTGCTGATCAGACGCGCTAGTACAGTCACTCACCGAGTTCCACCCATTTCCATAACTATCACGAGAAGGCTTGTATGCATGAACCTGTCCTCACTCAACAATATCGGAATATTTTGGAAATCACACTCAATAGACCGGATGCTTATAACGCACTGAACCTGGACATGATGAAAATGCTTGGGGAGGCGCTTTCCTACGCGGCAGCAGATTCTTCGATCAAAGGAGTCTTGCTCACCGGAAAAGGAAAGGCGTTTTGCGCGGGCGGAGACCTAAAATGGATCAGCCAGCAGACGGAGGATGCAGGTTCCGTCTTATATCATCTTGCACCACAATTTCATCTTTCCATCACTGAAATTCGTCGGATGAAAAAACCCGTCATTGCCGCCATCAATGGCATCGCAGCGGGTGGAGGCTTTTCGCTCGCCCTGGCCTGTGATTTTCGCGTGATGGCACAATCCGCGCTTCTTCGGCAGGCATACACCTCCAGTGGATTAAGCATCGATGGTGGTGGATCCTTTGCTCTGCCGCGTCTCGTCGGTCTGGCACGCGCCATGGAGATCATGGCGTTTGATAATCCGATTTCGTCCGCGCAAGCTCTTGCGTGGGGACTTGTCACAAAAGTTGTTCCCGATGGTGAACTTCTTTCAGAGACGCTTGCAATGCTCGATTACCTGATCCAAGGCGCGCTTCTTTCGTTTGCGTGGTCCAAAAAACTGATGACCGACTCTTTCAACAATGCGCTGGAAGCTCAACTGGAATTGGAGAGACAGGGCATCAGTGAATGCGCCGCACATGCGGACGGGCAGGAAGGCATCAAGGCTTTCGTTGAAAAACGCAAACCATCTTTTCATAACGCAAATATGTCATGAGAATGATATGATGCTAACAAAAACGAGAACCAACTTGACCCCAGGACACGGTACACTGGAAGGCGGATGCAATCATAACTCTCGTACCGAGGATAATCTGTGCCCAAGATACTAATCGTAGATGACGATGTAACTATTACAGACCTGATGAAGGCGCTGATGAAAATGGAGGGACACCAGCCTACTACTGTCAATGACAGCAGACAAGCGCTGGATGCGGCACACGCGGTCCATCCCGATCTGATCACGTTGGATCTGATGATGCCGGGACTATCGGGGTTCGAACTCTGCGAGCTCCTGCATCAGGATCCAAGATTTGCAAGCATACCCATCCTGATTGTCAGCGCGAGGGATGACCCGGAAAGCAAGGCAAAAGCAATGCGAGCGGGGGCAAAGGAATATCTCACCAAGCCTTTCGGCGTCAACGATTTGCTGCAAAAGATAAAAGAGCTGACCAGCCAATAGCTCGTGGGAGTCTATTGCTTCATGCCGATTTCCTCGATTTATTCAAAAACCTTCGTTATTCCCAGATCAGCAATCGATGAACATGGACACGTCAATAACGTGGCCTATGTTCAATGGATGCAGGACATTGCTGTCGAGCATTATGAATTCCTGGGCGGAGTAAATCCAATGCAAGTCGTTGGTGCAACCTGGGTTGTACGCGAACATCGGATCGAATATTTGCTTCCCGCATTTGAAAATGAGGAAATTGAAGTCAGAACGTGGGTGGAAAATGTTCGGCGTGTTCGCTCCCTGCGCAAGTATGAATTTATCCGCAAATCAGATGGCAGGACCCTTGTCAATGGGGAAACAGACTGGGTGTTCGTAGATATAAGAACAGGCGCGCCGCGCGCCATCCCTGAGGAAGTGTTTAGAGTATTTTCGATCCACCAGGAAAAATAATTTTAGAGGTAACGGAGTCAATTTTGCAGTTGGCAACATCAGCAAAGTCACGCAACCCCATTCCACTTTATTCATTATTCGCCGCCAACGCCATCTCATTGGTTGGTAATGTCTTCACGCTGATCGCGATTCCATGGTTCGTGCTCCAAACCACGGGCAGTGCCACCAAGACAGGCATCACAGGTTTCTTCAACATACTGCCGGTTGTCCTGGCTGGTTTTTTGGGCGGCACGATCGTTGACCGGCTTGGATACAAACGCACCAGCATCATCTCCGATCTTGCCAGCGGAATCACAACGGCGCTTGTGCCAATCCTGTATTTCACCATCGGTCTGCAATTCTGGCAGTTGATGGTTCTGGTTTTTCTCGGTGCGCTGCTGGATACGCCGGGCAGCACAGCGCGCTCCGCATTGCTCCCGGAATTGGCCGAACAGGCCGGGATGCCCATCGAGCGCGTCACATCTCTCACACACGTCATCGAACGCGGCGCGCGTTTCATCGGTGCGCCGCTGGCAGGTTTGTTGATCGGCATAATCGGCACGGCGAATGTCCTGTGGCTGGATGCAGCTTCGTTTTTTATCTCCGCGGGAATTGTCTGGATCGTCATTCCTGCGCTGCTGCCTGACGAAGAAAAGCAAACAGAATCCGGTAACTACCTGGGCGAGCTCAAGGATGGTCTGCGTTTCATCGCGCGCGATTCATTGATCCTCTCGATTGTGGTCATGGTCATGTTGACGAATTTCCTCGACGCGATTTTCGGCGGCGTACTGCAGCCGGTATATGTCAAGCAAGTCTATGGCAAGGCACTGGATTTGGGTCTGCTTATCGCAGCCAACGGCGGCGGGGCGGTCATCGGCGGATTGATCTTCGCTGCGATCGGTTATCGCCTGCCGCGACATGCGACGTTCGTGGCCGCGTTTGTAGTAACTGGATTTCGTTTTTGGGTTTACGCACTCTATCCGCCCCTGTGGGTGATGATCGTGGTGACTTTGATATGCAGCATTGGGGCAGGACCACTCAATCCGATTATTGGAGCAATCGAATTTGAACGGATTCCAGCCAACATGCGTGGACGTGTCTTCGGCGCGATCACGGCAGGCGCCTGGCTCGCCATGCCACTTGGCATGTTGCTGGGTGGGGTTCTCACCGAAAGCCTCGGAACGTTCATCATGATGATAGCTTTGGCAATCACCTTTTTCATCACGACGATGAGCATGGCGTTTATCCCTGCCATGAATGAGATGAATCGAAAACCTCAAACCAGCAATTTGTCGTAAACCTTCAATAACTTTTTCTGGGCTTCGTGCCAGGTGAATTTGCTCAGGGCGCGCTCGGTAGCAGAGTCAGATAACCGTTGTGACCGCTCAAAATCGTTGAGCAATACCAAAACCTGACGGGCTAAATCATCAGGGTCATTCGGCGAGAAAAGCAATGCATCGACATCTTCGCGGACCAGTTCGCGCACAATCGGCATATTTGAGGCGATCAACGGGCGTGAGGATGCCATGTACTCCAACACCTTGATGGGACACGCACCCTGCGTCACATTCCGGTCATTTAACCCAAGTGGGGCGATACAGATATCTGATTCAGCGATCAACATGGGAACTTCATGATGTGGAACCGCGGCTTGGAGGACCACAAATTCTTCCACGCCCAGTTTGCGAATCTGCTTTGATAAGAGTTTTCGCTGCCTGGAGCGCCCGCGTCCAATGATATGGAGCCGAACAGATTGCTGTTCCAGGATTTTGGGAAGAGACTTGATGACCACTTCCAATCCCTGCCAATCGGCGAGGGTGCCGATATAGAGCAGGACAGGCAGGCGACCTTCACGGACAGGCAAGGGAGACGGATGAAAATCCGAGGGGCTGACGCCGTTCGGGATCACGGTCACCCGTTTGCGGCTGAGTCCGAGTGAGGCGATATAGTCCCGCGTCACGTTCGAGGGGCAGATAATCGCGTCGCTCAAGTGCAGTGTCGCAAGCTCCTGTTCCTTTATTTTTACGAGCAGATTGGAATCGATCCCGGGGTAATGATATTTCAGCTCGATGGAGGGAAGTCCGTTCACTTCGAAGAGGGTTTTATAGCCAAAGCGCATTTTGTTCTGCGCGATGGAAAGGCCATCCCAAATGTTGCGGTAATGCACAACATCATAATGCGGGTGAAGCACAAGGTGGGTGAAAACGCTTTTCCCGAAGTGCGCCGCGCGTGCCAGAAAATTCTGTGTAAGGTCTTGTGTGATGCGTGTGACCCGCGCTCCTTCAAGGGAATCTTCCGGAGGAAGCAAGCCGTCGTTCGGTGTGATAAGATGAATATCAAATTGACTATTGACGAGCCCGCGAATGTTATGCAAAATATGAGTGGATGCTCCCTTTGGGCTTGGCACAATGTCGAAGGCTGTGTAGAGGACGCGCGGCATAGTTGGATTATAAAGGTATTCATGGCGAACAAAGGTTATTTCGTTATTACCGATATTTCAGGATACACCGAATATTTGACCGGCTCGGAACTTGATCATGCCAATGAAATTTTACAGAGTCTGTTCGATGCACAATTAAAGGCTGTCAAGCACCCATTTATCATTTCGGGCTTCCGAGGGGATGCGATCTTCATGTATGTCCCGGAAACCAATTTCGTGCAACCGCAGAGTTTTCTCGAAGCGTTGGAAAACTTTTACATTGTTTTCGCCGAGACGCTTCAACAAATGCAATACAACACAACCTGCACCTGCCGCGCCTGTAAGAATATGTCCGTGCTGGATTTGAAAATGTGCACCCATTACGGAGAATATCTTGTTCAGAAACTGGGTGAGCGTGAGGAATTGCTCGGTGCGGATGTAATCGTCCCTCACCGCATGTTGAAGAATCATGTAATTGAGCTCACCGGCATCAAATCGTACTCGCTCTTTAGCGATGTTGCTGCGCAAAAATTGAATTTGCTTGAGTATTGCGAAAAAGTGGTTCCGCATTCAGAGACGTACGAGCACCTGGGTGAAGTACCTATGTGTGTCCATGACCTGCATCCCGTATGGGAAAAATACTTGGCAAAGAAAAGGCAATTTGTGGATGCCCGGGAAGCCTGGGTCAAATGCGAAGTGGACATCCCATTTCCCGCGGCGCTTATTTGGGAATTTCTGACCAAGCCTGATTTGGAGGCAGGCTTTCTGGGATACGACTACGCAGAGAGAACGGATACATTGGGCGGGAGGGTGCGCGAAGGATCAGCGCTTCACTGCGCGCACGGCGATCTGCAAGTCTATTCCAAAATCCTTGACTGGAAGCCTTTTGAGTATTACACCATGGAGCAATCAGTGCTTGGGCTCACGTATACTTCCACCCGTCGCCTGATCCCACTTGAAAACGGTACGCGCGTGGGGATCTATATCGGCGTGCCGCGCGAAGCATCGAGCGAGGACGTGCGGCAATTCGTCCAATCCGCAATGGATGGGGGCTACGCAGGGTTGCAGTCCTATATCGAGCACGATGTAACAGACGGAAAAATCACGGCAAGTTAGGAAGCTTTCATGGATACATTGATCTGCGCGGGAAGCATCATCTTCATCGCAAGTCTCCTGATTTTTTTCTATTTGTTCAATACGGCGCGCAAGAAAACTCCCGCGCCGACAGCAGGCAAAAAGGAATATACGCCTGTTTATGTTTCCATTGCAGACAAAGCCGATACGGTTATGCATGGCATGGATAAGTTCGTTGCCGATGTGCAAAAGACCGAGAGTGCAGGCGATAAATGGCGTTGGATTCCATTGCTAATTTTCTTTGGTGGTCTTGGATTAATGGCAGTGGATCTTTTATTGCTTCTGCTGGGATATACATCATTCGTGTTCATTGCGGGTGGTGCGGTGTTATGGATTGCCGCGCTGGTGCTGGCACGCGGACTGCGTAAAAGTGACTCCAAAGATTTCTCCCCACGATATAAGCATACGAAACAGATCCTGTTTACCCTGCGCGATGACCTGAAACCGAACTCGACCTTTCTTGGTCATCTCGATCTTACGGGTGCGACTCTCAAAACCAAAGTGGCGCATGAGGCAAAAGATGCACGCGACCGTACCACACAATACTTCCGTG
>JBGPNQ010000235.1:0-8334 GCA_041487615.1 Anaerolineae bacterium
GATTCCCTGAGAGCCTGTTGCGTGATTTGCACATGAAATTTTGGGAGCATGATTGTTCGATTATAAGCCATTGGTTACCCACAGGGTTCGCTTCGCTTATAATGACCGCATGACCTTTTACACATCCAAAGGCGATGACGGTACCACCAACCTGCTCGGGGAGGGACGCGTCGCAAAATATCATGCGCGCATCGAAGCGGTGGGGACTCTGGACGAATCCACTGCAGCCCTCGGGTTGGCGCGTGCTCAATGTCTGGACTCCCGCTCGGGCCCGATCCTGCTCGAAGCGCAGCGCGACCTCTATAAGTTGATGGCAGAAGTGGCCTCCACTCCTGAGAACGCGGAGAAGTTCCACTTCATCGACGAAAAGCGCGTGAGTTGGCTCGAGGAACAAACGGATGAGATGAGCAAACTCATTGAAATGCCCAAGGAGTTTATTTTGCCCGGTGACTCGCTGGCGGGCGCGGCATTGTCGCTAGCGCGGACCATCATCCGCCGCGCGGAACGGCGCGTGGTGGAGTTGTTCGATCTGCAGGAATTGAGCAACCCTGATTTGCAGCGGTATTTGAACCGTTTATCGTCTCTGTGCTTTGTGCTGGAACTGGTGGAAAATAAAGCAGCAGGACGTCAGACTACATTGGCGAAATCATAACGAGCTTTTCTGCCACGGAGTCACAGTACCCTGCGAGTATGCTTCGCGAAGAACCCTGAGAAGAAACTTTTTAGATCTCTGTGGCAAATTAGGATTCAACATGACAGGCACATTCCTCAACATTGGCACCGTTCTGGCAGGCAGCATTCTGGGACTGATCTTTGGCGCGCGCATTCCCGACAAATTGAAATCCACTGTCATCGCCGGCATGGGGCTCTTCACCTCGGCGATGGGAATCCAGATGTTTTTGAAGACAGAGAATCCACTGATCGTGTTGGGCGCGTTATTAATTGGGACTCTGCTCGGTGAATGGTGGCGCATCGAAGACGGTTTGCACAAACTGGGGGAATTGCTGGAACAGAAATTCTCGCGCGAAGAAGACGATGGCTCGAATAAATTCGTGCGCGGCTTTCTCACGGCATCGCTTCTATTTTGCGTGGGTCCAATGACCATCCTCGGCTCGATCCAGGATGGTCTGACTGGTGATTACAATTTACTGGCCGTCAAATCGGTGCTGGACGGATTCGCTTCCATTGCTTTCGCGTCCACATTGGGGGTCGGAGTGGCATTTTCCACGATCATTATCCTTGTGTATCAGGGCGGAATCAGTCTGCTGGCGGGACAGTTGAACGCAATCGTGACGCCCTCCATGATGAATGAGTTGACTGCAACCGGAGGAGTGATCCTGCTGGGACTCGCTCTCAGTAGCTTATTGGAGATCAAAAAGATACGCGTGGGAAACATGCTGCCCGGGCTGTTGGTCGCCCCGTTGATCGTGTGGGTGTTGGGATTTTTCCAATAACAAGTTGATGGGATTAGTCTGTTGCGTCTGGCACAGAGATATTTTGCTGTCGTCTTCGCATTTCCATTATTGGGTAAAAGATCAGGATTCCAAAGACCATCACGCCAATAGAGATGGTATACCAGTTGATCAGTCCGTTCTTAAAATCACCGGAATTCATAAACGCTGCGATGAAGACAAGAATATGCCAGATGGCAATGCTTTGCAATGGGACCTTCCATCCGCTCCAACGCGTCTCGTTGGACATGGTGAGTGCACCCACCCCCAGCAGTGCCACCCAGCCGCACATGACGCGCGCAGTCAACGGAGTCAGTGTCCACGGCCAAACCAGAATCGCAACGTCCGGCTTGATAAAACCAATCAGGACAAAGAGCAGCGATCCAAGGGCGATCAGCTTGAGAATCCATGCCACCGTGGGGGAAATGGCGATATCGTTTTCTTCGGGAATTCCGGGATCTGTTTTGCTGTTGTTATACCAAAGTATGGGAACAAGGAAAGGGGTGAGGACATACAGGATCAGCCAGAGCGTGAATCCAAGTTTACCGATCGAGAACCGGTCCCAGTGCAGAAAGGTCACAAGCATCATGAACCAGGTAAAGGTTGTGATGGGCAGGAATCCGCCCTGAATGCGGTGCCAGCGTTTACCGAAAAGAGCATTGATGAATAACCATGAGCCGCCCAGATAACCGGCGCCCAGATACAGGGATGTCATATGCGGCCTGATCATCCACGCAAAACGCTCGCCGGTGGAGTCAGGGGAAAAGTACAGAATGAGAAATGCCAGCCAGAGAAACGGGATGACGATGATTGCGACGACACGCGTAACCGTCAGGATCTGATCATCTTTTTTCATGGACGTCCTTTCTTTGAAAATTACAACACTGCTTCAAGGAAAGGGATTTCAAATCTCACTGTGTCATCAGCCGAATGCGGCAATGACCAATATCCCCACGAAGATGACGGCCGCGCCAAGGATGCGCATCCCACCCATTTTTTCCTTTAGGAGCCACCAACCCGCGAACGCGCCGAACACAACACTGACCTCCCTGACCGCGCCCGAGTAACTCAGCGGTGCAATGGAATATGCCAGCACTGCCAGAAGATAGGCGCTGACACCCAGCGCACCCATCAGAGGCAGACGAAATCCCTGATTCTTCAACTCCTGCCACAGATGCGGCCAGCCATACTGCTTCAAAATGAACGGCATGATCGGAATGGGAACAAGCGCGAACATCGTCATGACGTAGGCCGTGGCATATCCATTCTTGACCGCCGCCCCATCGATCGCAGAATAGATGGAGATCAGCAGGGCAATGAACATGGCAACAGCCACGCCTCGAAAATGAAGGCGAGTGACCTGGCTTCCTAGTAGCGTCGTGAAACCAATGACAAGCAACCCGATAATGATCAATCCCAAACCGGTCAGACCTCCTCCAGTAAGCCGCTCATGTAAAAAAAGAAAAGACCATAATGCAAGAAACGCAGGTGCGGCGCCGCGTGCGATCGGATAGATCAGGGAAAATTCATTATCATGATACGCATACGAAAGGGTAATGAAATACAGGGCTTCAGTCAGCATACTAAAGATGGCAAACTTCCACATCTGATGTACGGGTAAACCGGTAAAAAGCAGGGTGAATAACGCAATCATTCCACTGCTCACTACCATCCACCAACTGGCGATATATTTATCTTTCGATTGCTTGAGGATGAGGTTCCATGCGGTGTGCAGGACAGCCCCGGAAAGCAGAAGCACGATGGCAAGGGTCGGCATATTGGCAGTGAATGTACCATAAAAGGCTGGGCGAATGACAGTCCTATTTGAAAAGTCTGACCAAGGTACGTATTGCATTTAACAGATGACATGTTTATACTGTCGCCACCATCACAGAAAAGGAGAATGTATGAAAGCCTTTCGCCCCATTTTGTTCCTGGCTATAGTTTTGATGATCGTTGGATTGGCCTGCTCCGCAGTGGGTGGCGGGGGAAACGCCCCTTCGCAACCTGTAGCCACACAGGAGCCTGCACAACAACCTGTCAGCAATCCACCGACGACTGCGCCTGAACCAACCACGGCACCCACTGCCGAGGTTGTCCTGCCAACAGACACAGAGTCGGCACCTGCAGCCAGGGATTTCTATAAGGAGGAGTTTGAATCGGAATATGTGCCTGACAACTGGCAAACCTTCACCCTCGGCAAAGGAAAGGATGATAACCTGGTAATCAAACAAGAGGATGACCACCTGTTGTTTGATCTGGGAGATAAGGATCTGTACGTTTATTACATGTACAAACCGTACACGTATGAAAATGTCTCCGTTCGGTTGAATGCACAGAACCGCGGTCGCAATAATAACAACGTCAGCCTCGTCTGCCGCATGAATGAGGATGGCAGCAAGTGGTATGAGTTCAGCGTGGAAAGCGGCGGTGTGTGGTATTTGTATGCTGTCGATAATGGATACAATCGCATTGGCAACGGTGGCGTCAATTCTCTCAGACAGGGAAAGGAAGAGAACACGTACCGCATGGATTGCGTCAACGATGAGATCACTCTCTACGTAAACGATAAAAAGCTTACGACAGTCAAAGACAGCAAGTATTTCTTCAACAAGGGATATGTAGGCTTCAATATCTCCTCCCTCAACGTCCTGCCGATCACAGTGGAAGCGAACTGGTTCGAGATCGCCCAGCCGTAGTAAATAATCGCTGATTGAAATAAAGACTTCCGAATCCAAATCTTTTCGGAAGTCTTTATGATTCCATGATGCAAACTGATTAATAAACAGGTATTCTTGCACCACTGATCTTCGACGCTTCGTCCGAAAACAAATACAACATCGCAGCAACAATCTCATCGGGCGTTGCACCTTTTCCCGAATTGTCCACGTCAATGGCATGGACTTGAATAATATTTGCCGTGACATGATGCTCTTTCAATTCTGCCGCGAGGGTAAGCATAAGATTTTCCTGTGCGGCCTTGGCGGCTGTGTAGGCTCCTCGTTTGGCAGGCGGGCTCGATACAATGGAGGGTGAGACAATGATCACGCGACCCCATCTGCTTTTGATGAGCAGTGGTGAAAAGGATTGGAATAAATGGAACGTCGTCCATACGTGCTGAGCGAGCATGGAGGTCATGTCGTCCAAGCTGGCTTCCGTCAATGTTTTGCCGCCGACCCATCCGCCGACGAGATGGATCAGGGCGTGGATTTCGCCAAATCGAGCCGAGACGGCCTCCGCCGTCGCGCGAACTGCCTGTCCATCCCGCAGGTCCACGCTGGAGGTAAAGAGTCGCTCAGCGGAGAGGTCCAGGTCGCGCACCAGGGAATCCAATCTGGCCTGATCGCTACCCACCAAAATTAATGAGTGACCGCGCATCGCAAAGGTATGTGCGGCCCTGCTTCCAAGCACGCCTGTGGCGCCGGTGATCAGGATCACCTTATTATTCATTCAACGCACCGATCTGATCTTCACTCATGCCTTCGACGATCGGCTGGTCAGACTGTTCGGGCAAATGTTCCTTTCCATGAAAGTCGATCATGTGCCCTGATTTTGCAGCTTTTGTCTCGAGGTAAAAAAGGTTGTGTTCGTTTGGCTCCATGATGTGCGGAATACGACCCGCGACATTGATGCCATATTGTGTA
Source organism: Anaerolineae bacterium (assembly GCA_041487615.1). Classification (GTDB taxonomy): domain Bacteria; phylum Chloroflexota; class Anaerolineae; order Anaerolineales; family Villigracilaceae; genus Defluviilinea. The sequence goes on from JBGPNQ010000235.1 coordinate 5,096, forward strand.
AGCTGGTTGATCTTCTTGGGGTTGTTGGTCATCAACTGAACGGATTGGATCTTGAGCGACATCAGCATATGCGCGGCAACCGCGTAATCACGTTCATCATCGCGGAAACCCAGCGCGAGATTTGCCTCCACGGTATCGAGTCCTTCATCCTGCAAACTATAGGCGCGGATCTTGTTGATGAGACCGATGCCGCGTCCCTCCTGACGCAGATACAGGACCATGCCTCTTTCCATCCTGCCGATTTTCCTTAATGCCGACTCCAATTGGTCGCGACAGTCGCAACGCAATGAACCGATTGCGTCTCCTGTGAGACATTCCGAGTGCAACCGCACCGGGACATTTTCGGCGCCGATCACATCGCCTTTCGTAATGGCAACATGTTCCTTTCCATCGCGGTTATTTTCAAATGCCACAATATGAAAATCGCCAAAGCGGGTTGGCAATTCGGCCATCGCCACAATTCGTACACAGATATTATCCCTGCCCAGACCCTCACACTCATGATCGCCTTCTGTTTCGAGAAGGATGTCAAATTTTCCGTGCATTGTTGTAGTCATGTTCACCTCACAAAAGTATATTTGAGTAGGACTCCGCCATCATCCCATGTTTCGACCTCTATTAATTTCATTGGAATGGCTTCGCCTCTTTCCAAGCCCGGGCCTGCAGCCAGTGTAGGAGCATTCGCACCCCCAAAGATCATCGGTGCCACGTACGCTGTGACTTCATCCACCAACCCAAGCCGTAACAGTTCGAAATTGAGCGTCGCGCCGCCCTCCACCATCAAACGTTCCACACCGAGTTCTGTTAACGTTTCAAGGGCCTTGGGTAATTGCACCTTATCGGAATCATCCACGTATACGTCCACATGGCGCGACTTCAAAAGGGAAATGTGATGTTTAGATGTCCAGCGCGTTGTAAATATTACGATATTGGCCGGGCCCTCATTGAGGAATCGCGATTCGGGGTTGAGTCGTGCTTCAGTGACAACACCCACTTTGATGGGATTCGGAGAGAGTCCGCGGGCGAGGCGTTCAGCGCGTAAGGACTCCGATTTCACGGTCAACTTTGGGTCTTCATCCAGGAGTGTTTTGCCTCCCACCATAATGGCATCGGCTTCGGCGCGCAGCTGGTCCACGCGTTCCTTATCCCGCTCGGAAGAGATCGCCGCGCCCATGCGCTGGAAGGTGTCGATCTTTCCATCGGCGGTCATGGCAACATTGATGAAAACAAAAGGACGTTTCATACCTTCAGCTCATTAATCATAAAACTTTGAATACAATTGCAGACCAGCTTCCAAGGTTCAGGCTTGGGCGCTTATGCGGTACTTTGTACTACAATTGTAAATCGGTACGCCAGAAAAAGTGACTGTCAATTTTTGGCAAAGGACGTTAAACTTTCCGGGAGAATGAGGAGATAGATCGTATGCGTCAATCCGTACTTAGCGATGAACAAGCACGATTCCTGCGGGAAGAAAAAGAAGCGCTGTCTGAGATTAAACTCGCGCTGGCAGAAATCGATATGCCGCGGGAGGCACTGGCAACACTTCAGGATGCCATCCTGCAACTGGATGAATTATTTCTGATGGTGGTTGTTGGTGAATTCAATGCCGGGAAGAGCGCCCTCGTCAATGCGCTATTGGGTGAAAAGGTTCTCCTCGAAGGAGCAACGCCCACGACCTCACGCGTGACATTGGTGAAGTGGGGTGAACAAGTCGCCGAGCAGGTTATGGATGAGAATTTTTCCATCTACACGTATCCACTGCCTTTGCTCAAGGAACTCAATATTGTGGATACACCGGGGACCAATGCTGTCATCCGTTATCATGAACGATTGACCGAGGAATTCGTCCCACGCAGTGACCTGGTATTGTTCACCACGTCCGCGGATCATCCGCTCACGGAGAGCGAACGGCAGTTCCTCGAGCGCATTCTGGCGTGGGGCAAAAAAATCGTCCTGGTGTTGAACAAGGCAGATATCCTCGAAAGCCAGTCGGCTCTGGAGGAAATCCGATCCTTTGTCCTGAAACACGCCACAATTGTTCTGAAGGATACGCCCGAGTTCTTCCCGGTTTCAGCGCGGTCCGCTCAACGCGCGTTTTTGGAAACCGATCCGGAACTACGTGCCCGCTTTCGAGCCGCTAGTGGACTGGATGTACTCGAGCAATATATTAATTCCACGCTCGATGATAACGAACGACTTCAATTGAAGTTCAACAATCCATTGGGGGTCGTAGATAACCTGGTTGCACAAGCTGCGGGCGCGACACAAACCCTGGCAGAGGATATCAAAGAGGATCTGCAAACTGCCGCCTCTTTGGAATCCACGGTCCAAGATTATGAACGCGATCTGCAAAATGAACTTCGACCGCGGCTGGCAGAAGTGGAAAACATCCTGCATCGACTCGAGCAGCGTGGCCTCGATTTTTTCGATACCACCATGCGCCTTACCAGGATCCAGGAATTGATACGCGGCGATAAGGTCCGCGCGCAGTTCGAAAAGAAGGTGCTGACGGATGTGCCGCAGCAGATCGAAGAGCAGGTCCAGCGCCTGATCGACTGGCTGGTACAGAAGGATTTGCAGGAATGGCAGCGGGTAATGACTTATGTACAGCGACGTCGCGCCCTGCATATGGAGCACATCGTTGGCGAAGGAATTGAACCACGCGAAATGCGTCGCCGTGAATTGATCGATACAATGGGCAAAACGGTCCAGCGCATCGTCGAAACGTATGACCGCGACCGCGAAGCGAGTGAACTGGCGGCACATGTCGAGATCGCTGTAGCCCAGACCGCGCTGTTGGAGGTGGGTGCTGTGGGACTCGGAGCCCTGGTCACGGCCGCGGTGCTCTCCTCCAGCCTGGATATAACAGGCATCGTTGCAGCGGGCACACTCGCCATCGTCGGCTTCTTTGTCATCCCGTATAAGCGCAAACAGGCGAAGGATAATTTCAAAGAGAAGATGAAAAAACTGAGGACGAATCTGCTTGAGACTCTGACGACTTCGTTTAATCAAGAGGCTCAAAATGCCGTTGCCCGCCTGAAGGATGGAATTACACCCTACATACGATATGTCCATGCCGAGGGCGCACGAATTGATAAAAGTGAAGCGACCCTGGCAAAACTTCGCCAAAGACTCTCTGCACTCCGTGCCCGCAGCCAGGCGATAGTAGGGAGGTAAATCGGCATCCCTCGTTTTTGGCTTGTTTTGAAACAAGGAACCCTTACAAAAGTGTCATCCGA
>JBGPNQ010000236.1:0-8334 GCA_041487615.1 Anaerolineae bacterium
CAATGCGGCGGGATTGTATTCTGATGAGATCAACAATCACTTTGGACATGAGAACTTCAAGGTCACGCCGCGGCGCGGGGAGTTGATCGTCTACGATAAATTGGCACGTCCGCTCGTCAATCATGTCTTGCTTCCTGTTCCCACTGCAACAACAAAAGGTGTGTTGATCAGCCCGACGGTTTATGGAAATATATTGTTGGGTCCTACTGCGCAGGATTTGTCTGATAAAACCGCAACGAATACCAGCGCAGATGGGCTGCAAAGACTGCTGGAAAAGGGGAAGAAGATTTTGCCTGAGCTACTCGAGGAGGAAGTAACTGCCACATACGCTGGTCTGCGCGCCGCAACGGAGCACAGTGATTATCAAATCGCGCTTCATGCGGAACAAAAATATATCTGTGTCGGCGGCATCCGTTCCACGGGGATCTCGGCAAGTCTGGGGATTGCTGAATATGTAGCTGATTTATTAAAAGAGGGTGGTGTTGAACTAAAGCATAAGCCTGCATTCAAAACCATCAAAATGCCAAATATAGGTGAGGCGTTCATACGTCCGTATCAAAACGCTGAACGGATACAAAAGAATTCTGATTATGGAAAGATTATCTGCCATTGCGAGCGCGTGTCACTGGGTGAATTAAACGACGCGGTGGATTCTGTTATCTCCGCCACGACATTGGACGCTCTGCGCAGACGAACCCGCGCCATGCAGGGGAGATGTCAGGGGTTTAATTGCCAGGCGAGTTTGGTAATGTCATTGCGAGGAGCGACAGCGACGACACCGCCCCGGTTGGTCGCTGCCGGGGAGCAATCTCCTCGTACGCCGAGGGTTGCTTCGCAAAGGACGCTCGCAATGACGGACGTATTAATCGTTGGTGCAGGCCCCGCCGGCCTTGCTGCCGCACTGGAACTAAAAAAACTTGGCGTAAACGACATTGTCATTGCCGAACGCGAATCGGAAGCAGGCGGGATTCCGCGTATGTGTGGGCATATCGGTTTTGGTCTTACTGATTTACGCCGCGTGATGACGGGACCAAATTACGCACGTAGATATCGTGAGCTGGCAGAACAGGCGGGAATAAAAGTTCATACGAATACGACGATTACCGCCCTCACCCCTAACCCCTCTCCCAGCAGGAGAGGGGGATATGTCGCGCTTAAGTTTACTTCCCCGGATGGACTTGGAAGCATCGAAGCAAAATCTGTTTTATTGGCGACAGGTGTGCGCGAACGACCACGGTCAGCGAGATTGATACCCGGTCATCGCCCACAGGGAGTATTCACAACAGGCTCACTACAGAGATTCGTCTATGAACAAGGTTTGCCTGTTGGGAAACGCGCGGTGATCGTTGGGGCGGAAGTTGTCAGTCTGTCGGTTGTGACAACTCTCTTACACGCAGGTGTGAAAGTGGTCGGGATGGTCACAGAGCTTCCGTATCATCAACTATATCTGCCTATCTTCCTGCCTGCGAAAATTTTGTATGCGAATATTCTCGCGCGAGCATCGATCCTGACGAATACTCGAGTATCGAATATCCTTGGTCGCCAACGGGTGGAAGGAATTGATGTCACAAATGTAGAGTCTGGCAAGACACAGACAATCGAATGCGATACCGTCGTTTTCACCGGCGATTGGATTCCGGAGAATGAACTGGCAAGAAGGGGAGATGTGCAAACGGGCAAACCATCACTTGGTCCGCAAGTGGATTCGTTGCTCCGTACATCTCAAACAGGAGTCTTTGCCGCAGGGAATCTCTTGCGCGGCGTCGAGACCGCAGATTGGGCAGCGCTTGAGGGGCGCGGCGCGGCGCGGTCGATGGCTCAGTGGTTGGAAAATGCCAATTGGCCAGCGAGCAGGCTTGAGGTGCAACCTGAGGCGCCACTTGAGTGGATCTGTCCGAATGTGTTGAGTCCGGACGTCCGTGTGAAGGGATTCCGATTCCGGTCCAATGAATTCCGTCAGAATGTATATCTGCAACTCATTCAGGATGGGCGTGTTTTGTATCAAAAGCGATGGAGCCGCCTGAACGCAAATACTTCGTTGAACCTGAGCGGCGAATGGGTCGAGAAAGTGGATTTCACGGGCGAGCCGGTAAAACTTGTCATACAACCGTGAGTCATGGTAAAGTTCAATAGTAAGCCGAAGACATTGCTCACCACAAAGGGTCACCAAGGAACACAAAGCAAAGTCTTAAACCTTCGCCCCGCATGGCGGGGTTTGTGGTGAGAAAATTGGAGTCAATATGCAAATTGCGCTCGTCATCGGTTCGACCGTTTCAACGATCAAAGATGAAGTTATACGGGGGCGAAAACTGCTTATCGTGCGGAACGCGGATACCGCGGGAAAGCCTACGGGTGAACCCTATATCGCGGTGGATACCGTGAGCGCGGGGACGGGCGACCTGGTGATGGTCACCGATGGTTCCTCCGCCCGATTTACCTCCCAGACCAATAACGCTCCCGTGGACGCGGTCATTGTCGGCGTCATCGACTCGCTCGAAATGAGCGGCAAGGTTACCTATCGGAAAGAGTAGGTTATGTCATTGCGAGGGCGATGGTCTTTTGCCCGAAGCAATCTCCGTGTATATTGGGAGACTGCTTCGTCAGGCGAAGGCCCTCCTCGCAGTGACAGATATTATTTATGAGTGATTCACGAGACCTCCTCTCCGTCGGTGTGGATGTTGGAACGACCACCACGCAAATCGTCTTTTCGCGTCTCAATTTGCAGGATGTCTCGCGCCCAGGACAAATCCCGCGCATCGATATCACCGATCGAAAAGTGATTTACCAAAGTCCGATTGTCTTTACGCCGTTGATCGATTTTGAAACCATCGACGCGAACAGGTTAAATGAAATTGTTCGCCGTGAATACGGAGCTGCGGGTGTTGACCCGAGCCAGGTTGAAACCGGAGCTGTCATCATCACCGGTGAAACCGCCAAGAAAAAGAATGCGGATGAAATTCTGCGAGCCTTATCGGGACTGGCTGGTGAGTTCGTGGTCAGTGTTGCAGGACCGAACGTTGAAAGTTTGATTGCAGGCAAGGGCGCCGGCGCAGCGCAATATTCGCAGAAGAATTACGCCACCGTGACGAACGTTGACATCGGCGGCGGGAGCGCAAACAGCGCCACGTTCCGGACTGGAAACTTGATCGGCGCCGCGGCAATGAATTATGGCGGACGTATCTTAGAGGTTGAGAATTCAACTGGTCACGTACGTCATATTGCTGAACCTGGTAAGCATATTCTGAATGATATTGGTTTGAAATTGGAGATTGGAGACTCGCCATCACTTGATGATCTGCGTCGCTTCACCGATCGCATGGCAGATATGACCGTTGAATTGATCGAAGGCACGAACTCGCCGCTGGCGCAAAGAATCTATCTAACTCCGCCAGTCGGTGTTTCGGGCAAAGGTTCGGTGTTGATGCTCTCCGGCGGCATCGGGCATTATTACTACAACCCGATTCCGATCAACTCCGTGAGTGATGTGACGATACACGATGACGTGGGCCCTCTGCTGGCGGAGTCCTTGCGCAAGCACGCGGTGTTGAATGCGTATACGATTGTCCCGCCATCCGAGACAGTCCGCGCAACGGTGCTGGGAGCCAGCACGCAGACGGTGACACTCTCAGGCTCCACGATCTGGGCAGAGCGAGAAATTTTGCCATTGAAGAACGTGCCTGTGATACGACCTGTGCTCACTGCAACACTGGAACCCGCTTCCGTTTCGAGGAGCATCACCGAAGCTGTAACCCGATGGGACGTCAACCTCGCCACCGATCCATTCGCGATTGCGTTGGAGCTTGATAAATCCCTGGACTATGAATCACTGACACAACTTGCAAATGGATTAAAGGATTTTGCCAATACAATGCCTAGCGACAGACCTCTTATCGCCATCATCGAACGCGATTACGCCCAGGCACTCGGTCAAACCGTGAAGGGACTCGCTCCCTCACGCGCATTATTGGTAATTGACCAGGTCGGCTTATCGGAAGGCGATTATATTGACATCGGCACGCCGCTCATGGACGGACGCGTCGTCCCGTTGAGCGTAAAGACGTTGATTTTTTATCACTAGCCATTGTCTGTCATTGCGAGGAGGGCTTCGCCCGACGAAGCAATCTCGAACCTAATAGGAGATTGCTTCGCCCTTCGGGCTCGCAATGACGGAGTGAAAAGATTATGAAAATAAGTGCAAAAATAGAAAACAGTAAAGACAACCACCAGGTGACATTGCAAACGAACGACAATGTCCACTCGATTGTCATCCCTCCAAAGTCAACGGGCTATGGCTCCAGCGCGAATGGAGGCGAGTTATTGTTCCTGGCACTGGCATCCTGTTATTGTAATGACATCTACCGCGAAGCCGCGAAACGGAATATCAAGGTGGAACGCGTCGAAGTGAATGTGGAAGGTAACTTCGGCGCGGAAGGCGAGCCAGCCAAAAACGTGACGTATCGTGCCAAAGTTTTTGCTCAAGCCAGTGAAGATGAGATTCGTGAGATGATGAAATTTACCGATACAGTTGCTGAAATTCAAAATACCTTGAGAAATGGATTACCAGTTGTTTTGACTGAGATAGAACCTGTGAAAATCTGAAAACGTCTTTCTTCTTTCCTTTGTGTTCTTTGTGACACTTCGTGGTAAAAGGACTCATTATGCTCCTAAGAACGAAACTGCACGGTAAAACCTACGAATTCCCTGATATCCGTCTCCTTATGGGCAAAGCCAACGAGGAGAAATCCGGCGACCATCTTGCAGGAGTCGCTGCAGAGACCACCGCTGAACGCGTCGCCGCGAAACTTGTCCTTGCGCAAGTGCCCATGTGGGTTCTGCACGATAATCCGGCCGTGCCTTATGAAGAAGATGAAATCACGCGGGTCATTCACGATGCGGTAGATCAATCCATTTACAACGAGATCAAAGATAAGACAGTGGGGGAGTTTCGCGAATGGATACTCGCTGACACCACCACCACCGATATGATTCGCCGCGCCTCGAACGGACTCACTGCCGAGATGATCGCAGGCGTGGTGAAGCTGATGTCCAATCTCGATCTGATGTACGCCGCCAAGAAGATACCCGTCACAGCCTATTGCAACAATACCATTGGCAAACCCGGGACTTTATCCTCGCGCAATCAGCCCAATCATCCCACCGACTCACCCGAAGGTATCCGCGCAGAAATTTACGAAGGCTTATCCTACGGTTCGGGTGACTCGGTCATCGGCATCAACCCAGTCGATGACTCATACGGCTCGGTCTCGCGTCTGCTCGATATGAGCTATGACGTCATCAAGACCTGGAACATCCCCACGCAAAACTGTGTGCTTTCTCATGTGACGACTCAAATGAAGTGTCTGCAATCCGGTTCGCCGGTCGGGCTTGTCTTTCAATCTCTGGCAGGTTCGCAAAAAGGAAATGATTCGTTCGGCATCTCTGTCGGCATGATGGATGAAGCCTATGAACTCGCAAAGAAGCATTGTTACCCCAAAGGTCCAAACTTCATGTATTTTGAAACCGGTCAGGGCGCGGAACTTTCCGCGGAAGCCCACAACGGCTGGGATCAACTCGTGCTCGAAGCGCGTTGTTATGGCTTTGCCAAACGCTATAGTCCCTATCAAGTCAACACTGTCGTCGGCTTCATCGGTCCCGAATATCTTTATGATGCGCGCCAGATCCAACGCGCCGGACTCGAAGATCATTTCATGGGCAAGCTCACCGGCATCTCGATGGGCGTGGATGCCTGTTATACCAATCACGCCCGCGCCGACCAGAACGCCATCGAGAATCTCGCGGTCATGCTCACCGCCGCGGGCTGCAATTATTTCATGGGCTTGCCGATGGGCGATGACTCGATGCTTTCGTATCAATCCACGTCCTATCATGATGCACCCACGCTTCGTCAGCTCTTCAATTTGCGTCCTGCACCCGAATTTGAAAAATGGATGGTCGATTTGGGACTGATGAAAGATGGCGTCCTCACCGATAAAGCGGGTGATCCTTCATTCTTCTTGAAACGTTAATGTCATTGCGAGCCCCGAGCCTTAAATGGCGAGTGGGCGAAGCCATCTCCTTGCAACATGAGATTGCTTCGTCGCAACGAAGGCTCCTCGCAATGACATATGGAGATAACTTATGGATGATGCCAAACTTAATGCGATCGTAGATGCAATTGTCCGCGAACTGAAATCCTCGGGAGCGGTGAAACCGACCGCCTCGGGCTCAGCCGCGCCCGCCGCCGGTTCGACAAATTTAGCTTCACCTTCGGTAATTCCCGTAAAAACGCGTGCCGCGACCTCAACCGCTAACATTACCATTGACCTCCCCGATCCAACCCTTTCCCGCACCACACCACGTGTCAAGAATCCCAAAGATGCAGATGGACTGCGCGCCCTCATGGCATCCACTACTGCCCGCATCGGAGTGGGGCGTGCCGGTCCGCGTTATACCACAGCCGAGTTACTTCTCTTCCAGGGCGACCACGCGGTAACACAGGATGCCCTTTTTCGCGATGTTGATCAAAAACTTCTCGATGAATACAACCTGTTCACCGTTCAAACTAAAATTACCGGCGGCAAGCAGGAATATCTCCTGCGCCCCGATCTTGGACGTTTACTTAATGACGAAGCCAAACGTATAATCAATGAAAAGTGCCAGAAGAACGTCAACATTCAACTGGCGGTCGGTGATGGACTTTCCGCCGCTGCAATCGAAGCCAACCTGCGACAGATATTTCCCGTCATCAAGCAAGGTGTGCAAACCGCGGGGCTGACGTTCGGCACGCCGTTCTTCATCAAATATGCGCGTGTCGGCGTGATGAACGATGTCGGCGAACTGATCAAGCCGGATGTGGTGATCCTGCTCATCGGCGAGCGCCCCGGATTGGGCCGTGCCGAGTCCATGAGCGCCTACATGGGCTACAAGCCTAAATATGGCGACACCGATGCCGACCGCGATGTGATCTGTAATATCTTCGAGAACGGTGGCACCAATCCGCTGGAAGGCGGCGCGTTCGTTGTTCAGATCGCGCAGAAGATGCGCAAGAACCAGGCCTCTGGTGTGAAGTTGAAGATGATAAAGTAATAAGAACACTTCGATGGTCGAGTAGTCCTGAGCGTTCGTTGCGAAGGGCATATCGAGACCATCGCTAACAAAAATACTTTTGCTTACTGGTGGTCTCGATACGGCGGACGAACACCGCCTACTCGACCACCGAGGAACTAATAATTATGGCAATCCTCGACCCAATCTACGGCACTCCACTCGCAGTGCAACTCATCCCGCAGGTGGATCGCAATTTCGCGGAACATCTCAAACTGCGCGATGACCAACGCTCCATCGGTCTCATCAGTGTGGATAACGATGATGCGACTTATGTTGCCATTGATGAAGCCACCAAAATGGCAAATGTGGAAGTAGTCTATGCCCGGTCGTTCTATGCGGGTGCTAAACACACATCAGGAAAATGGTCAGGCGAGATCATGGCGATTTTAGCAGGACCCGACCCCGCCGAAGTCCGAGCTGGTCTCAACGCCGCGGTGGATTACATCAAGACCAAAGCGATCTGGTATTCTGCGAACGATGATGATTCCATTGCGTTTTTCCCGCATGTCATTTCGAGGACAGGTTCCTATCTTTCAGGTGTCTGCAATATCCCGCTCGGATCGCCGATTGCCTATCTTGTGGCCACACCGAACGAAGGTTTGGTCGCGCTCGATGCCGCTCTCAAATCTGCGAATGTCAGCATTGTCGCGTTGACCATGCCGCCTTCTGAAACCAATTACATGGGCGTGATGCTCACCGGTGACCAGCCCGCCTGCAAAGCCGCGGCGATGGCGTTTCAAAATAAAGTCCTAGAGGTAGCGAGCAATCCGATTAACTATTAACATGTCATTGCGAGGAGCTCATCGGGCGACGAAGCAATCTCCTCATAACATTGAGATTGCTTCGCCCACTCGCCATTTGAGGCTCGGGGCTCGCAATGACATAAGGACACACTATGGCTGAACTCGATAAAGATCTGCTCTCCATCCAGGAAGCCCGCACGCTGGCGATCCAGGCGCGTGATGCACAGCGCAAGTTCTTGCATGCCACGCAAGCCGAAGTGGACCGCGTCTGCGCGGCGATGGCGCAAGCCGCGGCGGATGCATCAGCAACGCTTGGCAAATTGGCAAGCGAAGAGACCGGTTATGGTGTCCCCGAGCACAAGACCCTCAAGAATTTATTGTCGTCGCAGTTATTGTGGGATGCCATCAAGGATATTCACACGTGCTTGACCGATTCAAGCCGTTCGGCCGAAATTCGCTCTCACGTTGAGGAAGTGCTCCAGCA
>JBGPNQ010000237.1:0-8303 GCA_041487615.1 Anaerolineae bacterium
ATCGGCTGCCAATTTCAAATCATCGATCTTGATAACCATGCCATCTGCTTCATAAGGCAATTCATCGCGGCGTTTGTCCCACGTCAATGTGTACGCGATCGCATCCTCGATATTATCGAAACGTTTGGCAATGTTGGTTATGGGAAAACCAAGCGACCTCAGATATTCCAACAATTCCCATTGCGAGGTGGGGACCTTGCCGCCTTCGGAGTGGATGATCTGATAGACCAGCAACGTTAGCGGACGGGAAGCGGTCAACGTGGGATCGAGTTGGCGCAAGGATCCCGCGGCTGTATTTCTTGGATTGAGATAAGTCTTTTGACCAGCCTCTTCGAGCTTGCGATTCAACTCTTCAAACTCTTGAATGGGCATGAATGCTTCGCCTCTGACGACCAGATAAGCAGGTGGACGGTGGACGGTGGACGGTATTTCGGTCTTTCGTCCACTGTCAATGGTCTCAACGGGTATCCTCAAAGGAATTGCTTGTACAGTCCTTAGATTGGCAGTGATGTCCTCACCGATTTCCCCGTCACCGCGGGTGGCACCCTGGACGAACAATCCATCCCGATAATGTAGGACGACAGACAGACCATCGATCTTTGGCTCGACCACGAACTTTGCCTTTTCCACGCGGTCGTCAATGCGGACAACACGTTCAAACCAGCCGCGCGCATCATCCGCCCCGAAGGCATTTGCCAGCGAGAGAATCGGCGCAGGGTGGCGGACCTTGGTGAAACGGTCAGCAGGCTTGGCACCCGCGCGCAGCGTTGGCGAGTCGGAGGTGACCCAATCCGGATGGTCGGCCTCGATTTGCCTCAATTCCACTAAAAGCTTGTCAAATTCCACGTCGCTAATAATGGGAGAATCCATGACGTGATAACGATGATTGTGAAAATGGATCTGCCGTTTGAGTTCCTCATATCGGGATTTTGTACTCATAAGATTTCCTGTTGAATGTTATTTCCAAATATGTCCGTAGCCGTATTCGCCTTCGAGCAATTGTCCTTCGGCGAAACGTCCAAAACGGAAGGGGGTAATATCCACGGTTTTGGGCGCGCCGTCGAGTATCAACTCAACCAAACTGGCACCCGCGGCGGGGGAGGTCTTGAAGCCGGTGCCGCTCAAGCCGCAGGCGAGATAGAAACCGTCGGGACCCGCCGGACTGTAGATGGCGCGTTGGTCGGGAGTGATTCCATCGCGCCCCACGTGGATGGAATGCAAGCCGCTCTCTTCGATTTTCGGGATGCGTTGAACCATCGCATCAATGAGTTTCTCAAGGAAGGTGGGCGTGGGCGTTTGGTCTTCGGCATCGGGCGCTTCGCCGCGCAGGCTTTCATCTTCGCCGGCGGCAAGGATCAGCGCACTGCCCTCGGGGCGAAAGTAGCAGTTGATGGTGTCGTCGATCACCGCGGGGATTTTGCCAAGCGACGGCGGGCGATGGAGGAACGCCACATCATGAGTCCACGTCTCAAGCGGGATATCGACATCGGCGAGTTTTGCGACATGCTTCGCCCACGCTCCTGCCGCGCTGATAACTGTTGGCGCCGCAAATTCACCTTTGGTGGTACTGACGCCTTTTACGGCTCCGCCCGAGGTATGGATGGCGGTCACTTCGCAATTTTGAACCAACGTTGCGCCGTCCCGTTTGGCGGCTTCGATGAACGAGTTAGTGGTCAAGGTCGCATCGGCATAACCGGAATCGGGTTCGTAGGCGGCGAAGTCGAACTGGTCCGTAAGGAAATCAGGGACCAGTTTTTTTACATCGTCCGCCGAGATGATAGATGTATTGATGCCGATGCGCTGTTGGTTGGCGACGTTGCCGCGTAGTTTTTCTTCATGCTCACGTTTGGCGATCTGCATAAAGCCGGTTTGCATGAATCCACATTCCCCGCCAACGCGATCCTTCCAGTTGCTGAAGTAGTGTTTGTAACTGGCGAAGGTCAATTCGGATTCAGCGACGAGGTCGTAGTGCATGCGGACGAGGCCGCTCGAATGACCGGTCGCGCCCGAAGCGGTGACATTCCGTTCGAGGACGGCGACTTTGAGTCCGCGCTCGGCGAGGTGAAAGGCGATACTGGCGCCCATCACGCCTGCGCCAATGACGATGGCATCGAATGTTTGATTCATGGTCTATGCTCTCTGCGCCGTCCTCGGCGCAACCAGGAACTTTGGGAATTCCTGGGCGCGAGTATACCATTTGCCCTCACCCCTGCCCCTCTGTCAATGGGAGAGGGGAATAAGTTATACTTTCAGCATGGCACGCGAACAGATCGGTATCTTCGGTGGAACGTTCGACCCGCCGCATCTCGGTCATCTCATTCTCGCTTCTGAAGCTTACTCCCAACTTGGGCTCAACCGCCTGTTGTGGGTATTGACCCCTGACCCTCCTCACAAACAAGATCAAGTCATTACCGCGGTTGAACACCGACTGGCGATGGTAAATCTTGCGATAGGAGATAACCCGAAATTCGAACTTTCCCGCGTCGAACTGGATCGGCCCGGTCCGCACTACACACTTGATACGGTTCAGTACATCGCCGATCAATACCCTGATGCAGACATCAACCCGATCCTCGGCGGGGACTCATTACGTGATTTGCCGACCTGGCATAAACCGAAAGAGTTGTTGTATGCCTGTCACTGGGTGGGGGTGATGCGACGTCCTGGAGAGGTGCCAAACCTGGACGAGTTGGAAAGCAGATTACCCGGCATCAGCTCCAAGGTCCATTATGTGGATGCGCCGCTGCTCGAGATAGCATCACGCGAGATCAGGAATCGCGTAGCGGACGGACGTCCCTATCGCTACTATCTTCCTAGTCCGGTATTCGAATACATCAACGAGCATCATTTATATAGACAATCAGAAGCCGTAAAGAAGTGACGATTATCACCATCGTTTTCCTCGAAATTTCCTGTACTAAAAATTATATATAATTTATAATCGTCGATACCCGAAAGGTATCCGATGATAAGTACTCCCCTGCCTGTAGAATCCGAATTAATTCAAAAAAGGCCTCTCAAAGAGGATATTTTTGATGTTTTGCACGAGAAAATCATCTCCGGCACGTACAAACCCGGTGACTGGCTGAGACAGGACGATATCGCCACGCAGCTCGGCGTCAGCATGACCCCCGTTCGCGAGGGACTGGACCTGCTCGTCTCGGCGGGGCTGGCGGAGCGTGTCCCCTATCGAGGCGTGCGCGTCCGTGAGATGTCCACCAAGGATGTTGTGGAAGCCTATGGATTGCGGCTCTTCCTCGAAGCGGTCATCGCCCAGGAGGCAGCGAAGAACATCACTCGGGAGCAGGTTGCCGGCCTGGAAAGAACGCTTGAAGAGATGAAGAAGCATGAGTCGCTTAAGGATGTATCCACAGAACGAAAGTCAAGTCGTGAGTTCCATTCTGCCATCGCGGAATCCACAAAGAACGACCTGCTCATCAAGTTATACGCGGTCGTCTCCAATGCATTTCCCGATTGGCTGTTGTATGAGGCGCTGTTCCGTTATCCGGAAATACTCGCAGACAGCATGATGCGCACGTACAAGGAACATGTTGCCATCGTGGATGCGCTGAAAAAAGGTGACGCAGACCGGGCGGCACAAAAATCCATTGAGCATGTAATGGAATCGGGAAAGTGGCTCGAAGAATACCTGGATATTCCCGCAGAATACTTGCGTGAAAAAGAAGAACAGGTTTCACCCCTGATGAAGAAATCAAAGAAATAAGGAGATTGCGTATGTCTGAAGAACTCTACAAAGCAATGGCGCAAAGCATCATTGATGGCGAATCGGAGCAGGCCGTTGAACTGGCGCAGAAATCCCTCGAATTGCAGATGCACCCACTCGATACGATCACAAAAGGATTCGTGGTGGGCGTCAATTACATCGGCGACCAGTTCGGCAAGGGTGAAGCATTCCTGCCAGAACTGGTAATGGCAGGTGAGGCGATGAAAGCTGCCGTCGCGGTACTCGAACCCGAGTTGTTGAAACTCGGTGAAGCGCGTGAGATCATGGGACGTGTGGTGCTCGCAACTGTCGAAGGTGATATTCACGAAATAGGCAAGACCCTCGTGGGAACCATGCTGGCGGCCTCGGGCTTTGAAGTGACCGATCTGGGCGTGGACCAGCCTGCCGAAAAGATCATCGGCAAGGCGCTGGAGATCGACGCGCAGATCATCGGCATGAGCGCGTTGCTCACCACCACGATGGTCCGCCAGCGCGAAGTGATCGAGGAGTTGGACAAGGAAGGTTTACGTCCACGCATCAAGGTGATGGTGGGCGGCGCTCCGATCACAAAAGATTGGGCCGAGAAGATCAAAGCGGACGGCACTTCTGAAGATGCCGTTGGCGCCGTCAAACTTGCCAAGCAATTGATGGGAAAAGAGTAATCCGCTGGTCGAGTAGTCCCGTACGGTTTTCGCGGGACGTACACTTGCACCGCACTGCGTTTGGTGCAGTGCAGGTGTCGAGACCAGACGTTACATATCAACAAGATATTTCTTGAAAACTGGTGGTCTCGATGCGCCCCGACGAACATGGGGCTACTCGACCACCGAAGTAAACCAATGACGAGAGAGCAGAGATATGGTCCTCGGGAGGGCACTATGTCGAAGAACATAAAGTCAATTAGCAATCCAAAGCTAAAACTTGAAATCTTAACAACTGAAGAAGTCAAGAAGATCCACGAAGCCACATTGTGGATCATCGAACACGTCGGCGTACGGTTCCCATCACAGCGTGCGCTGGAGATATGGGAAGCCAACGGAGCGACCGTCGACCGCGAGAAGAAGATCGTGCGCGTCAAAGGCGATGTGATCGAAGAGGCATTGAAGAAATGTCCGCCTGCATATTCGCTCGCGGCGCGCGATCCGGGACAGGATTTGCCGCTGGATGGCAACCACGTCTTTCTGGGAACGGATGGCTGCGGTGTGGAAGTGATCGACATCCACACCGGTCAAAAGCGGACCTCATGCCTGAGCGACGTCCAGGAGATCGCCCGCGTGGCTGACGCGACGGAGGAAGTCGCGTTCCATTGGGTCGCGGTCTCTGCCCAGGATGCACCCGTCGAAGCGCGTGGACTGCATGAGATCAAGGCCGTTTGGGAGAACTCCACCAAGCACGTGCAGACGGAGTCCATCTACAACGTGCATGAAGCTCGGGCCGCGATGGAAATGGCAGCATTGATCGCGGGTGGCAAGGACAAACTAAAACAACGGCCGGTCCTCTCACTGATGCAATGCACCGCTCCCCCACTTGGACATGATGGCGGCAGTCTCGATGCAGCCTTGATCGCGGCGGAGCATGGAATCCCTACAGGATTCATGACGATGGCGTCCTGCTTAACGACAGGTCCTGTAACGATGGCAGGTAATCTTGCTGTCGGCAATGCAGAAGTGATCGCCGCGACCGCGTTATTGCAACTGGCTTACCCGGGAGCACCTGTCTTTTACGCAGCCGCACAGACTGCTTCTGATCTGCGCCTGGGATGCTACACAGGCGGCGGACCCGAAGATTATCTCTTCGGCGCGGCGACCAATGTGCTCTCGGACTTTTACAACATTCCGCTTTCGATGGGTGCGTTTGCAACAGGTGCGAAGGAACCCAACTGGCAGGCTGGCATTGACGGAAGTCTGTCCACGTTCATGGCAAGCATCGTCATGTCCGATATGCTGCTGGGATGCGGGTTTCTGCATGGAAGCAGAATCTGGTCGTATGCCGAGATGATGATGGACTGTGAGATCTTCTCCATCATCCACAAGATGATGCAGGGCATCGAAGTAAATGAGGAAACACTGGCATTGGATACGATCGCAAATGTGGGACCCGGCGGGCACTATCTTGCACAGAAACATACTCGCAAGCATATGCGTGAGTTGTTCATGCCCCAATACATGGACCGCCGGCCCTACAGTGAGTGGGAATCGAAGAAGGATGACGCGCGCGATTGGGCAACCGCCAAGGCTCGCAAGATCATGCTGGAACACCAGCCTGAAACGCTTGATCCGAAGATCAGCGCTGAGATGGAAAAGATTATCAAGTCGGTTGAAAAGTAAATTCGTTGGTTGAGTAGCCCCGCATGCTTGTGCGGGGCGTATCGAAACCAACAGGCAACTAAAGAAAACTGCTTACAAGGTGGTCTCGATACGGGCTGAGAAAAACACTCAGCCCACTCGACCACCAATGTTATCCGCTCTCTTTCGCCAAAGAGATGCACATTCAATTTAGAGGTGTCTTATGCAACCGAAACTCACACTCCTCAGCGACGAACTCATTGCTCGAATTCTGGAGGAAGCCTACGAGCTTCTGCAGTGCCCCGGCATCAAGGTCCAGAACCCTGAAGCGCGGGACTTGCTGGCTGCGGTAGGCGCAAAACTCTACCCTGAAAACCAGGTTATCGGAATTCCCGCTTCGCTTGTCCATAAGGCGTTGGAAAGCGTGCCGCGGGAATTTTATTTATACGATTACGATGGCAATCCAACGGTTCATTATGGCGGCGACTCGGTCCACTTCGACCCGGGTTCATCAGGTATCGCCATGCTCAATCCCGAGACCCTTGAGCATGACACTACCGAAACATCGCATTTGATCCGCCTGCTTAAGGTTGCAGAGCAGCTTCCCCAATATGACGCGCAGTCCACCGCCGTCATTTGTCACGAAGTTCCCAAAGACATTCAAGACTCTTATCGCCTGTATCTTGTATTGCTGTATTCCAAAAAGCCGATCGTTACGGGCGCGTTCACAAATAAGACCGTCCAGGAAATGATCGATATGCTCGCGACGTTTGCGGGCAGTCCAGAAGCTGCACGCGAAAAACCGCGCGCCATCTTTGACGTGTGCCCCGCCCCGCCGCTCATCTGGAGCAACTTCGGTTCCGGCAACTTGATCGCTCTCGCGCGCGCAGGCATCCCCGCCGAAATAGTGTCCGTTCCACTTTCTGGTGCGGCGGCTCCGGTCACCATGCTGGGCACGATTACACAGCATACCGCTGAATGTCTGGCGGGCATCACCATCCATCAGCTCGCGCATGCAGGTTCTCCCATCGTTTGGGGCGGCGCGGCCGCGATCTTCGACATGCGCAAAGGGGCAACTCCGATGGGTGCGGTGGAAACTGCCATGCTCGATTGTTCGTATGCCCAGGTTGCAAAGACGCTCAACATGCCCACCCACACCTATCTCGGCGCAACGGACTCGAAACTCGTCGATGCACAGGCGGGTCTCGAAAGCGGAATCAGTGCCATGATCGGTGCATTGAGTGGTATCAACATGATCTCCGGTTCCGGCATGTTGGATTTCCTCGCCTGTCACAGTGCGGAAAAACTCGTGATCGACGCTGAAGGTATCGCCATGGCAAAACGTATGCTCGGTGGTGTGAAACTCCACACCGAAACGCTCGCTACAGGCTTTTACGATGAGAAGATCAATTTCAAAGGTGGCGATTTCCTCAAGCAGAAGATCACCATGCAACTCTTCCGCGAGGAACAGCATTTGCCCAGCAGTGTCATTGACCGTGACTCGACTCGTGCCTGGAAAGCTGCCGGATCACTGGACGCCTTCGGCCGTGCCAAGGTCCGCGTGAACGAACTGCTCGCCTCCTATCGTCGACCGGAGCTGGATCCCGTCCAAGAAAGTAGACTCCACGCCTTTATGCTCGACCTCAGTCAAAAGGCTGGCCTCGAACAGTTGCCCGTACTCGAAGATTACCAACCCGCCTGAACTCCCTGTAAGTAGTAATTGGTGATTGGTAATTTAGAGTCGCCACAAGATGACATCAGTTTTGGATTTGTGAGTCGAAAGGACTCAAATTACCAATTACTACTCACCAATTACCACCAAGGAGCAACCATGCAACCCAAACTATCCCTGCTCGACAATGAACTGATCGCCCGCATCATAGATGAGGCCTATCAGCTTATGATCAAGCCCGGCATCAAAGTGCAGAACCCCGAAGCCAGAGAGTTGCTCACGAATGCCGGCGCACAAGTGGATGAAGAAACAATGGTCGTGCGGATCCCGGAGCCAATCGTCAAGAAGGCGCTGGAGACAGTCCCTCGCCAGTTCCATCTCTATGATTACGACGGCAACTCCAGGGTCCAGTATGGAGGCGACGCGGTCCAGTTCGACCCAGGCTCATCGGGAGTCGCAATCCTGATCCCGGAGACACTTGAGCACAAGACATCCGAAACTGAAGATTTGATCCGTGTGGTCAAGGTTGCCGAAAGTCTGCCGCAGTACGATGCGCAATCGACAGCGATTGTCTGCCACGATGTACCGAGGGATATCCACGACCTGTATCGCTTATATCTGG
>JBGPNQ010000238.1:0-8296 GCA_041487615.1 Anaerolineae bacterium
ACCCCTTATTATTTAAAAGCCCCGAATTACTTGCGGTGTAAGTCGTCCAATGACCATCGGGGGTAAATTTACTCAATCCTCCATCGGTTCCAACCCAAATTTGCCCCTTCGAATCGAAAATTACATTGCCAACCGAATCATCTAACAATCCCGCGTTGTCAGTGGTGTACGTTGTCCAGCCTAGGCGGATTAAAGGTTTGATGATGACAAGAGAAATCAAGGCGACGGCAATAACCACCAAAATCCTAGGCCACAACCTTGCCCATCTGGAGGGAGGCACCTTAGATGCCTGATGATTGGTCTTGGAGAAATGGTTAGTCTTCATTTTTTCTCCGGACTTGTTCACGACCTACACGCGTTGACCGTTCCGTTTTATTTCTTGCAATTCGCAGGAGCAAGCTGGCACTTTATACCAGTTTCCAAACCTACTGGAATTTCGAATATGACCTGCCGCCAAACGGTTTGCATTACCCGCTGGTGGGTGGGACGGGACAACGCCGCTTTGCCGGAACCAACTTCAAGCCACGCAAACCACCTGAAAACGCGCACGCTGTCCCCAAGGACGGCAGTCCCACCACGCCAGCCCCGGCGCAGTTTGCCGGGGTTCGGGTGCACGCTGTGTTGGGCGTGGCCTGCAATTGACTATCATCACTCTGAATCATCAACTTCTGATTCTAGAGAGACATACGCCATTGAATGACTCTACTTCGTAAGCTTGTTCTTTCTATCATCGCCATGACCAATATGCTGGCTCAAAGGCTCTTCATTCCTATGTACTTCCTCTCCTGTTTTTGTATCCGTAACCACTTCTTTGTAAGTGTCATTCTGCCTGTCAATAACTCTCTCAAGGCGCATCCATCGCCCCATTTTTCGAAATAGGCTGTCACCGATGACACCTTGAATGAAGGCTTTATCCTTACCGCCGCGTTTTGCCTTGTATTTTAGCTCGGAATGGATTTGTACCGAGCCATCACTCATTACGCCAAATAAGCGCCCTGTGGAACCACATGATGGGCAAGGAACATGTAATTCAACTGGAATGTTTGGAGCCTCGCTGAGTATAGTCTTACAGTTTCCACAATATGTTGTCGTGGTGGTCATGGCTTCTTCCTTTGATTGAACCTATCAACTCTCGCATGTATTGAAAGAAACGCCCAACGGTTTGCGGACTGCCCCGCATGCACTCCCGAAGGTCCCCGTTAGGGGATGCTTGGATGCCGCCTTGGCGCCACAGAAAAAACTCGAAGCCAGAAAAATGCTGCACGCCGTGTTACTACTGCTGTCAATCGGTGCCTTCTTACTGCTTATCCCTTGATACTGATGTTAATCGGTAGCCCGCTTTTATTTGAAGTCCGTTATTGGTTTTCCCAAATCGCTTCCTTGATTGCTCCGACTAATACTAATGGGTTCGACCAATCTTCGCAATACTGGTAACGATAAGCAAGGCGAATCATCCCTGTTTTATCCACTACAAATTCTCCAGGTAATTGCCAGGGACTATCTACTGCCGCACGTTCTGTGCCGTGTCGGGATTTCTGCAAATTTGTTCCAGCGTCAATATTGCATTGCAGGAATTCATCGGGGGCGTCGAAAACAATCTGGGATGGTTTGCCTTCAAGCAAGTCATAGGCTTGATACACTTTGTAGGTTGGGTCACACATCACTGGACATGGTAAATTATGCTCTTGGATGTAAGCGGCGGCACGTTCAGGCTCGCCCTGTCCAATAACAACTACATTTGCGCCTAACTTAATATAGTCGGAGTATTCATTTTGCAGGCGTTTTGCGCGATCAATCCCGCAACTGCATCCATAGTGCCGCCAGAACAGAAGCAATGATGGTTTGTTATTCCAGAAGTCGCGCAAATGCACTGCGGCTCCTGTTGAGTCCTGTAATTCAAAATCAGGAGCCATATCGCCAACCTGCAAAGGGATTTTATTCCAACGCAAACGGGAAGGTCCACTTTTCCAAAGGTCAAGCCATTCTTCTTCGGCAGATTTTATTTGTGACTCTAAATTTGCTGACATGATTTGCTCCTAATAAAACTTGGATAGATAGTGTACTTGTTGTGTAAGGGGCAGGCTAACGGTTTGCGTTACTGGCGCAGGGGCGTACGTTGCCGGGGTTCGGGTGCACGCATTGTTAGGTGTTTTTTTTACTCAATAAGAAGTCCTTTAAGGCAAGGTAGTTCCTAAAATTTAAGTATAAAACTCGTGGCTACATTGGCTATTATCGACACGATAAATGCAACAATTATTCCCCATAGAATATTGGTTCTCATTCTTTCCCTTTTTAGATATTCATCGGATTGGTCGCCCCACAAAAATACAGACTCTGGACCAACGATTTTTGCTAGCCAATTTGACCGGCTTGCTTTGTATGTCGAAATACTAAGAACTATGAGTCCAGGCCAAATGAATAATGCTATCGTGTTTAGTAAAACATCAAGAACATAATGAATGCCTACTAATCTGGGTATCCAAATGGTGGCAATCGTCCCTATGGACAAATAGAAGAGTACTAATAGCCAATTAGGAACCTGTGTGCATTTAAACAATCGTACTATTTGTGGATCTAATTCATCAGCTAAAAGCAATGCCCATTTACGATCGTCGGCATCTATCCACATTCCCACTTTTGTGAGGCGGTCTCTATGAAAATTGACACGTACAATAAAATCTCGTTCCCATGGTTGAGGTTTTTTGTTTGGGTCTGCGCTTCTTATGTCTATACTAAAGTAAAATATGGCTCTTTTACCAACATTTGGATCACTAATAACATTTTGTATCTCTGTTGTTTCGTAGTACAGTTCATCGTCACGACTTACATGAAATACTATCGATGATGGACACTTAAGTTCTGCTTTGTATTTTTCAAATATGCCAGTGAGGCGATAAAGAGAATCGGGGTCAAGCACAAAGGCTTTCTTATACTCTTTGTTTGATCCTGAGCGTAACTCAATCGCAGTATTGTCCATGTGCTATGCTCCTCATACATCATTTACTTGTTGAAACACCTAACTATGGCTTAAGCGAAGCAATGTCGCTTAAGACCCCAATTTGGGGGTGTTATGCGAAGAGACTTCGCTTAAGTACCTTCATATTGCATTATATGCCCGCAGAAAGTAACTGACAACAAAAACCTCCCGCCAGGTTCCTGTGCGGGAGGTTTTGATTTGATCTGGAAACTTATTCTTCGATGGCTTTCTTCATCGCCGCCATCGTTGCGTCGAAACCGGCTTTCATCTGCGTCTTCATCATGTCTTCCATGCCGGGGACGGTGGGCATCCCGGCCGGGACGAGGGTTGCGTCCATGTGCAGGGTGAGTTTGGTGCCGCCGCCGTCGGGTTCGAGGACGTAGGTATTGGTCACATCCGAGGCGGGAGGCGCCGCCAGGGTCTTGACGCCAAACTTCCGGTTCGGCTCGAACGAAACGACCTCGTTCGTCGTGACGTTCTTCATCCCCATCGACGTCGTCTCGACCTTGTACTTCGTCCCGACCTTGAGCGGTTCGCTGACTTCGATGCCGGTAATGTAGGTGCTCAGTTTCTTCTGGTTCTCGAGATTCGTGAGGAACGACCAGACCAGCTCGACGGGCTTATTGACCTTTACAGACGTCTCAATGACTGTCATATGATTTCTCCTGTGCTGAAATTGGATGATGATGGGCGCATTATATCTGTCTGGTTTGTGAAGGAGAGGCAGGCATAAGTACTATGGAATAAAGTGACAGTCACCTCTTGCGGAGCACTCCCGAAGCCATGCGGAGGGAGCAAGGTGACTGTCACTTGTCTTCTCGGACATATTTTTCCAGGGCCGCGATCAGCCGGTCCATGTCGCGATGAAAATCCGGGTCGGAGCGGATCGGGATGCCGTTCCGATAGACCAGTTTTCTCAGACCGGATGGCAGACTCTCTTCAGGCGGAATGTGTGCGTCACGGACAAGCAGCGGGATGACCGGGATGCCCCTCTCCAGCGCGGATTGGATCTCGATCCGCACAAAATCAGACGGGTCGTCGAGGCGGTGCTTTCCCGTCGAGTCGCTCGCCTCCAGCCAGCGGTCACCGATGATCGCCAGCAGTACATCGCATTCTCCCACCTTGCGGTCGAGGTATTCCTTGAAATCGAGACCCAATGGGATGGAATCCACATCCTTGAAGATGGGATCCTTCCCGAACTTGCCGATGAGACGGTCGTAGATCCTGCCGGCGATGTCGGCGCTGTCGGACCGGCGATAGGAGACAAAAATGTGAGCCGAACCCGTCGTGACCCGGGGATGGACCACGGGGGATGCGGCAGGTCGCGGGTCCACACTCGATGGTTGATGTTTTGCGGGCGCAGGTTCCCTTTGTGTTGCAATTGGAGGAATTGTGCTCGAGGTTGTTTTCTTGAACGCAGCGGGATACGCCCGGCGGATGACCAAAATTTCAAGCGGGGATAGTGCGCCGATCAGGAGGAGGAGCCGATAGATCAACGTGAGCAGAAGACCAGAAGGAGGGACAATGCCGGCACTCGTCCCGGCATTCGTCACGATTCCCCAGGCCGCCACGATCAGCCCATAAGAAACAGCCGATCCCCAAAATACGCGTTTCGTGTCCCAGCCACGGACTTTGCCGATGGCTGCCATCAAGCTTACAAACCCCCAGGACACAAGCAATAGGATAAGAATGAGCCCGCCGATAAGAACTGCATCACTTATATTCATACATCCAGCCTCCATGCCTCTAAACGCATCGTCGCTCAACCCATGTAATGATTCCCCCTTCAGGGAGGGTTTATCCGTGAGGCGAGCCAGCGCCCGTGCGATGGGCGCCTCTATTTCACAATTCTACCGCTTGTCTCATGCATATGTTAACTTTTACCATGGATTGGCAGGTTGAAATTCAAATCTCGAACTAACTAAATTAGGCAGCACATTGTGGTCTCTTCTTGATATTACCCCGTATAACTCATGACAGTTCTTTCTGCATCAAACTTTCTGCGTGCATCGATGTATTTCCACCCTCCTGCCTGCGCGAAGCATACTCGCAGAGTGCCCCCATTTCAAAGTACAGAAATGGGGGAGGATTGAAACTTACATTGAACATGAATAGAAATATCCATGGCTGCTTTGTATTTCCCTTCCCCCATTCATGATAGTTCACGCACGGCAAAAGCTGCATCCAGTGCCTGTTGGATGGAGCGCACTTCGATGATTTCGATCCCGCTGGGATAGGGTTCGCTTTTTCGCAGAGCCTTTGGCACGATGGCTGTTTTGAATCCGAGCTTCTGTGCTTCGCGCAAACGTGCCTGCATCTGGCCGGGCATGCGCAATTCGCCGGCAAGACCGATCTCAGCGATCAATACTGCTTCTGCTTTGACGGGAATATCCCTCCATGAAGACGCAATTGCCACGGCAACAGCGAGATCTGCAGCAGGTTCATCTATTTGCAAACCACCGACCACGTTGACGAAGATATCCTGCTCGGCGAGTTTAAGTCCTGCGCGACGTGTCAGAACCGCGGAGATCAACAACAGACGGTTGAAATCCACGCCGTTCGCGGTTCGACGAGCGTTACCAAATTGAGTCGGAGAGGTGAGTCCCTGGATTTCCACAAGGATGGGACGCGTGCCTTCCATGGTCACTGCAATGGCAGAGCCTGCCGCATTGATCAGGCGTTCCGCAAGAAACGCCTCGGACGGGTTCGTCACTTCGATCAGGCCGCCTTCGCGCATTTCAAATACGCCGACTTCAGCGGTCGCTCCAAAACGATTCTTCACGGAACGCAGCAGTCGATAAGCCTGGAAGCGGTCTCCTTCGAGATACAGGACCGTGTCCACAACATGTTCCAGCACGCGCGGACCGGCTATCGTCCCTTCCTTGGTCACATGTCCGATCACAAAGACCGAGATGCCGCTGGTCTTTGCCAGTTCGCGCAACTGTGATGAACATTCACGCACCTGACTGACTGAGCCGGCAGATGAATCCATGTTGGAGAGATAGGTAGTTTGGATCGAGTCGACGATCAACAGGTCGGGCTTCACATCGTTAACGTGATTGAGAATGATCTCAAGGTTGGTTTCAGTAACGAGCAGGAGATTCTTAGGCAGCGATACAGCAGAGCCGCGAGATTCCTTCTGCGATCCAGCGTCCTCCTGTGCCCGTGCATTATTCGTCAAACGCGTCGCGCGCATTTTGATCTGTCGCTCTGATTCCTCCCCTGAAACATAAAGGACGCGTTTACTTGCAGCCATTTCCATTGCCATTTGCAGCATCAGCGTGGACTTGCCAATACCGGGGTCACCACCTACGAGAACGATGGAGCCGGGCACGATCCCGCCACCGAGTACACGCGCGAACTCCTCAATGGGAAGCTTGATGCGGTCTTCCACGTCGGACGAGACATCGCCAATTGAACGGGGAGCAGACCGACCCGTCAGTCCACGAACTGCGGTCTTCTTGGAAACAGGCTCATCGTGGATGACTTCCTCCACCATGCTATTGTAGGATCCACATTGAGGGCACTTGCCCATATAGGAAGCAGCGACGCGCCCGCATTCCTGACAGACAAAACGAGTATGTGTTTTTGCCATAAATCTCTCCCCCCTCTCCTATGGGAGAAGGGCTGGGGATGAGGTGGAGTATAACAGAATTTATGTTCTAACTTATTGCGCGGTGACCGCGTAGATTTGATTCAGCATTTCCAGGAATTCCCCCGAGGGTCGTTCTTTGAGTATTTCCTTGCGTGACTCGCGGTCGAGCGTTTTCAGCAATAAATACTGCACTGCATATTTGCGGAAGAGACGCTGTCCATCCTCTTCGCCATAGAACTGGATGCTCTTTTGCAGATGCTCATGGACGGTTTGTTGAAGCAATTCGGGTGATACCTGTCCGCGATCGAAACCCGCAAAGATCCAGGGATTCGCAATCGCGGCGCGTCCGATCATGACCGCGTCACATTTTGTATATTGCTTCATGCGTTGGATATCGTCACAGGTCTTCACATCGCCGGAGCCGATGACCGGTATCTTGACCAACGACTTCACTTCGGCAATCGCATCCCAATTTGCGTCGCCGCTATAGCGCTGCTCCTTGGTCCTTCCATGGATGGCAATCAGCGAGCCACCATTCTCCTCGACGATGCGGGCGATCAATTTATAGTTCTGATTTCGATCCCAGCCCAGGCGGAATTTTCCCGTGACTGGGACTCTCAACGCCGCCGTCAACTCTTTGAACGTGCGAGCGATCTTTAGCGGTGTCGGCATCATGCCGACGCCCGCGCCGCGGTCGGCGATGCTCTTGGCGGGACATCCCATGTTGATGTCGATAATATCCGGGTTCAGTTCCTGCACGCGTAGTGCGGCTTTCAGGATCAGGTCAGGGTCGTCGCCATAGATTTGAAATGTGATCGGGCGTTCGGCTTCTTCAAAGTAGAGCCGTTTGGCGGGCTCCTTCGAACGGCTGAGTATCTTTTCCACTTTTACGAATTCGGTGTAACTCATGGCAGAACCCAGCGCGCGGCAAATGGACCGGAACGGCCAATCGGAATAACCGTCCATGGGCGCGAGGATCGTGTCCCCGTAAATGGGGACTTCGCGAACGTAAAACGCAGGAATTCGGGTTTCGTTCATAAAGTGACAGTTACAGAGTGCCGCATAATTAGGTAAACTTGCGATTTGAGTTTCAGCCTGCAAAACCATCTAAAAAGTTTACTTACGCATGTTCCACATGCGTGAGACAAGCGGTAGTATAACAAAAAACTTCGGAAGTCTCGAAGTCTTCCGAAGTTTGAGAACTTACGCCACTTCCTTTTTCAGCAAATCCAGAAAGTGCTTGCGGAACTTTGAGACCTTCGGCGAAACCACTGCCATGCAGTATGGCTGGTACGGATTCTTCGCGAAGTACTCCTGATGATAATCCTCAGCTATGTAGAACTTATCCAATGGTGCGACCTGTGTGACGATGGGCTTGTCGAATATCTTCTGCATCTCCAGGTCTTTGATGAGTTTCTCGGCGATGTTCTTCTGCTCCTCGTTATGATAGAAGATCGCAGAGCGATACTGCGTGCCAACGTCTGCGCCCTGACGGTTCATTGTGGTGGGATCGTGAATACCGAAGAATACGTTCAGCAAATCCTGATATGAGACCACATTCCCATCATAGTGGATTTGGACCACTTCTGCATGTCCGGTATCGCCATTGCAGACCGCGTGATAGGATGGGTTCTTCACGTGTCCGCCTGCGTAACCCGATTCAACAGCTGAAACTCCCTTGACCTGATCAAAAACAGCTTCGAGACACCAGAAGCATCCCCCAG
>JBGPNQ010000239.1:0-8279 GCA_041487615.1 Anaerolineae bacterium
CTGCGCCTCCTTCTCAGCCGCGACCTGCAACACGCACAAATGAGCGTCATCTCCGCCTTTGCATTGTTCCGCCACCACTTCCACGAGACGCGCCACTGCCCTCTTCTTTGTCCGTTGTTGTTCAAAGGACTCCACCTGCCCATCCTTGACCTGCAGGATCGGCTTGATCTCCAGCAACTCGGCGAGAAGTTTCTTCGCCCCGCCGATGCGCCCTCCTTTGGCCAGATATTCAAGGGTATCCACAACAAAATATAAACGCCCGCGCGGAATCAGGGTCTTGAGCCGGGCTACGATCTCATCGGCGCATCTCCCTGCTTTCGCCATGTCATCAGCAATGAGGACCATTGTTCCGAGATTGCAGGAGACGGTTTGAGTATCCACGATGCAAATATTCACATCCTGAAAATCCTGGGCGGCGGTCTGCGCTGACCGAACGGTACCACTGGCTTTGCCTGTCGGTGCAACGACAACGACGCTTTCACCTTTTTTCCTTGCTTCCTCAAAGATTGGGAAATACAGGGATGGTTCCGGCGCGGCGGTCTTCGGTAAAGTTGCCGATGCTTTCAGCTTTTGCAGGAATACAGCAGTATCGAAATCCTTATCATCATGATAGGACTCCTCCCCAAACATCACGACCTGTGGAATAACGGGAATCCCGCGTCCTTTGAGTAGTTCATGCGGCAATCCACAGGTTGTATCGGCAACAATAATAGTCATGATGAACTCCTGAGCTTATTTTATTCTTCTCCAATTCCAAAAATAACTGCCAAATGAACTCAAATTTGTATTACAAAGCGCGGCAATATGACTTAGTCATGATTTTTATTACTTGAAATGGCTTTTTGGAGGAGTAATCTTAATCAAGAGGAAAACATGAAACAAATTACGAGAATAGTGTTTATGCTCCTCGTCCTGTTTCCATCAGCATGTCACAAACAGGATACCGCAGTTCCAGCAAGCATCGATGAAATCCACCCTGAACTGGCAAATATACCTGTCTATCCAGAAGCCACCGCGTGGATGGATGGAATACCAAGGGTTGCTCAGCTTCCCAGTGGAGTGAAAGCGTATTCTCACATTGCAAAGGTATTCAAATATGAAACACTGATGGAGTTTTATGAAGACAAAATGCCAGATGCTGGATGGGAATTATTGCAGAAAAGTGAAGATCGCGAAACCCAAAGCGCCGAACTCATGTTTGCCAAGTCAACAACTGTTGCTGATATACAAATTAATCCATGGACTTCATATTCTTATCTGGTTACAGTTCTCTTCTATGATGATCCATAACGAAGGCTGAACGAGCTTGCTATTCAATACCCAACGAACGCTTTCCCTCCGCTAATAGTACATCATAATGACTTTCCAGCTTTTCATTCACCCCGCGTAGACCCGCTACAACTTTTTCCGTCCACAACAAATACTCCCGCCTGCGCTCCAGCGACCAATCCTTTGGCGGGGAAGTAATAATATCCTGCACATTGGAAATCTTGTCTGCCAGCTTGAGAAGTTTTGCGTTGCGCGTTTTATGCGGCGCGTGTTCCACCTGCAATTGTTTGCGCACCTTCCTGGGCAGGCTCTTGTCGTCGGTCACTTCAAGAACCAGTGCAAGGACATCCTCACCAAATTCCGCTTCGATCTCCTCTGGTCGAGTGCCGGTGTCTTCGATGGTATCGTGCAATATGGAGGCAACCAGCAGCGTATGATCTCGGACATCTCCGAGCCTCCACAATATTTCCGCCACCTGGATGGGATGATTGATATAAGGTGAAGCTTTGGCGTCTTTCCGTCTCTGGTCATTATGTTTTTCAGCGGAGAAACGAAGAGCTTTCAGGATCAAGCCTGTCGATTCATCCATTTCACAACTCCTTGCAATAGGTTCTGTGCATCTTATAAAAATCGATGCCGAAGTTTGCCATTTCGCGCTGCATATTTTCGTTCTCGATGCCGATCTGTACGATTTCCGCATGCTTGTAGCGCGTATTCTCGCTCACGGACTTGAACATTTCGCTATAGAGAATTGCTGTCCCGCCTGAGCCACGATATTCGGGGAGCAGACCCGCGCCATTGATGTTGATCGAGTCGGTGCGGCGGAGTTCGAGGAGGAGAGTCAACCAGCCAAATGGGAAGAGTCGTCCGCGGGTTTTTTGGAGCGCAGCGGAAATATCAGGATAGGCAAGACAAAATCCAACGATCTTATCGCCATGCATCACCATCTTGATCAGCTTCGGGTCAGCCAGCCAGATTAACTGATTCGCCATCGTGTCCACTTCTTCAACGGTCAAAGGCGTATTGCCTGTTGTACCTTCGAGAGAATCGTTGTAGAGCTCCTTCAAATGTGGGACAAGCGCACGCAGATCGGCGCGGGTATTACAGCTGGCGATATGCAGTCCGCGGCGCTGGGCGAGGCGTGCCGCAAGTCGATGAATGCGCGGCGGGAATTGGGTCTTCGTGCTGAGGTAGCCTGAAACCGATTCGCCCTCTTTGACGAATCCCTGCGCTTCGATCAGGTTAACATAATAGGAAGGGTTGTATGGCATACCAAAGGCAGGGCGATGTTCGAAGCCTTTGACTAACAAGCCAAATCCATCCAGTGGAGTAAAGCCCTTCGGACCGATGATCTTGTCCATTCCATGCGAACGCGCCCAATCGAAGGCGCGGTTGAATAACGCGGTCGCCGCGGCGAGATTGTTTTCACATTCAAATAGATAGAAGAAAGCAACCTTTGTTTTATTGAATTCGTTATAACGACGATTATCGAGAATCGCGAGGCGACCAATGGGTCTTGGATGGACAGGTGCAAGACCTATCCCTACACCTGTCCCTGATTCGTAAGCGAGAAAAAATGCAGCCTGAGAATGTTTGTAAAACGGAAACCGCTTTGGGCGCAGCCTGAGACGTTCGTCCATATGCAGGGGCGGCACCCATTGAGGAATGTTCCTATAAATGGAAAATGGCAGGCGCAGGAAATCATCCACCTGTTTTTTGTTCTGGAGATCGAGTTGGATGATGTTCATATAAAATCGTAGGGACGGGCAGCTGCCCGTCCCTACATTAATTACATTGATTTTGCGCGCTCTGCCAGTTGGGTGTGCAATGATTTGATGTCGTTATCCACGAAGAACAGCGCACCGAGATACAGGAAGAAACACAACACCCACGCTGTGATGCAAATAACCGTGATGGCAAATTGTTTGCTGCCCGTGGAAAAGGCGATGGCCCCCGCGATTGTAGGAGCCAAAGCCGCGCCGCTATTCTCGATGAAATATTCCACGGCCTGCGCAGAACTGCGGATCTCGGGCAGGCTGATATCGAAGACGGTGGATGTGACGTTGGGAGAGGAGAACGGCATGAACAGCGCCGTCAGACACATCAAAATGAAGAAGGTGTTTTTTTCTTCGACAGGCGTATTCATGGCGAAGAAAAAGAAGGTCGCGCCGAGCAGCACGCCCGCACTGGAAACAAGGATGCGCCCTTTGAGCGTGCGCTTGAAGAGCCAGTCACCAAGTGCGCCGCCAACAAAATATCCCGCGGCGAGGATCAACACCACCGGACCCATCGTCAGCAGGACTGAGTTGTTATCGTAGCCGCGCTCCGTCATGAGATAACCAAAGAAGAAGAAGGTGATGACGTTCCACGGGAAAACGCCGGCGAAGCCCTGCAGGAAGACGAACCACATGGTCCGCTTCTTCATCACATCCTTCAACGCCTCCCAGTTGAAACGAAACTGTCCCATTTCCGCCACATTCTCGAATTCAGGTTCCGACTGACCGCGCGGCACATCCCGGATGCCAAAGTAGATCAATGCTGCCATAACGAGCCCCAACAAACCTGTCGCCAGGAAGATCGTACGCCAGCCTTCCAGATGAAATATCCTATCCTCCAGCATCGGCGCGACGATCAGCGCAAGGATCATGCCAAACAAATATCCAATGGGCTGTGCCAATTGCAGCAGACCATAAATCCTGCCGCGCAGTTTGGGGCCGAAGTAATCAGCCACCAGACTATACAGACCCGGATAGGATGAGTCATCGATGCCGGTGGAGGAACGGGTTGCCAGAAAGGCGGGATACGATGTAACGATCGAACTCAGCCAGGTGGTGGCGCCCCAGATGAACGAAGCCAGCGAAAGCAATTTGGCGCGGGCATAGCGGTCGTATAAATAACCCCAAATGGGATAGAAGATCGTCCCAACAATCAATGCACCCGTGTTGATAAAACCCCACTGAAGATCGTTCAGCCCGAATGTTTTACTGACAGGGATCTGCAGGGAGCCAATCAGCAGTTTGTCGGTCTGGTGCAGCAGCACAAACAGGAAGAACACAACCACCACAAACGCGGGGGATGATACACGTTTTTTTTCCACGGGAATATCCTTGGTGTTGCAGATGATGTAAAGGTAGTGTACAGCAAAAAATGCCGTATGTCACGTGTCAAGTAGGAGGGGTCAGGTGCGATGTGTCAGGTGGCGCCAGAGGCGCTCATATCAGGAGTCGAGTGAG
Organism: Anaerolineae bacterium; assembly: GCA_041487615.1. Classification (GTDB taxonomy): domain Bacteria; phylum Chloroflexota; class Anaerolineae; order Anaerolineales; family Villigracilaceae; genus Defluviilinea. The sequence goes on from JBGPNQ010000239.1 coordinate 4,503, forward strand.
TCGTCAGCGATGATTTCCCGCGCTAATTGTTGAAGTTCATCCGACTCTTTGATCTTTGCCGATTCGAAATACTGCGTCAGCAGTTCAAGCGGACTCAAACTGCTGACTGCCTGTCCTTCCGGGATGCGCACACGCGCTTCGGTCTTGGGTCGCTTGGCGAGATGGAATTCGAACGCGCATTCGGTGTATTTTCGCAGCGCGCTTTCATCGATCAATACATCCAATTCTCTCGGATATTCCACCGTCAATTTGACAATTGCCTCGGTCATTTTATCCGGCGACGGCAGGGCTCGGATCAATTCATCGGTCACGTTCTCCGTGGACCGGATGACCACGCGCCGTTCAATGAATGGACGCGTCCCCTCGATCTTTCTCCAGTCAACCTGTGTCGCTCCGCGCGATACGTCAGCAATGATGTAGAACTTGTCGTCCATCGCTTCGCCAAAATCGATGCGTTCGATGGAGCCCGGATAGATCACGGGGGGATGATACCCTTCGTTTACGTCCTGCGGCTTGTGGATGTGGCCCATCGCGACATAATCGAGGCGTCCATCTTTCACCAGAGATGTTGGCAGGACGAGGTCGCTTCCCAACATGACCATACGCTCCGCGCCGAAGAGTGCGCCCTCCACCGAGGCATGAGCTGTCAGGATGAGAGGCAGGCTTGCATCGGCCTCATTTATCCATTCTTCGACCAGGCCGGAGATGCGGGCTTCGATACCTGCAAACACCTCCTTCACATCCATGGCACTGGTTTCAATGGAGGCCATCAGGCCCGAGCGTGACACCCACGGCATCGCGATGACCTGGATCGGCAAACCCCACAGATCAACGGATGTCAGAAATTCAGGTTTTTGCAGCACGCGTACATACGGGACTTGTAGTGTGTCGAACTCCTGAATGGCGTGAGCACGTCCCATGGCGGGAGAAAGATCATGATTGCCCACAAGAAGCAAGGTTGGAATTTTCGCCTGCGATAGACGGATGATGCGCCTTCCCCACTCACGTTGAAATGTTGGCGCAGGAGAACGATCCTTGTATGCGTCGCCCGCGAAGATGACCATGTCCACCTTTTCATCAACAGCCGCATCGATGATGATATCCAGTGCTCGCAGGAAATCGAGGACGCGCAGAGGTAATCCTGTTTGAGGATCATGGCGTCCGTAGTTGGCCATGTCAATGTGGGCATCGGCGAAGTGGAGTAGTTTCATAGTCTCTGCTCCTGGCGCCGTCTCCGGCGCTGGATTTGGTAAGCAAAACGCCGCCGGGGACCGCGGCTTGAGCATCCTAGCAAACTACGGCTTCAATCCCAGATCCTGCAAGGCTTCTGTTGCAGGAATCCATTTCGGGTGGACTTTGAGCGCGTCGCGATAATCCTTCACGGCCAGGTCGGTTTTACCGGCCATGTAGTAGGCCCGTCCGCGCCAGTAGAGGGATTCCTCCAGCACAGGTTCGGAAATCGTGTCATTCAAGGTGGTGTCAGCGAGGTTGATCACATCTGAAAAACGATTGCTGTAATAGTAGGCTTTATAAGGTCCGGTCTGGTACCACATCATGCGATAGGGACGGACCGAATCTTCGACATTGAGATTCGCATATAGGTTGAACGCATAATCGTATGCAATGGCCGCATCTGCATATTCGAGCAATGTGACGTGACTCGTGCCCACGTTAAACCAGGCGAAGAATTGGTCAATATCGCTGAGGGTCTGTGCTTCAGATTGGGCGACACTCAAGGCGTGCCGCGCTGCCTGCGTCTCATCCGCCAGCGGACCCAGGAGCGCCATGACCGCATTTTCCTTTTGGACGGGGTAAACAACCACAAACACATAATTGAATGCCCGCCAGCCTTCATTAAAGGTTGAGTATTTGATGTGGCGGTTCGGTCCCGGGTTGACTTTTGGTTCGGGCTGATAGGTATCCTGATAAATGATTTCCTGCGTTGTCTCATCGTACCCCGTGACAAAGGCATAATGACCCATCCAGCCATATTTGCCGTTGACATCCACTTCGTAGATTCCCTTTTCGACGACAACAGGAAAACCCGCTGCGACCATGCGCTTGAGCATGTCGATGTCACCACCGTAGCGGATTACGGAAGTCATGCCCGGTACATTGTCGGCAATGAAATCCTGGAATTCATAGGGCATCACATTCTTGTCTTTGTCTGAAGGCTTGACCGCCTTCCCAACCACATCGCGATTGCCATTCCAACCCCAGAAAGTTAAAGCCATCGAGAAGTTCGAGGGTCCGCAATAGTTCAACCGTCCATGTTGATGCTCGTATTTGACCCCCGTCAACATGACGGTGGCAGGCAGAGGCGTGGAAGTGAACATTGGTAGTGCGGCAGGGCCTGGCCTGGGAGTGGAAGTCGATGCAGTCGAGGCGGAAGCCTGCGGCGTGAGAGTCGCTTGCAGAGTCTGCATCATCCTGGTAACTGCAATGTCAATTTGGTTTTGTTGCTCAGGTTGGAACACAGCTTCATCGGGTGGCTTGATCCAATATTTGATCTGGGTGCGCAGGGCATCCAGCCGCCACGCCAGCCGGCTGTGAATTGGAGGCACGTAATAGATGCCAATAACAAAAATGAAAAGTGCGGGAATCGCCCATTTACGATTAAAACGACTTAGCATGATGAGGATTATACATCTGGCATGAGGGGCTGCAAAAGAGAGAAGCCATTCTCAGCAAACTCTAAGGATTCGACTAGTAACTTTTAACTGGAGTGGGCGACCTCCTGAGAAATAGCCATAAGGAGTTTTCATGCGAAAAAGCACAATCTTCATTTCAGCGGTTCTCACCACATTTGCCCTGGTTATGCTTTATGGGGTTGTGTCCGCCTATCGAAATATCTCGAGTGTTCAAAAAGCCTCGGCCGTGACTATTGATACGGCCACACCCGAACCCACCGATGAACCTGCCGTTGACCCCACGGCCACACGGACAATCCTTACGCCGGAGCAAGCCGCGCAATTGGCGGCACAGGTTGTCGGCAATACGAATCTATTGAGCGCGGAAAGCTCAACGATCAACGGCGTCGACGCTTATTTGATCACGTTCACGAACAACGATGTTGTCTATGTTGGGCTGGATGGACAGATCCTGGGAGTGCAGGTTGCACCTGTTGTTGTCAGTGTTTCGGTTCCTGTTTCCGTTCCAGTCAGGCAGAAGGCTAAAAATAACAAAAACGCAAACAACGGCGGTGGCCAGCCTCCTGACAATGGTGGCGAACACGATAATTAAGGAGTAACATGCCAGCCAAACCTAACTCACGTACCTGGAATGATGTACAGACGGCGATTGCCACTGTTGCAGTTGTCACCACGCTCGGATTATGGAATCTATTCGCCGCACCATCGACACCGAAAATCGAGCAATCGAGCGAGCCGGAGATTCCTCCCACTGAGCCCCCTGTAGCAACTGAAACTGTACCTCTTGTATCCATACCGATGGCAATGCCCCAAGTGAAAATCATGTTCACGCCCGGCGCGTCGCAATCGATCGTTCAGCCTGTTACAAATGTTCAGCAGGCGCAAACCACGAAAAAGAAGAAAAATAAAAACAATGCTGGCGGAACTGTCACCAAAACGAAAACTTCCTGATATGTTACAGCGTCTTGAATTTCATGCAATGGGCTGCGAAATGCTGGCGGTTGTCGAACGTGAGACAACACCGCATACGCTTTCCCATGTCCCCGAATGGTTCGAGGAGTGGGAGCAGGTCTTCAGCCGCTTCCGCTATGACAGTGAATTAACTCAATTCAATCAGACGCATGAA
>JBGPNQ010000240.1:0-8273 GCA_041487615.1 Anaerolineae bacterium
AAAGAAATCCATAATCAACAACCATTCGGTATACTTGAGATCGGTCGGGTAGGTTTGGGTGAATTTAGCCATTCTCCCATCTTACCCGACCATTTAAGAAACACTCTCTAAGGTGAATATGCCAATCGCAGACACTGGGGATGGGATAGCAACGCTGCAGGCAAAGCATTGCCCTGCCTGCGGATATTTCCATCCCGAATCAACAGGTAACCAGGATCGCTGCGAAAGGTGTCATGCACAACTGGATCCACCGATCACTCCACTATTCCGATTGCAGAATGTTTCGACAAGACGGCGTGACCGCATCAGTTCCGATGAAGAAGAACGAATGCGCCAGGGATACGAGTTGCGCACAGCCATTCGTTTTCAGGAGACTCAAACAGGCGATCTGTCTGCGCAATCAGCCAAACTAACCAAAGATGGGGAAGAACTTGCGGTATTGACTTATGCGAGCGCCGCAACGATTTCTCGAATCAACGTGGGCTGGAGAAGACGAGCCAATCCATCCCAACTTGGATTTGTTTTGGATATCGAACGCGGCTACTGGGCTAAAGAAAAAGACGAGCAAAAAGATGAGCAAGATAATGCACTTTCAGGTCGTGTGAAGCGGGTTATCCCATTTGTGGAAGATACAAAGAACAGCTTGTTGTTCGAACCGGCAACTCAGCTAAATGAAAAGCAGATGGCCTCATTACAGGCGGCGTTGAAGTCTGCCATTCAAATCAAGTATCAACTGGAAGATAGCGAGCTTTCAGCAGAGCCTCTGCCTTCATCCAAAAATCGGAAGATCATCCTGTTTTACGAATCAGCTGAGGGCGGTGCGGGTGTCTTGCGCCGCTTGCTGGATGATGCCCAGGCGTTTGGGGATGTCGCCCAGCTGGCATTACAACTATGCCATTTTGACCCGCAAACAGGTGAAGATCAATTACGCCCGGAAGGCTCAGATGAAGACTGCGAAGCAGCTTGTTACAACTGTTTGATGAGTTACTACAACCAAATGGAACACGGCCTGCTCGATAGAAAAACGATCCAGGAATTCTTGATGGAGTTAAGCGGCACAGTGGCAAAGACATCTCCTTCGGCATTATCGCGCGAGGAGCACTTAAGACGTTTACACAATTTGTGTCAATCGGATCTTGAACACGAATGGCTGGATTTCATGGAACAGCGTAACTTGACCCTTCCCTCTCATGCGCAAAAGTTGATTGAGAGTTGCCACACACGCCCTGATTTCCTATATGAAACGGATTGTGTTGCCATCTATGTGGATGGTCCGCATCATGAGTTTGCTTCTCGCAAAGAACGCGATGCGAGCCAGACGGATTGCATGGAAGATATTGGTCATACAGTGATTCGTTTTGATGTGAAAGATGATTGGGAAAAGATCGTTGTAAAACATCCTCACATCTTTGGAGTGAAGTCATGACGTTTGCTGTTGGATCACTCGTCAAAGCACGTGGACGTGAATGGGTGGTTCTTCCAGAATCGGATGAACAATTGTTGGTTGTACGCCCTTTGGGTGGAACAGATGATGAGATTGCCGGTATTTTCCTGCCTCTTGAAAAGGTGGAGCATGCTCGGTTTGATCTGCCCGATCCAAATTTGACCGGCGATTATCTTTCTGCTCGCCTATTGCGCGATGCAGTTCGACTTGGATTCCGTTCCAGTGCGGGGCCATTCCGCTCATTCGCGCGGCTGGCATTTGAACCGAGACCATATCAACTTGTACCGTTATTGATGGCATTAAAGCTTGACCCTGTCCGTTTGTTGATCTCAGATGACGTGGGAATTGGAAAGACAATCGAAGCCGGGCTGGTGGCTCGGGAATTACTGGATCGCGGGGAAGTGGAACGTTTAGCAGTTTTGTGTCCCCCACAACTGGCAGAACAATGGCAGGCCGAACTACGCGATAAATTCCATATCGAAGCCGAGTTGGTGTTGCCCGGTACTGCGGCACGACTGGAACGAAATGCGTCTTTGGGACAATCCTTGTTTGATCTACATCCTTTCGTGATCGTCTCAATGGATTTCATAAAGTCAGACAAACGACGAGAGGAGTTTTTCCGTACTTGCCCTGAACTGGTTATTGTGGATGAGGCTCATACCTGTGCATTTGCAGAGGGTCGCGGAAGACATCAACGCCATCAACTGATCAGCGGTTTGGCTAAGAGTCCAAATCGGCATATTGTCCTGGTCACGGCCACGCCGCACAGCGGCAAGGAAGATGCTTTCCGCTCATTGCTCACGATTCTTGATGAAGACTTTGCAAATCTTCCTGACGATATGACAGGATCCGAAAACGAAAAACATCGCCGCAGGCTGGCAATGCAATTTATCCAGCGCCGACGCGCAGATATCCGTCATTACATGCAAGCAGATACGCCTTTCCCAGAGCGGGAAGAAGGCGAAGATACTTACAGACTCTCACCGGAATACAAGAAATTATTTGATCGCGTTCTGGAATATGCTCGTGAGACCGTGCGTGACGTACAAGATACAAGCAAGAATCAATTTCATCTACGGGTGAAATGGTGGTCGGTACTGTCTTTGCTGCGTTCGCTGGCTTCGAGCCCTGCTGCGGCGGCGGCGACGTTACGCAACCGTGCCGCAACAGCGGAAGCGGAAACCGTCCAGGAAGCGGATGAAATTGGCAAGCGAACCATTCTCGATATGATGGAGGATGAATCTGCCGAAGGCATGGACATTGTGCCAGGCAGTGACATGGGTGGTGAGGAAGAGGAAGCTGTCGCTAATCGCCGCAAGTTGTTGGACATGGCACGTGCTGCAGACGCCTTGAGCGGTGAGGAGGATGAAAAATTAAGCAAAGCCATTAAGTTGGTAAACACATTAGTCAAGGATGGTTATCGCCCGATCTTGTTCTGCCGCTTTATTCCAACGGCAGAGTATGTGGCGGAAGCACTTCGAAAATCATTACCCAAAGGTGTCGATGTTGTATCTGTAACCGGTATGTTACCCCCCGATGAGCGTGAAGCGCGTATAGCTCAATTGGCTGAATCAGAGAAACACGTGCTAGTCTGCACAGACTGTTTGAGTGAAGGCATTAACTTGCAAGAACATTTCGATGCGGTTCTGCATTACGATCTCTCATGGAATCCAACCCGTCACGAACAACGCGAGGGACGTGTGGATCGCTTTGGGCAGCAGAAAAAGATAGTTCGCGTGTTGACCTACTACGGCACAGACAACCAGATTGATGGCGTGGTCTTGGATGTGCTTTTGCGCAAACATCGCACGATTCGCTCGTCCCTGGGCATCTCGGTTCCAGTGCCTGTTGATACAGAGAAAGTTGTTGAAGCTATATTCGAAGGCTTATTGTTGAAGTCCAAGCCCAGCGCGATGGATAATTACCTGCCTGGCTTTGAAGAGTACATGAAGCCCACCCGTGAAGATCTATATGGCAAATGGGATGCTGTGACCGAGCGTGAGAAGCGTTCGAGAACATTGTTCGCGCAGGAAACCATCAAGGTGGATGAAGTCTCACGTGAATTGCTGGCGGCGCAGGAAGCAGTCGGCTCAGGCGTGGATGTGGCATCCTTCACTCGCAATGCCTTACAGATGGTGGGCGCGAGCGTGCAGGCAAAAGACAACTTACAGGTGGATGTAACCCAAGCCCCGCAGGGATTGAAAGACTTGCTCAATCAATCTCTTGGTTCAGGATACAAGCCAATATTCTCAGCACGCTTTGATGTGAATACCAAAGAGGGCGAGTATTTCCTGACCCGTACGCACCCGTTGATCGAGAGCCTTTCTTCTTTTGTGTTAGAAAACGCGCTTGATCCGCTCGCTGGGAAAGATATAAAGAACCCCGCCCGAAGATGCGGTGTGATCCGTACCAAGGCAGTGGAAAAACGAACCACCGTGTTGTTGGTACGGTTCCGTTATCACATCATCAAGGAAAAGAGGGGCGAAGAAAATAAACCCTTGCTCGCAGAAGAATGTGGGCTCTTGGCATTTACTGGCTCACCGCAAAGCGCGGAGTGGCTGAGCAAGGAGGAAGCGGAGAACCTCTTGCAAGCTTCACCCGATGCGAATGTGAATCCTGACCAGGCGCGTGACTTTGTGCAGAAGGTGATTGATGGCTTTGACAGCTTGCGCCCATATTTAGACGATACGGCAAAGCAATTAGGCGAGCAATTGCTGGACGCCCACCAGCGTGTGAGACTTGCCTCACGACAAAGAGGTGTGCAAACGCATGTAGAACCCAACCTTCCGCCCGATGTGCTTGGGATTTATGTATACTTGCCAAAAGGATCGTAAATGAAAAGTTCGGTACAGTGCCGTTATTATTTTGTTGATGAGGCGGGGGATGGCACGCTGTTTGATGCTCGAGGGCGCGTGTTAATCGGTCAGCAGGGTGTATCGCGTTACTTTATTCTTGGCGTTTTGGATATTCCCGATCCTGAGCAATTGCAAAATGGGCTGGATGAGCTACGGCAGAATCTTTTGACCGATCCATATTTTAAAAAGGTTCCTTCGATGCAGCCTGAAGCCCGCAAAACGGCTTTGATGTTCCATGCCAAGGATGATGTGCCAGAGGTAAAACGTGAAGTATTTTCCCTGTTGCAGAAGTATAAATTTCGATTCATGGCAGTTGTCCGAAATAAAGAACGTGTCCTGGAGTATGTAAGACAGCGAAATACGGTAGACCTTTCGTATCGCTATAATCCCAATGAGTTGTATGATTTTATGGTCAGAGTGTTGTTCAAGAACTTGTTGCACCGTGATGAACGTTATGAAATTTACTTTTCGAGGCGCTGGGGACAGGATCGCACCGATGCATTGAAACAGGCTTTGCAAATTGCACAGGAACGATTTGCTCAACAATCGGGGAAACAACCATCTTCAATAATCAATGTGACACCGCAAAAACCACAGGAAAACGGTGGATTGCAGGCAGCGGACTATTTCCTGTGGTCGCTGCAAAGGTTTTATGAGCGCAAGGAAGACAGATATCTCGAATTGTTGTGGAATTCTTTCCGCCTTGTGCACGATCTGGATGATACTCGCAAAACCTCTTATGGCGTGTATTACACAAGGAAAAAGCCGCTGACATTAGCGGCTTTGGATAATGACTCGCCAGGGATATAGGGTTTTACTCGCCTTGGCGGTGAAACCACACGGCGTGGAGCCGAACTTCGTCCACTGGCAAAGTAATTATAGCATATTGTAATGCAATGCAAGACAACCAATTTCTGCATATTCGAATATTGACTCATGCCCACTTCCTCCTCCCGCACCCCCTTCCTCACCATACGCGCCGAAGGCGCGCTGCTCCCCGTTGAGCTGCTCCAACGTATCGTGGAAAACGACCACGACCTCGGTGGACTCACGCCTGAGAGTTATCATCTTTCGGGGGAGAAACTCAATGAGGCGATTAACCGTTCGTGGAATCGTCTGTTGGGGGCGTGGGCGGCGTTTCGGGTGGCGCGGGAGAAGTTGCCTGAGGGTGACCCTGGGACTTCGGTGACGCGTGAGAAGTGGCTGCTGCCGTTGTTCGATGAGTTGGATTATGGGCGGTTGCAGATTACCAAAGCAATTGAGATTGAAGGCAAGTCGTATTCAATTTCGCATGGATGGAATGAAGTGCCGATTCATTTGGTCGGTTGCGGCGCAAGACTCGATACTCGTACATCAGGAGTGGTAGGCGCGGCGAAAGCGAGCCCGCATAGCTTGGTGCAGGAGTTGCTCAACCGCAGTCCTGAGCGGTTGTGGGGATTTGTGTCGAACGGGTTGCGGATGCGGGTGTTGCGCGATAACGCCAGTTTGACGCGCCAGGCATATCTTGAATTTGATCTGGAAGCGATGATGAACGGCGAAGTGTATGCGGACTTTGTCGTGTTGTGGTTGGTGTGTCATCAGTCGCGGGTGGAGGGAAAAGATTCTTACCGCGAAGACGCTAAGAGCGCGAAGGATTCTTTGAGAACAGGAGAACGCTTAGCGTCCTTCGCGCCTTCGCGGTTAAGCTCTGAGTGTTGGTTGGAACAATGGTCGAAGGCGGCGCAGGAGCGGGGGACACGCGCGCTGGAGGGTTTGCGGGTTGGGGTGCAGAATGCGATCGAGGCGTTGGGTAAAGGCTTCATTGCGCAACCAGCAAACGGGTCGTTGCGAAGCGCACTTTCTTCGGGCGCGGTATCCACTCTGGATTTCTATCGTCAATTGTTGCGGCTGGTCTATCGTCTCATCTTCCTGTTCGTTGCCGAAGACCGCCAGTTGTTGTATGACCCTGCCTCGGATGCCGAAGCGCGCAAACGGTACGCGGATTATTATTCCACTGCCCGTTTGCGAAGGATGGCGGAGCGCGTGCGTGGGGGTCGTCATGCAGATTTGTACGCGGCGCTTAAACTGGTGATGGAAAAATTGGGGGATGGCGGCGCGCCCGAGTTGGGTCTGCCCGCGCTGGGCGGGTTCCTGTTTTCACGAGAAGCAGTGAGCGCATTGGCTGATTGCGAGATCGCGAACGTCCATTTGCTGGAGGCGATCCGTTCGCTGGCGTTCACGCAGACTGGGCGTGTGCGCCGCGCGGTGGATTATAAAAATCTCGGCGTGCGCGAGTTGGGGAGCGTGTATGAGTCGCTCTTGGAACTGCACCCGCTGATCAATGCCAGCGCACACACGTTTGAACTGGTTTCTGTTGCGGGCAGTGAACGCAAGACCACAGGCAGTTTTTTCACGCCCGAAGATTTGATTACGGTTCTTCTGGATTCGGCGCTCAACCCCGTGATCGAACAAGCCCTGTTGCGCGCGGGCAGTTCGATTGAAAAACAAATCCTGGCAATTCTCAATCTAAAAATCTGCGACCCTGCCTGCGGTTCGGGACATTTTCTGATCGCCGCCGCGCACAGGCTGGCGCGTCGTCTGGCGCAACTGCACACGGGCGAAGGCGAGCCTGCCCCCGAGGCGATGCGCGCCGCAATGCGTGAGGTCATCTCGAACTGTATCTATGGCGTGGATATCAACCCGATGTCGGTGGAACTGTGCAAGGTGAGCCTGTGGATGGAAGCGCTTGAGCCTGGCAAGCCGCTCTCGTTTTTAGATGCGCACATCCAGTGTGGCGATAGTCTTGTGGGCATTTCGCCGAACCTGGATATTTCCGAAATCCCCGACGAAGCTTTCAACCCCGCCTTTGGTGACGATAAAGCCACCGCCTCTGCCCTGAAGAAACGCAACAAGCGCGAACGCGGCGGAAGCCATCCCGATAAGGCGGGTCAATTGGGATTCCGTTTTGATGTGCCGCAAACGACCAACATCGATGACCTTGCGCGCTGGCTGGCAGAACGAGCCGAGCAAGTGGATGCCATGCCAGAGGATAACTCGGCTCAGGTGCAAGCCAAAGCGAAAGCATTCGACGACTACCATGCCACGAGTGAATATCTGAAGAACCGCTTCGAACTCGACCTGTGGACTGCTTCGTTTTTCTGGACGCTTCCGAAAACGGAAGCAGTTCCCAAGGCTGATGGAGAAACCATGCTCGCGCCGACCCAGCAGGAACTCATCCAACTGCGCAACGGCGGCGAGTTGGACGAGCGTCTGGTGGAAGGCGTGAAGGAACTGTCAGAACGCCTGAACTTCTTTCATTGGGAATTGGCTTTTCCAAAAGTCTTTTCTGGTGAGAACCCAGGTTTTGATTGTGCCTTGGGTAATCCACCGTGGGAATCTTTGCAAATTGAAGAATTACAATTTTTTGCTGTTCGTGACCCACAAATAGCAATTTTGACTGGTGACAAACGCAAAAAAGCCATTGAAAAACTTCAATCCCAAAACCCATATCTTGCTGAGGAATTCAAAGAAGTTAAGCACGAATCTGATGCTGCTAATAAATTTTCTCGCAATAGCGGGCGATTTCGTTTTACTGCAACTGGCAAAATGAATACATTTGCCTTGTTCACAGAACATGCTCGTCAGTTGATATCCCATTCTGGGCGGTCTGGCATGATTGTGCCAACAGGCATAGCCACTGATGACACTACTAAAGAATTCTTTAGCGATTTGATAGCAGAGAATAATCTTGTTGAATTGATTGGGTTTGAAAATGAAGATTTCTTATTCTCAGGAATTGCAAATGTCGTTAGATTTTGCACCTTAGTAATTTCAGGAGAAAAGAACCCAAGTGTCAATCCAAAATTTGCATTTTACTTAAGAAGAATAAACCAACTGCTCGAATCAGAACGATTTATGGTGGATAAGACTCTTTAGAGTTGAAAACGGGTCAAAATAAGCTAGTGTGATTTGTTAAGGTTGAGTGTATCACAGGC
>JBGPNQ010000241.1:0-8260 GCA_041487615.1 Anaerolineae bacterium
CAGTTTTCCTTTGAACCGGGGACTACCAGTGAGCCGCTGGGTGACCCAATCCCCGCGGAGGTTAAGCAGGCGCGCTTTGAAAAACTGATGGAATTGCAGCAGGGTATTTCCTTGCAGGTCAATCAAACATATGTTGGGAAAACGCTGGACGTATTGGTGGAAGGGCGCGATAAAGGCATCGCCATTGGACGTTCCTATCGCGACGCACCTGAAATTGATGGCATGGTCTTTATCGAAGGAGATGCAAAGATCGGAGATATTGTCCCTGTGAAGATCACAGGAGCGATGGCGTATGATCTGACGGGTGTCCTTGCAAGGCAAGCTGTAGAGCTCCGCGTGATATAGCAGTCTGAATAAGCAAATTAAGCGGAAACAGCCCGTCTCTTATCAAGAGGCGGGCTGTTTTGAAATGGGAAAACGACTATGCTGCGCGGGCAAATGCAGTTGCGAGCAGAATGAGCAATGAGAGTCCAAAATTCATTCTGAGCAAGATTATTTCACGGCGTCGCAGAAAGTCAATTTCATCCGCATTGTTGCTTTTCTTCGAACGGATAATGGCGCGTCGAATGGCGGGGATAACTTCCCAGGTTTGGACCGCGCTGACGACTACCATAATAATTCCCAGAATATGTTTAATGAGGATTGCCAGTGACCATTGCGTGCTTGTGGAGAGGAAACCGTCATAATGTGGATTGACGCTCATTTGGAACAAGCCGGTTGCAAGCAGCAGACTCATGCTAAACCATGCAATGGGTTCAAGCCTCTTCTGCAGCGCTTCGATGAAGATGAGTTGAGTTTCCGCATCGAGGCTTCGTTTCATTGCTGGCAAAACGAGGATTGAAACACTCGCAAGGCTGCCAACCCAGGTGACGGTGGCGAAAAGATGTAGCCAGAATGTGAGCGCCAACGCCCAGGAGGGTGGATGCGTAATCATGGACCGGGCGTGTTCGTTGGGGTTTCTGGTGTGTTGGTTGGGGCTGGTTCCGTCGTCGCCGGAGGTGGTTCCGTCGTCACAGCAGCGACAGTCCCGGCGGTGGCAGAGAGTGTCAGGTCAATCGTTGCGGTCGCCGGAAAGCATTGTGGATATGCATCATTAAAGTTTTTCTGGGAAATTTTGTCCAGCGCAGAGATCGCCTGTGCATTCTGGTATTGCGTCACCGCATCACAGAATTGCCCCGCGGCGAACAGTTCATCCCCATATCGCATTGAGGCGATCTGGAATCGTTGTGATGCAGTATATGTTCCATCCCATAAACCAGACCAGCCGCGATAGACCTGATCGAAATAGGACAAGGCCTGTTTCCAATCCAACTCCCAGAACGAGGCACCGATGATGTAATAACGTGCGCCTTCGCGAATGCCGTTCGTATCCCGGTCAAGCGGGCCAAAGCGTTCCGCCAGTGTGATCTGATAGATGCCGCCTTCAAGGTTGCCCTCTTTGATGATCAGGTTATACCCATAATTGCGCAAGGCAAAATAATACATTCCATCCACCTGCGATTGCTGGTAGGTGGGGTCGAGCTTGCGCATCTGGTCGAGCGCGCCGATGGCTCCCGGCCAGTCCTGCGCGGCAATCAATTGTTGAGCGCGCGTAAATGCTTCCTGTGCACCACTGAAATCAGGCGTGGGCGTCAGAGACGGAGTCAGCGTGGGCGTTGGTTGATTCATCGACACGAGTACTTCGGTCAATTTTTCCTGGGCACCGGGAAAAATCGGATCGTTCGAAATGATCCATTCCAGGCGCTGCCTGGCAATCTCAAATCGTCCAAATTGAATATCGATGAGTGTGTTTTGATATTGCTCGCCAAGTTGCTGCATAATTACAGTCGACTGGTTGCTTTTGCGAATGCCGATACCAGATGAATAACCGCCTAATACGGCAATCACAAGAATGATGATCACGCCAAGCGCGTTGAACAGGAACCTGCGTCCGCGCCTGTTTCTTGTGATGGGTTTGTTGGGTTGTGTGCTTCCAGTAGTTTCAGTGTTTTCAATCATGGTTTTAATTATATCCTAACGAAATGTTGGCTCTACAATTGCAGCAGCAATTTGATCTCGGACCAGATAATTGGAACGACGATCAGTCCGCCGATAACCATTCCCAGCAATGCCGTGACAGAGGACCCGGGAACGATCATTGCCAACCTGTAGGCGACTGCGCCTCCGACCAGCGCCGCAACTAAGCCTTTACCGACCGCGCTCCAGACGTGCAGAGGTTCATGCATCCGCCTGCTGAGCCAGCCAAACAGGACAATGGACTCAACCAGCAGCGCGACCTCGGCGAACGCAATGACGGGCGCGCCGATATTTCGGAAGAAAGTGATTCCGGCGATGCCGATCAGAATGAATATCGCAAGCCGCAAAAGGACCGCGTACAGCGGAAACATCGGTTCCTTGCGGGCGTAGAAGGAACGCGCAGCAATTTCCTGAATGGAGAAACCGGTCAATGTGAGCAGATAAGCGCGTGTCGTCCATGTGATCAGCCCGGAGGTCGCCGCGTCGAAGCCGAAGACTGCGCGCACCAGTGGATCGACTCCTGCCGCAAGCACCGCCGCGACGGGGATCGTTAACGCGATCAAAACCCGCAGGGCACGCTCGACTGCCAAACGGAAGCTGCTCCAATCTTCGCGAGAAGCGAACTCAGCGAGGGTGGGGAGCATGGCGGTGGCAATCGCCGTCCCCAGCAATGTCTCCGGGACTTGCATGATCATCCAGCCATACGTCAGCGACGTCACGGCCCCCACCTGACCCAATCTGGATGCGATATTATCGCGGGCGATAACGATCAATTGGATCCCAAACATTGTCAACAGGCGCGGACCGAGCAATTTCAAAGCATCCAACAACCCTGTGTGACGCAGGTCCAGTGAGGGTGTCAATTTGAATTCGTACTTAAAAAGCGCGGGGATTTGGATCAACAGGTGCATCGCTGCTCCGAGAATCACACCATACACGAGACCATGGATGCCAAAGCGAGGCACCAGGAAGATCGCGCCGAATATCTGACCGATGTTGTACAGGATGGGCGCCATGGCGGGCAGGAAAAAATGCTGGTTGGCTTGCAGGCTTGCCATCACCAAACCGCTGATCGAAAAAATGACCGTACCAACGAGATTCAGGCGCATCAATTCCGCGAGCAATTGACGTTGTTCTGCACCAAAGCCCGGCGCGATTCCAATCTCGGCGTTGACAATTGGTTCGGCAAATATCGCGACCAGGAGAGCAATACTTCCAGTGACCACAAAGGCAAGCGTGGCTACGCGCGAAAATAAATCCCAGGCTGCGGCGCGACCTTTTGTTGTGAGATATTCGCTCATTAAAGGAATGAACGCCATTGCCAACGCACCGCCCGAAATGAGCGCGAACAGCACATCGGGCAGGTTGTTTGCTGCATTGTATGTGTCAAGCAGTTGAACAGAGTCGGCGTACCGGCGGGAGATGATGCCCACGCGTACAAACGCGAGCACTTTATCTATGAAGAAAAAGAACGCGATGAGGATCGATGTTCGCGCAAGGAAGGATATTTTTTTCATTGATGTGGTTCCGATTTCCAAAGTGCTAAAGCATGAGGGAGGATGCTGAGAAAGAAATACACCCGCCATGCAACGCCTGGCAACAGGATATTGAAATCCAGCAACTCCCGAAATATCCACATGCCCAAAATGATCAGAGGGAAGAGGTAAATCGCAATTGTGTGAGCGCGATCATAGCGCGGGGCACTCTTATTACGCTGATGGATCGCTATTCCTGTTGTGGCGATCAGGATCACAATGCTGACATCGATATAGCCACCCCAGGCTGGGACAGGAGCCTGTGCTGTGGCCGCAATGAGAAGAATGGCGCTGGATAATACAAATAAAATATAAAATGCAAGGATGAAAAACTTGTTGGGTATTTTGGTCATATCAGGGAACGTAGGGCGGTGTATTCATTACAACATATTTTCCTTCCGCGTTTCGGCTCATCGTAAATTCAAACTGCGAGACAGGCGGCATATCCGTTTCATTCGAGCCACAACACGGCCCCAATACGAACAGGCTTCCGTCGGGGTTGCTGAATTCTACCTGAAAGATATACGAGCCGCCGCTCAATTCCTTGAACGTGGTGGAACGTACTTCCAGACATTGCAGAAGGTGATTATCACAAGCCCATGTCCACAGCGCAACATGATCGGATGGATCGATCTCGGTATTGAAGACCTGCAATTGGTCGTACTCGCCGCCATATAGCGGAGCTGCGTCCTGATAATTCTTTGTGTGCAGCAAAGTCAGGAAATTCACCAATACATCATGTGCTTCATTCATGGTCGAAGGCAACGTTGTTTGTGTCGGATTAGGCGTGTTGACAGATTGAGGCGCGCAGCCAACCAGTGCCAGTGCAAGCAACAGTATCAAAATCCGTTGCATTAGAATAAACCTTTCACGATTCCACCGTCGACGTTGAGCATTACGCCATTGACATAAGATGCAGCAGGTGAGACCAAAAACACAGCGACCCTTGCGAACTCCTCCGGCTGCGCCATGCGTCCCAGCGGGATTTCGGCAATTTGCTTCGCCATTTCCTCTTCCACGGTCGATCTATTGTTTTGGGCGCGAAATTCCATCAGGTGCTGGACGCGTTCGGTGAATGTCCAGCCTGGCAGGATGGAGTTAAAACGAATCCCATCCCTGCCAAGTTCCATTGCAAGCGACTTGGTCAAGCCGACAGTTGCGGCGCGCACGCTATTCGAGAGAACCAGGTTTTGCATGGGCTGTTTCACTGTATACGAAGTGAACGTCAATACGCTCGGTGAATCGGATTTTCGCAAATAGGGCAGAGCGGCACGGATCAGGCGCACGTGACTGATGAACGATGTATCCACTGCCTTCTGCCATGTCTCCTCATCGAAGATTTCGAACGGGCCCGCGGGAGGTCCGCCAGCATTCGTGATGAGGATGTCGAGCCCGCCCAGCGACTCCACTGTGGATTTAACCAAATTCTCCGCCGTGGAGGCATCGCTCACGTCTCCTGCGACACCGTACGCTTGGGTGCCCGTTGCCTCAATGATCTCCTCCGCCGCCGCTTTGACCTTTTCTGCATCGCGGCTGTTGACTACGACCTTGCATCCCTCTTTTGCAAGAAACAAAGCCGTTGCATATCCGAGCCCACGTGAAGAACCTGCAATAAAAGCGCGTTTGTCTTTCAATCCCAAGTCCATGGTTTCTCCTTTACCAGGAAGCGAAAAGAGGTACACAATGGATCAACTGAAACCTTTGTGTTCCGTTGTGACCCTTTGTGGTTATAGAATTTGGATCTTTTGTTCGATCACATCGCCGTCCGTCCAGTGACCTTCCACCCATTTTGCCACATTCTGCAGCGCCGACTCAAGAAGTCCACGATCGTTGCCGACCATCGCGCAGACGATGACCGCTTCCTGCCACCTGTCATGCAAATCCATCTCCGCCACCGAGATGTTGAACTCACGGTGCAGACGCGAAATGAGCGGCTTGATATATCCGCGTTTTTCCTTGAGCGAGGAACAGGTTGGGATATGAAGGTGAATGGTAAGGGTAGCGATCATAATTATTATTCTGCTTAAACCGCCGTCCTCGGCGGCGGGGACGCGGCCTGGAGCAAGTATGTTATCTCATTACCTCGCGCAATTTAGTTGCCAATGTAATCGCATGTTCTTCACTGCACGAATCATCTCTTGCAAGGAATTTCATTCCACGCTCGATGTCATCCTTTCGATGCGGCACGAGCCATGAATGGAAATGGGGAACTCCTTCCATCAGGGTCACTTGATAGATCCGTTCCGCGTTTGTGTGCAGCTTGAGCGCGTGATAGATTCTTCGCATCACATTTCCCAGCGAAGCAGACTCTTCATCCGTCATATCCGCATAATCGAGAAAATGACGTTTTGACTCAATGAACAATGTGCCTAACGGCCCCAGCTTTCCCGGGGCGTGACAAACCATCCAATACTCGTCTTCATAGATATATCCACCTGGAGGAGGGGTTTCTCCTCCATTATGTTTTCGGCAGATGAAACAAGTTTCCATGATGACTTTGCGTTTCCCAGAGGCGTAAATATCAGGTTTTATGGCACTGAGGTCGGAGCAATGGTGAAGTCACTCAACAAGGCATCGCGGACAGCAAAATATGCTGGCTTGGGATTGTAGTTTATATCAAACATGAGGGGCTCGGCGTTTTTGTCATTGACGCACCAGGTATTGTCGCAAGTGATCCAGGACGTGGCATCGGAGAGTCCCCAACTCGCGAAGCTATCGCACACGCCAGATTCGATGCATGCCTCGACCATGTCTCGATATATTTGCGCCTCCAATTCGTTCTTGTCAGTCTGAGTTCCATTTTGTTTCGCCAAATCGATGTCAAACTCGGTGATGTAAATGCGAACGCCTAAAGCCGCGAACTTTTGCATCGTCGCAATAACTGCATCTTTCTCGGGACGAACGTTGCTATTCCACGGCAGGAACAGGTGCGTCTGCATTCCTACGACATCAACGCGCACACCGTCCGCTTTGAGTTGTTCCACCGTTGCATACATCTTATTGATCGCGCGCGAAGTGCCTGCATCCTGTGAGCTTTGGTTGTTGTCATCGTTAAAAATAAGTATGCCATTTGGATCAGCATCTCTTGCTGCGCGAAAAGCTAACTCGATATAGTCCGCACCGATCTTGTCGTTCCAAAAATCCGCACCCGACTCGGCGAACGAACGATTGGATGCCTCGTTCGCCACGCTCCATTCTGTCACGCGTCCTTTGTAGCGCGAAGCTACATCTCAGATGTATTGTTGCATAAGTTGAATATATTCGTCACGACTATAGCTGCTATTTTTCAGCCAATCCGGGATAGTTTCCAGCGCGCCCCAGAGGAGATGCGAAGCTCTGACTTTCCATCCATGTTGCAACGCATAATCGACTGCCTGGTCACTGGCGTTGAAGTCATACTGACCCGGTCCCAGCCACAGGTCGGGCGATGAAAATGCACTCAAGACAGCGACATTGAATTCGCGCTTCATGGTTCTGCAATAGCGCGGATCCGATGTCAGATCGATTCCAAATTCTGTCCCGATCGTGATATTATGCTTCGCGGCCAGTTCCGCCAATCCAGGCTGAGTGTAGTAGCCATTTGCTGCATCTGTCCATAATCCACTGGAATGGATGCCAATATCTAAGCCTGTCACGGTGAAGGATGAATGTGGGGGAACTGTTGTGCCGATATACACTGCACCATTAGGGAATAGTCCGCTGGGCAGGTTTAGATCACTGCGTGACGCAAAATTGATCTCTTCGATCTGATTTCCATTGTCATCAAGAACGCGAAAACTCCGTCCAGAGGGTTGATCAAAAAGCAGATGGATTCCCTCGGTGGTTTTCAGTGGCAGATTAATGTAAACCTTGGAATCTTTTGAGCTTCCATCTCGTATTCCGATGGAATAATTACCGCTATTGTAGCCGATGTCGAGACGTGTAATTCCTCGCCACCACTCTTCATTGACCGGTTCCGGAATGCCCAATATTTTAATTGCTGCGCTGGTTGTACCCTTGACACTGGCACGGCTCATATTAACCTGTAATGGCGCGTCCAGTGGAATAGCGCTGCTCTCGGTATCGTAGTACTCACCCGATGGATTGGTGAAAACGACCGAATCGTTCGTCCGGTCGTATGTTCCCGGCGAACAATCTGCAAGATACAAAGGTTTCAGTGGAACTTGATTGGCGTTCAAGATCGATGCAATCGTGCCCGGAGACTCAACCACACTCTTCCATAAATAACCGATTTGTTCCTCGCCATAGACAGATGTTTCGACTTTTATGAAATCCCCGAATAGTGCCATTGGATAAACTGTATCTCCCTCTTTCAATGATGCAATGATTTCAAAGTCTGAATTTCCGGGTCCGCTAAAGAGGGATGCATCCTCCTTCAGCGTCAAGCCAGGAAGCGGCGCGGCTGGATCCGTGGGTGGGATGGATGTCGCCGTGGATGGCAAAGAGGTTTGAGTGGGCGTAGATATATTTGCTGGCGTGCAGGCTGAGAAAATGATCAATATGGATAACAAAATTGCAATGGATTTCAGTTTCATCGTTGGCCGGTGTAATAACAAATCCTGATTTACGAATTACTAATTACGCTTTACAATCCCTCGCATGTCCAACACCGAAATTGCCTACAACAAAGCTCTCGATTACCTGTATTCCTATATAGATTATAGCCTCAAACATATCTCCGAACTTGCCAAGGCGGAGTTCAACCTGGA
>JBGPNQ010000242.1:0-8256 GCA_041487615.1 Anaerolineae bacterium
AGCATGCTGCCTGCTCCGGAACCCACCAGGAACCAACCCGTGATGGCTCCGGTGATATGCATCCGTTCGCCGGCCAGTATCATGAGGCTCGGAAAAATGGATGCCATGGAAAGTCCCAGCCCAAATGTGCCGATCCAGAGCGCAGGGCTCGAATCTTTCCAAAGCATAATGATGATCGTGCTGATGGCACAACCGAACAAATCCACGAAAATGGTCGTTTGTGCACGCATACGTGTTGAAACCCACACACCCAGCAATCGACCCAGGGTGAATGCTCCCCAGAATGCAGATGTTAGGTACGCGGCGGTAACCGTTGTCCCAAGTTTAAGAGTTAAGGCGTATGTGTAGATCCAATTGCCAAAGCCCAACTCCAGACCCACATAAAACAGGAACAAGATCACGATCAATACAACGGGCACGACCGGGAACGTTGCGTTTGTTTGTATGTCTTTTTGGGCCCCATGTGATGGCTCGGGCAAAAGCCATAACCAGATCATGATTGGCAGGCTGACCGCGGCAAATGAGTAATACAGCCAATGGATGTCGTTGGTCCGTAACAGCACCTGCGCAAGCAACAAAGGTGCAATCAGTGAACCTACCCCAAAAAAGAAATGCAGACCATTCATAAATGGGCCCGATTTTTCTTTATGTGTCCAAAGAAGGAGAGTGTTGCAGCCCACGTCAAGGATGCCCGCAGCAAGTCCACTGAGGAACATCGCAAACAAAAGCAGGTTCAATGTGGATGCAATCGGAATCAATATCGAAGCCAGCGCGATGAGCAGCAAGGTGATCGCCATTAACTTGTGACCGGGAAAGCGATCATAGGCACGTCCACCAAAGAAGGATCCGATCAGGTAGCCAAGCGAGCCGAAGACAAAAATCAGGCTGATGCGGTCCAGTCCACTGGACGTGTGGTCAGCAAGTTTCAGCAGACTTGGACCGCTGGCGGCGGTCGTCATGCCCAGGATGATGAAGGATAGATAATAGGCGGCAGTGGCGATGATCGGATGAGAGCGCGTGATATTGGTTGTCGAGGATGTCATTGATAGTCTTCTTTCGATTTGAATATGATGTGAGATTTATTAGTACGGCCAGGGGATTTCCGCAGGACCGGCATAACCGTGTTTTTCCTGCACGAAGACTCTTCCATGGGATGGCCGCGCGCATCCAGATTCATCGAAAAAGCTTATGAACGTGGAGCGGGTGGCCAATGGATCGAAGATGAGTTGCCCACCTTCACATCTCCATAGTTCGACGATGTACGTTTGCATCGAGTCGTCTTCATAATCTCCCAAACTGACGGGGACATCTACCCAGGAAATGGTTACTTGATTGGTGTTGAGATTCCTTTCGGTATGGAGTACTTCGGATGCTGGATAATACGGAGTTACAGGCAATTTCACACCATCCGGATATACGATGGGGAGCGCGAGGAAGTCACCCTGCACATCCAGGTAGTTCGTGCTGACCCAGCACGGGACTTTATTCTCCACCAATGCCCAATTCCAGTTGTCACCATCCACGCGACCGATGAGTTTGATATTGGCGGTGGCTCGATAGGCAAATAGATAAAGATATTCAGGTCCGGGGCCGTAACGACAACTCAAACGTTGCGCAGTCACCGTTGCCTTGAGACTTTCCACGACAGGACGGGGCGTTGGCGTGATCGTCTCTGTGGGAGCCGGTGTGAAGGTTATCGTGAAAGTTGGGCTGGGAGGTAATGTCTCGGTGGGGGAAATGGGCGTCAATGTTTCCGCTGCCGCAATGCCGTCTGATGTGCTGACAGTCATCGGCATGGGCGAAGCGGTCTGTCCTGGGCTGGAAATTTTGCAGGAAAGTGTGATCAGGATGAACAGAATAAGAAGAGATCGACTCTTGTATTTCACCCCTTGATTGTACTATTGCTTGTCTTATGAATTGCCGAACTTTTATTCAAGGTCACGGATATTTCTCATTTTTGTGTCTGGCGAATTAGGCGATACCCGATAAAAAACCCGCCTGTTGGCGGGATAAAAAATTATCGTTTTCCTCTATCTGTGCGCCGTTCATTTTCCTCTTCATTGATCAGCGCCTTGAGGAGTGCAAGCGCTGTTGCCCGGCGTTGTGAGCTTTGGATGCTCCTGAAGACATGGATCGCCTCTTCCATTGCATCATCGTTGTCGGGGTTGACGGGAAGCAATCCAGCTGCGCGATACATGGTTTCAAGCGGGATCTTCAATGCCCGTGAGATTGCCTCCAACGTAGGCGGTTGAGCGTGGCTCTTGCCGTTGAGGAGTTTGTTAATAACCGCTCTATTTAGCTCGGCAAAACGCGCCAAATCCGACTGTGACCAGCCGCGTTTATCCATCTCTGCTTGAAGCCATTCGGAGAAGTAGATTCGTTGTCCCACGGCGCACATTTTGTCACATTCCTTGTTTCTAATGGGAGCGGATTTGTCGCGGAATTATCGCAAAACACAGCCAAGGAAGTGTTATCAACAAACCCCGCCGCTCATTAGAGTAAGCATGTTCCATATTATTATGTTGTCTCGCCTACTGATAAGTGCATTCCATTACTTCTAATAGCCCGCTTTCCCTGTTACACCTGGTTAATATTATATCCAGATTGAAATAAAAGAAAAGTCTTGAAACGATTTTAATTCAGATGGAAAATATCTTTATTGGAACAATTCATAAGCTTGGTGAGCAATGGAGAAAATGGTTTCCATCGAGACTTCGAGCAAGTTGCATTCCCACATTAAGTAGTTCAGGACAGCCTGAGGGGGGCAGGCTGTCCTGAACTTGGCACAGTGTAGCATAGTCATCTATTTTATGCAAGCATTTGTTTGTAGAAAAATAGGGTTTTTCTCAGAGTCTGAGGATCGTAAATTATTACGGCGAATATCAAAAAGATTCTAATGGTTTTCTTCGCGGGCTTCGCGACTTTGCGGTTCAAAGGTTTTGTCTGACGTTAATTTGAGAACGCCCTGTGTAGATAACGCTGTTCCTCATAGTAAGGAACGGACTCAAGTCTTGTACATGTTATTCCTCAGCGCAATCGCGAGAATAACAGCCAGATTAATTGGATTACGATCCAGCCGATCAACGAATAAACTGCAATGGCGATCAGTGAAAAGAATTCGATCTCGATGCCTCCAAACTTTGGTGTATACGTAATTCCCTGAAACATCCATAGAAATGGAATCGTGATGAAATAGATGAGTTGAGCAAATGCGTTATCAGGATTTGCAGCCATTAACTTGAGCAGAAAGCGCAGACCGATCAATCCGTTCAGGATCACAAAAGCCAACTGGATCAAGCCCGTGATGCGGCTCAGAGTTCCGTGGCTGATGGTCAGCCCGTTCCATGTATAGGTCTGCCTGGTGACAGATGTTCCACGGCTCGCATCGGGTATTCGGGTCATATCAAACTCCTTTCATCGTTGCGCGATATACGATATTCCCCTGCCTGCTTATGGGATATTTCTTAGAACGATGGAAGGATGATTTTGTTATCCAATTCCGGTCATGCCACAGGGACCCTGCCGGGATCCTGCGAAATGCCAAAAAGGAGGGCAATTCCCTGCACGAACAGGCTGCCGCCGTAGACGATCATATAATACTCCATGTCCCCGGTCATTTGGGCTCGCTGAAACGTCCAGACGATGGTCCCTGCGCCAATTGCAACCAGCGACAAACTGCCCAGCGCCAGCAGGCTGCTGTTGATGTGTGCAACACTGTCCACCCACGTGAATAAGCCAATTATGATTATAGAGATGGCGACCAATATCCTGAATGCAGACCACCACGTTGCGGACGACTGAAAGTCCGCACTCGAAATGAGGAAGGTGATCAGCAAGCCTGCCAGCAATGAATTGATCAACGCCAGGAAAATGGAAAGTGTTTTCATTACGGCACCTCCTTTTGGATTTTCCCTCAGCATAGGGTTTTGGCGCTATCAGAGTCTACAACGAGGCTATCAATTTCTATAAAAAGAGAGCGATTTACGGGATCGCCCTCAAATCAAATCACGCCCACTGAAGTGCAGCATGTTTCATGTGCTGCAGCACGCCGACAAATCCATGCAGTCTCTGTTGGCTTACAGCTTCCTCCAGTTTCATGGGCAGGTAAAAATCCGTGGGGACGGTTAAGATTTCTTCAAGCGTTGTTCCATTCAGTCCGTTGAGCAGGATGGCTGCGAGACCGCGCACAGTGGGAGATTGCGGCGGAATATCCACATGAAAAATAATGCCGCCATCGTCCTGTTTTTCAGCGATGAGAAAAACAGGAGTCATACACTCAGGTACAGCCTCCATTTTGTCGCGTTCGGCTTTCAAGCGATCAGGCAGCGCTGGCAGTGACTCAGCGTATCCGATCAATGTTTCCAGTTTTTCCTCGCGCGACATCCCGGCGAAGTCGTCAACAATTTCCTGAAGTTTGGGAGGAAGTTTTGGCATAATTGCTTAGCCACTGAGACACAGAGTCACAGAGATTTATTTTTTCTCCGCGCCTCCGTGACTCTGTGGCAGAAATTTATTTTTCTATCGGTGCATCCACGAGGTTGCCCCATTCCGTCCATGAACCGTCATAGTTCTTGACCTTGGGATAGCCGAGCAGATATTTCAATACGAACCACGTCAAGGAAGAGCGCTCGCCGATGCGACAATAAGCGATGACCTCACCGGCATCGGATTTGATACCCTTCCCTTCATATAAAGTGCGCAATTCCTCGGGAGTCTTGAACGTGGCATCCGCTTCATTGACCGCCTGTGCCCACGGAATGCTCACCGCGCCGGGGATATGCCCGCCGCGCGTCGCTCCCTCCTGTGGATAGTTCGGCATCGAGATCAGTTCGCCGGAGTATTCCTTTGGAGAACGGACATCCACGAGTGGCTTTTTGGCGTTGGACTGTTTCAACACCTCATCCCGGAAGGCCCGGATGGACTTATCCGCTTCCTTCGCACGATATTTTGTTTCCGCGTAGGATGGGACATCCTTAACGAGCGGGCGATTCTCCTTCTCCCATTTGAGACGTCCACCGTTCATGATCTTCACGTTCTTATGTCCATAATATTGGAACAGCCATAACGCGTAGCATGCAAACCAGTTGGACTTATCACCATAAAAAACGATTGTGGTATCGTTCGTGATTCCAAGCCTGGATGCCACTTCTTCGAATTTTTCCCGGGTTAGAAAATCGCGGCGCAATGGATGCTGCAGCGTGCTGAACCAATCCACTTGTGCCGCGCCGGGGATATGACCGATCGCATAGAGCAGCGGATCTTCATCCGATTCAATAACGCGGACGTCCAGGTCCGTGGAATGAGCAGCGACCCACTCGGTATCGACAAGATATTCGGGATGTACGTATGACATGATTGATTTTCCTTTTTAGTTGTTATTTGTAAATCTTCGTGTATGAGTATCCATAAATAAAGCAGTCAACGAGCAAAACACGCCCAAAGAACACCGGGACATGAAGGACAGCAAACGATCCTGCATCAATAGGAGTATTGCGCGCGGGAGCCGTTCCACTGTCCGAGTCGTTGACTGCTTGTGAGGATGTGTCTCAGACGGTGGTTACGAACCCCGCCCTGGACACAAGCAATAGTTATATGAATTCATAGGATGCTGATGGCGGCTATTTTACAATTCTTACAGTTTCTGTCAAGTTAAATATTGAGGGGGGAATGTCTAATTTCGTGGGCATAGCCACAGAGCGCACAGAGATGTTTGAGTTCTTTCGCAATGAACTCAATGTTCTCCCCTGGCACCGCCCGCACACCCCGCACTAATTGCGGGGCAGGTGGCAGGTGTGTGGCGAAATTACAATTGGCCTGTCCTTTTGGATACTTCCCATTGAGGTGATCCAGAGTAGGGACAATCCTGCTTATTGTGCAACAGTGACTCTGTTTTTTCCATTCTTCTTGGAGGTGGTCAAGGCACGCTCCGCGGCTTCCAGCAGTTCGTTTGCACTATTCCCATGCTTCGGATAATAGGCAATTCCAATGGAAACGGAAGTGGGATACAGCCACTCTCTGGATGCATTTTCCACAGAGGAGCGGAGTCTTTCTGCGATCGTGACGGCCTGTTCCACATTTGTAGACGGCAGGATGACAATGAATTCATCTCCCATGCGCCAGCGACCGAGGAAATCGTCCGGGCGGAGGACACCACTCAGGGTTGTGCTCAACTTGCGTATCACGTCATCCCCTGCCTGATAGCCCTTGTTATTGTATTTCTTAAGTTCATCACCATCGATCAAACATAGAGAGAGAGGGGTTTGTCCAAGCATGGCTTCTGTCAGGGCGAAATCCAGTTTGCGCTGAATGGCAATCATATTCGGCGATTGGCTGACCGGATCCGTGTATGCCAGCCTGAAAGTATATTGAAGTGTGCCGCCCAACGTTTCGATCCGTTTTGCCATGAGCCCAATGGCGCGCAATGTTGCGGTATCCGATTCAGAGACATCCGCATGAAATATTTTGAAAGGCTCTTCGCCGCTGGTCAGTTCCAGTTTTTCATTGAGATTTTTCCACACGACAGAAGGATTGAGCGGCGCCCGTGCGGGAAAATGGATGACTGCCATGCGGACGACGGGGGTGGTCAAGTCCAGTTGAAGGGCTTCGCCATTTAATCGATCAAACAGCTTGCGGGCTGAGTCCTGATGAGTTTCGTGAGTATTCCCTATCAACGTCGCGACGAAGCTATCTCCTGAAATGCGGTAGACGGTTGCGTCCGTCTCATCCTTGATGGCGATGCCCATCCAGCGCAGGATGCTATCGCCGTAATCGAACCCTTTTGTATGGTTGATATCGCGCAGTTGATAAACATCAATGGCAATGAGCGACAGTGGCTCAAGCCCTTCGTTTTCAAAGTTGTCCTCCAGGGATTTCGAAAAACTGACAAGATTGCTGCAACCCGTCAATAGATCGACGCGGAAGAACAGGGTAGGCGTGTCAAAATCCTTCATTTCACCCTCCACACGTTTTCATATACCATGATGTTGATTATAGAACAAAACCCTCGCCACGAAGCGAGGATGTTGAGCCATTACGAACTCTTATTTCCTTTTTAAGCCCCTCATTCAATCTTCCACAGGCAACATCTATTTATGAGAGGCTGCTTCCTTCCTTGCTCGCAGCCAGCCGTTCAGACTGAATTTCACCACACGTTCCTGTCCGGCAAACAATTTTCTTATGTTGGGGCGCAAGGCCCAAACCAGAAGCATTTCCGCGATGATGCCATACCAAATATCGACCGGTTCCTGAAAACCCAGCGCGATGCGGATGGCGAAGACAATGATCACAACCAAACCGATTGCCATGGTGGTTACCGAAGCAATGCCGAGTGTAAACCAGATGAGAGCCCCTGCCCCAAAAACAATTGGGAACATCCATGGCCAGAACCCCATGGCACCCCCAAGCGCAGGAGCTCCACCGGCACCACCGTGAAAGCGCAATTTCCCATCTCTGTCATGACTGATCAGAAACAGGGAGTAGTTATGTCCGAGAATGGCAGCTATGGGCGCGAGTACGTGGAAGATATGCTCGTCGGGGACAAGTGCCTTCGCGATCCAAACGGAAGCTGCACCCTTCAAAATATCGAGAATGGCGGTGAGTAAGCCGGCGCCAAAACCAGCGGCGCGCACTGCGTTCGTCCCGCCTGTTCGCCCGCTTTCCACCTGTCGAATATCCTTGCCCGTTTTCATCTTGACGATCAACAAGCCAAAGGGGATGGAACCGCAAAGATACCCAATGATCACAGTTCCGATCCCAATCAGGATCTGCATAACGTCTCTCCTCTTGCGTGATGTACTATTGCCGCTCGTCGTATGAATAGCTGTACTTTTCAGGACAAATTATGAACAGGAAAACTGATCCTTGGTTTACAGAACACCGCATAATTGGCTAAACCTGAAATTTGAAGTTTAGTATGCAAAAGCACTCGAAAGTTGAGCTATTAATGAGGCAAGTAGTGGCGTGTATGCGGCACTATATAAAAACACAATAGCGTCAATAAGGTTTCACTTCTCGTCTACCAATAAAGCAACTTCAACCGCCTGTCCGTTTTCAAGCCGGAAACCGCGCGCCTTCCATTGTCCATCCGGGCGCGACCAGATCACATTGACCACCTCATAAGCTGCCTCGGTGACGTCGGTAGCGGAGGGCGTTTCAGGCCCCGCGGGATGGGAGTGGAAGATGCCGATGAGATCCAGCGCGTGGGTTTCGATCCACTCGAATGCTTGAAGCTGCTCGTACGGATCCATCACGAAGCGC
>JBGPNQ010000243.1:0-8195 GCA_041487615.1 Anaerolineae bacterium
AGACGCGATTGCTTTGGCGAAGACCCTCGATGATTTCTTACTCCACGTCGAACGCTTTTCGCTCAAGCAGAAACGGCGGCAGCAACCCAATGCCTACTCTCAATTGGCGCACCTTACTTTCCCCTTAGCTTGATGCGTATGGGATTACGACACACCCTGGACTCGTGACGCGTCCATCAATGTTTGGAATGGCCTCGGTTTGCTTTGGCCAGGCGTGGCGCGGAATACCTTGTACTCCGTTTTGAAACGCAAAGAGGATAAGCTGTATATCGGCGGTCAGTATTGGGATGCGATGATCTGGGCGATAGGCGCGTGGGCGTATTATCTCCATACAGGGAATCGCGAGTTTCTCTTCCTCGCCTTCGAGGCGGTTAAAAATAGCCTGGATCATTTTGAGAAGGAGGAATTTGATGCTGAGCTGGGACTCTTCCGTGGACCTGCGGTGTATGGAGATGGAGTATCGGCTTATCCCGATCGATACTCACCAGGGAATACCAGTTCCATTATGGACTGGGTCAAAGCCAAGCCGGGAAAGAAGGTTCAACAGGGGTTCGGCATCCCGATGAAGACCTTGTCCACCAATTGCGTCTATGCCCAGGCTTACCGGGTTGCCAGCTTGATGTCGCGTGAATGTGGAACGGACGTTCATCCGCTTTATGAAGAGCGCGCCAGTCAACTGGCTGATTCCATCCTGGAACACCTTTGGAATCGTGAACTGGGCACGTTCAATTACCTCATCGATTCAGATGGGTTTTGTGATTTCCAGGAGGGATTGGGGCATGCCTTTGCGATCCTGTTTCAAATTGCAAGTCATGAGCAGTCCGCAAGTATTCTCTCAAAACAACATCTTACTGCTGCCGGCATTCCCTGCGTGTGGCCAACTTTTCAACGCTATTCGGCTTTGGGCGGATTTGGCCGGCACAGCGGAACGGTCTGGCCGTTCATCTCCGGTTTCTGGGGCGAGGCAGCGCTCAAGGGAGGGCGCCCAGATCTTTTCGAGCGTGAGTTCATGGTTCTGACGGAGAACATCAATCGCAGCGGGCAATGCGCCGAGATCTATCATCCCGATACCGGAGAGATGTATGGCGGATTACAGGAAGGCGGCAGCGGTCCGAATGGCAAGGAGTGGGTTTCGTGCGCCCGCCAGAGCTGGACCGCCAGTGCTTATCTACGCATGCTGCTAATCGGTTTATTCGGTCTGCGATTCTCTACGGAGGGAATCGCCTTGTCGCCTTACCTCCCGGCTGGCGTGGATCGTGCGCAGATCAATGGGATAAACTACAAAGCCTGCAGGCTCAACTTGATCGTGGAAGGCCGCGGCGGGCGGGTAATCGACTCCTATCGCAATGAAATACCAACTCCGCCTTTCCTCCCTGCCGATCTGCGTGGAGGGCAGTACATTCGTCTACGAGTAGGAGACTGAGTGATTTTTACATCAACTGCCGCTGACCTGATAGATCTGTATCAGGTTGCCGCAGGTATCATCAAATACGGCCGCAGTGGTCATTCCCATATTGGTCGGCTCCATTGTAAATTCCACTCCGAGATTTTTCATCCGTTCATATTCTTGTTGAACATCAGCAACCTGGAAGGCTGTATAGGGGATCCCATCTTTGATCAATGCCTGCTTCAATGCCTGCATGGCAGGATAACCTGCGTTCGGTTCAAGCAACAGTTCAGTGCCATCCGGCTCTTCAGGAGAAACGACAGTGACCCAGCGCGCGCCTTCGCCGAGCGGAATATCCCTCTTTTTCAGGAAACCCATCACCTCCGTATAGAATTTCAACGCTTTGTCATAGTCATCTATCGGAACACTGGTAAGTTTAATTTTCATATCCATTCATCCTTTCCTCAGAAGTTGGGTGGCTGCCGTGCAACCGAGTTGACGAAACTCACTTGGACTGACTCCGAAATGCTGTTTGAATGCCTTGCTGAAAGCGGCATGAGAATCATATCCGGCCGCGAGCGCGACCTCAGTAATATCCACTGCACCCATGCGCAGCTTGCGTCCCGCGCGTTCCAGGCGCAGACGGCGGACATAACTGGCAGCGCTCTCGCCAACGTGGGCGGTGAAGACGCGATGGAAGTGGGGGATGGAGAAACCAGCAACGGCCGCCAATGATTCCCGGTCGAGCGGCTCATTGATGTGCGCCCGAATGTAGCGCATCACATCCTCGATGCATTCGGAATATTCCTGAAGGGTTTGAGCGTCCGTCAACATACGTTAAATATAGTATAAGAGAACACCTGTTCGCTATTCCGAATGTATCATCAGTGTTCCTTGATCCGAGGATACAGGCTGCATGGTTTGGGCATACTCCCGGAGAAAACGTGCGTTCTCTCCAGGAAATCCCAAATTCCTCCCTTATCCGCATTCCACAAGTTACTTTCACATCGGGTTGACCAATTGGAAGTAATTGCCATCCGGGTCAGCCAGTGTTGCGATCCATCCCTCTCCCATTTGATAGGGCTCTCTGATGACGGTGGCACCAATTGCTTTGATCCGTTCAAAATCCTCTTTAACCTCTGGGGTTTCAAAATTGAACATCACGCGCCCGGGGTTCTTTGCCTTGCCTCCCATTTCAGAGTGATGCAATACCGATAGGTACGCACCTCCGGCCCGCCAGCCCCAAAAACCATTCTCCTCGTCCATCATTTCCGCTGCCTTTCCCAAAACCTTTTCATAGAAGGCAGCCAACACGAGCGGTTGTTCCGTTCCGATCATGACCGAATTTAGTTTTAACATCTGAGCGCATCCTTTCTGTAAATAAGTGGGTGACAACCATTATAAGTAACTTTACAAATTATAGAACATGTGTTCTTTTTTGGCTAGATGGAAAAAATCTATGGGGCCCGACCCATTGAATGCTCTCCTGCAATTTTCACAATATCCTGTGCAATGACTTTTGAATTCATGATGAAGGTATGCAGGACGGGCAGCGTTTCTATGGGCACATTCGGCAACATGGTCTCTTTCACGGTCAGTACACTGTCGTTGAGTTCTTCTCCGAAAGGCGAGTAACGGCCCCTCGGTCCCGCAGTTCCCGCGTAGATTTTGGTGGGGACACCGGTGGGCGGCAGTGACTCCATAAATCCCTGGTCTGCAAGGAGTTGTGCCATCTCGCCCCCGAGGAATTTGACTAAACGATAAGGCGCGAAGTGACGGGCAGTCTTGCTTGCCTGGGTCGGAGGTGTTAAAAAGAAACAGGCTGCGGGTTTATGGGTCAATCTCGGTAGTGTTGCGCGCGTCAAAACGGTGCCAAGCGAATGACCGATTATGATGTATTCATGCGATTTGATGCGCTTCGTTATGAATCGTTGCAACCTTTGAATACATGCCTCCCATCGCTCAAAGGTGACCGAATAACCGAAAAGATGTGGTCGAATATTGGACGCCTGCAAACGCGCGGCCAACAGCGACATGGCAAGTGGGGTGCGTCCCATACCGTGGATAAGAATCGCGTGCACCTATGCTACTCCTTTCATGTATTTGTATTATCCCTTGACATACGAAAACTTCTCGCTGATAAGACCTTCCTTCACCTGGAAGATATCGACTCCGCGGACATGACCGGCTTTCCCTGCCTCGTCGGCCCAATTGTATTTCCAACGCATGATGCAGCGATTTCCCAGACCAAAAATCTCCTCGATGTCAATGTGGGCACGCGGTGACTCGCGGAAGAAGTCAAGCCAGAACTGAGTGACTGCTTCCCTGCCCGAGTACACTGTTCCATCAGGGGCCGGATCGGTGTTTTCGAAGACACAATCCTCGCTCATAAGTTTCATCATGCCAGTGACGTCGTGACGATTGAAAGCCTCATTGAACTGAAGGACGAGGCGCATCGCTGATTCCAACTTTGACATGCGGGCTGGACTCATATAAACACATCCTTTGATAAAAAGCCAATTGCTTCGATAGCTATATTTTATGGCAAAGTTGCATCCCTGGGAATTGATCCGGCGACGCGTCTACGTAGGGGACAATCTCCTCTTGAACAGATCCCGTAGCAGGAGCGCGCCGCCCGCGCCAACAAGGATGATTCCCAGCACAAACAGGGCAAGCGCGGCGATTACCACTGCCCACATCCAGCCGACAGGTTCAACCGCTCCCGACGCCATCCCTGTGATCTCGGCGAACCACTGCGCACCTAAAAACATGAACACTGCGATCCCTATACCCCAGGCGACGAATTTTACGCGGGAATGTGCTCGCAGAGTCGCCCAGAAGAGAAGTCCGCTGCCAACCAGGGCAAACAGGAACAACTCCATGGGCATGAGATAGTCGAACAGGAATTTTCGCTCAACGATCAGCAGGATGATGGACAACAGGATCGGTGCAAGGATGGGAAACCATACCAGTACTGTCCCTGCGATTGCGAGAACTTTGGTCAGGATATTTTTCTGTTCCATTCTTACCTCCCGGGTTATCATGGTGAACAATTTATTTTCCCACATATATTATACGTCCGCGTCTTCCGAAAGTTGGATTTGTTTGAGCAAACATCGGCAACGCTAAGCGGAAGCTCCGCTCTTCCTTCATGAATTCGAAAGATAAAACAGGGTCAGAAATGTGGAGTGTCCACATAAGATTGGATGGCCATCATATTCAACAATCTGTTCTTATCGAAAAGAGTGCGGGCCGAGGGCGTATGATAAACACATGTTTTAATCCACTCGCTCTGGTTTTCATACCATTCCTCATCCTGGATCTTGAGACCGAAAGACCGCAATTCTTCCAGCAGCGCCTTATTTGACTGCAGGAATGAGTTTGGAGGCTGTCCGACCGAGGACATATCGGCGTCAGCGATGATCTGCTCCAATAAATCGATGGGGATATGTCCCCACTTCGTTGCCAGGATGAGCCGGGAAACGGTTTCGATCTCTTCGGCTTTCAAGCCAAATGTGGACAGGGTATCACGGGCGATCTGGACTGCTTTTTGTTCATGAACGGCTCGTCCTGCATTATAAGTATCCCGGTCGGTGCTGGAAATGGTCGTCAGACCGGTATCGTGGAAATAAGCGGCCAGGAGCAGCAGACGTTGATTTTCCTCATTGATCCCTTCCAGCTCAGCCAGGCGGGTGCAGGCACTGACTACGGCAAGCGTATGATCCATATTGTGATACGTGAATGCAGGAAGCATTCTGTGTTCTAGTAGATCGATTGCGGATTGAGCTGCCTGTTGGAATTTGTGGCTGTCCATTGCTCACTGTTTCCTTTTCTGGTTTCGAGAGACGCTCGAGTCACACGAATTTCTTTATGAGCCTGTGGCATTCATGGGTGGTGTCGAAGGCAGACTTGTGATGACCCAACGATAACACATCCGTGTCAGCAGTTACATATTAAATCGTACTCTCTCCTTCAATGCATTCGGCAAAACAGGACGTTTACTTCTCTCGATCAAAAAAGTGGCCACTTCGGTGATCTCCCTGAACGCGTAATGCTGACTCAACGTTCCCTCGAGATAGCCTGCGCCGCTGGTGCCGCCCGTCCCCACGCGGATGCCGATCATGCGGCGCACCATCATGAAATGCCTGTAGCGCCAGTTCGAGAGTAACTCGTCTATTTCGGATAACG
This sequence comes from Anaerolineae bacterium, assembly GCA_041487615.1. Taxonomy (GTDB): domain Bacteria; phylum Chloroflexota; class Anaerolineae; order Anaerolineales; family Villigracilaceae; genus Defluviilinea. The sequence goes on from JBGPNQ010000243.1 coordinate 5,576, forward strand.
TGTTCAGCAACTCAAACGGCAAATGAAAGATGGGCAGGTTGCGATAGATCGTAATAAAGAGAGCAGAGCGCATGGCGGCAGGCGAGACGTCTCCTCGGCCTTCGTCGAAAAACACCCTGTCGAACTCTGATAATCTGCCTCTCTCGCTCTCGGAGAGACTTGTTTGGTACGCCTTGCGATAGTCCACCCAGAACTGATGCCTATCGTTCCCATCACCGGAGTGCTGATAATCCGGCCAATATTCGTGGTTGAAAAATGGCATCCGCTCCAACCATTGGGCGATCAATTCCTTTAACGTGTGTGCGCTCTCGGCTTGATTGACATCCTGCAAATCGGTCTCCGACAGACTGCCGCGGCGCGTGTGTTTGTAATATTCCGCCTTATATCGTTGTTCCATTCTCAGCCCCAGTTTGGCTTCTATCAATCGGAACTGTTTGCTCTGAAAACCCGAAGCGGGCAGAAGCTGATTCCTGAATTCCAGAAAATCAAGCGCGGTCATGGTTTCCAATACGCTAACCTGCTGGTTGATCAATTCGAGGATTTTTACAATCCGCTTCAATCGTTGCACTACGCGACTCATATCGTCGGAGTTGTCGTTGATCCTGTCGCGGATGAAAATATTCCGCACCAGGTCGAGCTCGAAAATAATCTGTTTGAACCATAGTTCATAGGCCTGATGGATGATGATAAAAAGCATCTCATCGTTGCCATCTTCCATCGAGGAAAAACTCCTGGGATGCTGGCTGTTGAGAATTTTGTCGAGTTCGATGTAATCGGAATAATACAGGTCGTCCATGTTTCTCTCCTTCTTGCTGCAACGTCATTGCTTCGCCTACGGCTCGCAATGACAGGTTGTGAAAAGTATAGCATGAGTTAAAATATGGATATGATACAAGCTTTGATATTTGATTTTGACGGTCTCATTCTCGATACCGAGACCCCTGAATTCCTCTGCTGGCAGAATATTTATCGCGAGTATGGGTTTGAATTACCTCACGAACGCTGGGGATCGATCATTGGCGGGAGCGGTCATTCGCATTTCGACGCCGCGGAGCATCTCTCGCTTCTGACGCAGGAACCGCTCGATTGCGCTTCCCTGCGTGCTCGTAATCATCGCGAGAGCCAGGAGATCATCCTTGCCCAGGGTCCACTTCCCGGCGTCCTGGACTATATCCATCAGGCGAAGCGGCTTGGACTCAAACTTGCCATCGCCTCAAGTTCAGACCGCTTATGGGTGGAGACTCACTCAAAACGGATCGGCATCCTTGAATATTTCGATACGGTCATCTGCGCGGAGGATGTTGGTCCTGGCAGGATCAAGCCCAACCCGGATCTATTTCTAACGACGCTGAGCCGGCTCCAGGTCCAGAAAGAGGCGGCGGTCGTCTTTGAAGATTCCCCCAACGGAATCAAAGCTGCAAAACGCGCAGGTATTTTCGCGGTGGCCGTCCCCAACGGGGCCACCTCAGCGTTATTCTTCGAGGGCGCAGATTTGATTTTGGAATCCCTTGCAAAATTGTCCTTGTCCCAATTGATGGATAAAGTAAAATAGATTTACAGAGTGCCGCATAATTAGCTGAACTTGAAATATCAATTTCAGCCTGCAAAAGCAATCGAATAGTTCAGTTATTAACGAGACAAGCGGTAACAAAGGATTGGAGGCAGGTATGAGTACAGAGAAATTTAGATGGCAGGGGATTGTCTCGAAGTATGCGTATCCCGAAACGTGGCGGAGTGCCTGGCAGGTGTTCAACTCGGTCATCCCATTCATGCTGATGTGGTACATCATGTACCGCAGTCTTGAGGTTGGCTATTGGCTGACTCTGATCCTGGCCGTGCCCACTGCGGGATTCATGACCAGGATGTTTATCATCTTCCATGATTGTTGTCACGGCTCCTTCTTTCGCACGATGAAGGCGAATGATCGCCTTGGACTTGTGCTGGGCGTGCTGGTGCTGACCCCCTTTTATCAGTGGAAGCACAGCCACGCGATTCATCACGCCACGGCCGGTGATCTGGACCGGCGCGGTGTCGGCGATGTGTACACGATGACCGTGCAGGAATATCTCGCCTCGCCATGGTACAAAAAGATTGGCTATCGAATCATGCGCAGTCCATGGATCTTGTTCACCGTTGGCGCGACGCTTGTGTTTGCCATTACACATCGCTTCTTCGAAAAGGGAGCCGGCAAGCGTGAACGCAGCAGTGTGATCTGGACGAACATCGCCATTGCCGCGGTTGTTGGCTGGATTATGTTGGAGATCGGCTGGGCAGCTTTTCTGTTGATTGAATTACCCATCCTGCTGATCGCCTGCAGCTCGGGTGTCTGGCTGTTTTATGTGCAGCACAACTTTGACCCAACCTATTGGGAGCGCCACAAGGAGTGGGAATTCTTCAACGCCAGCATGCACGGCAGCTCGTTCTATAAACTCCCCAAACTGATACAGTGGTTTACAGGGAATATTGGTTTCCACCATATCCATCATCTCAGCCCAAAGATTCCCAACTATAAACTGGAAAAATGTCACCAGGAAAATCCTGTTTTCCAGATCGAACCGCTGACATTCAGAAGGAGTCTGAAATCATTATTCTTCCGGTTGTGGGACGAAAAGGAAAAGAT
>JBGPNQ010000244.1:0-8120 GCA_041487615.1 Anaerolineae bacterium
ATCCGACAGCAATCGGGCAGTTATTTCGACCCGAGAGTGGTGGATGTGTTTCTGGCAGTGACGCCGGAACAGGCCATGCAATGAATCGGTCGTAACTTTGAGCATCAAGCAAAACGACGCAGTCTCGTCCGTGGCGGGCAAGCAGATCACCGAAAATGTATATGGATAACACGTCCCTGGCAACTTGTGACTTTCGTCCATTACAAAAAGTCGCCTGGTGTACCAAAATCGTTTTGGATGGTGCGGGCGCTATATTTGATATTGAAGTTTGTGCTCAAAAGTCACCACATTGCTGCAAAAGGAGCCTGAACATGACGATCTTTGATTCAAATGAAAAAGTTGAGTTTATCGCTGCACAGAACTTCCACTACGATAATTATTCAGGGTATCAGTATTATCTCGAACGGGTGGACGTGGAGGGAAAATGTGGACTCGTATGTGTGGAGGAATTGGAGAATGGTGGTACTCATTCAACAGTGCTTCTTCAGCCGATCTATAATGATATCAAGATCCATAAAATATCGACGATGAAAGCCAATTATGATAGATATGAGGTTTTTGCGGACGGGAGCATGCTCGGGAAATTCACGTTGGTTCGGAACGAGTGGATATTAAGATGTGAGAACTCGAACATGAGGCAGCGGTCTTGACAATTTGGGTTTTACAGGTGTACCATTTCGCCGGCCTGCACAGAACTGTGCAGGTTTTTTATTCCCTTTCCATCCCCCCAGCCTCCGTCCAGCACCAGCGGATCCAGGCGGAGGATTTGTTTAAGTCAACGTGTGTTGACCCGCCCAATTTCGGGTATTTCTCTTTTACCTACAAACGAGTGTGGAACATGTCTGAGTTAATCGATGAGAATAAGGCTTTGATGCGCCGCGTCTACGAGGAGATGTGGAACCAGGCTAAAGTTGAAATAGCATCTCAGATCTTCGACCAGCCTGCCGGTGTGGAACGATTCGTGAGTCAGTTCCTGCTTTCGTTCCCGGATTTACAGCATACTGTCGAAGATATGATCGCGGACGCGGACCGTGCACAGGTCGCCGTGCGGTTCATCGCAAAAGGTACGCATCGCGGGCCGTGGCTGGGATTTGCCCCAACCAACAGAGTCATTAAATATTCAGGCGTGACCTGGGCGCGCATCGTTGACGGCAGGATCATCGAGCATCACACCTGGTGGGACAAGGCAGGGTTGATCGAACAAATCAGCCATAAGTAAGGTGACGGTCACGGGGGTTTCATCGTAAAATGCAGAAAGGAAGTTACAACAATCTCTCTCGTATTGCCAGGAAAGGCGTCCATGAATCATAGCCGCTCCTTCGACCGTGCCGCGCATATCTACGACCAGACCCGCCCGTTACTCGAGCCCATCGCAAAGCATGGAATTCCAGCCATTCTCGATATTGTTGGAGCCAAAGCACGCGTCCTCGAAGCCGGCTCGGGGACCGGTCGGATGAGCATTCCCTTGATGGAGCGCGGACTGGATTTGATCGGCTGCGATCTCTCGTCACCGATGTTGAGGCGTTTCCACGAAAAACTCCCATCTGCCCGCATTGCCCAGGCAGACGCGTCTCTCCTGCCCTTCCCGACCGCGCACTTTGATGCCGTGCTGACGGTTCATGTCATGCATCTGATTCCCTCCTGGCGTGAAACCCTGCGTGAGTTCAAACGAGTTCTCAGGCCGGGAGGCACTTATCTCAATGTGAGAACATGGGCATCGGTTGGGATTTCGGTCGCGGAACAAATGCGTCAATTCTGGCGAGGTTGGCTGGGGACAAACGGCGTCGAGGCAGGACATCCCGGCCTACAGAATGATGCAGATCTCCTGCGGGAACTTCATGGATTGGGTGCGGACGTATCTGAGGTGGAGGTGGTACGTTTCAGCGACTCATTCACCTTAAGTGATGAATTGGACCGTTTTGAGTCCCGCATCTATTCGGATACGTGGGACATCCCCGATGCCATTTATGAAGCCAGCATGAAGGAACTGCGCGGCTGGACAAACCACCAGTTCGGCAATCTTGATCAAGAGATTACAGATGAAGTTCGCTTTTTGATCCAGGTTGCGCGGTTCAAGAGTTAAGTGTACGATCATTGCATCCGGTGTGACATCTCCACAGCATATGAATGGGAAGTCAGAGACAATGGAGGGGAGATTCGAAGGAGGTCCAGAGCGAGAATTTTCGGATGCCATCGAAACATAAATGGACCGCAACTGCATTTGTTCTTATACTCCCGCGTATTATCACCCAATAGTGTGTTACACTAATATAGGCATTTTCATATACAGTAGCTTTATCATTTGGGGGAAACGGAGGGTGTTTCGAAGGGAACATCCATGAAGACTCAGGCCCATTTGCTTAGAATTGGCTCGATTAGTAGCAAAAAAGCATTTTGTTCCAACAAATTGTTATAGGAGATACTCATGAACTTTCACACCGGTGATACAGTCATGCACTGGACGTATGGGATTGGACAAATCGTGAATTTGGAGGAGCGGGACTTGTACGGTTCAAAGGCTCTCTACTATGCCGTTCAGATACGGGACCTGACGGTCTGGGTTCCAGCGGACAACAAAGTAGGCAGCAGACTGCGAGTTCCAACGCCCAAAAATCGGTTCAAACAAATGCTCGCTGTGTTATCGGGTCCGAGCGAGCCGCTCCCGGCAGACAGATTGGAGCGCAAAAACCGCCTGCTGGAGTTATTGAAAGATGGCCGCCCTGAATCCCTTTGCCAGCTCATCCGCGACCTCTCTGCCTACCAAAGGCAAAAGGTGGGACCGATGAACGACAATGACCATTTGGTCCTGAAACAGTCCCGGAACACTCTGCTTGGGGAGTGGGGATTTGTTTTCTCCATCACTAATGCGCAAGCCGAGTTGGAATTACATCGCTTGCTGAACTCCGATCCTGCTGCGGGTTAGGAAATAGCGTGCTTTTTTAAGAATAACAGAACGGGCGAGTTTCCTCGCCCGTTCTCTTGTTAACCTTCAAACATTCCAACTCTCAACACACCACTCCCGCAGACTCCACCGTCGCTTTCAACAGCTTCTCCACTACACCAAAATCGATCTTCTCCGGCTTCGAATAACGGATGCAACCTTTACCAAGAGTTACGCCGGGAATATTGAGCATATAGCGGTGGGACAGCATCACGTCCGTGCGCAGGATATACAAGGCAATGAAATTCTTCTGGCTGGCGAAGCCGACCTCCACCACCCCGTCCCGCGCGTATCCGGGCATGCCGTAGACCATCGATTCCTTGAAGCCAGTCAACTCCGCGCGGCACAGGTCGCGCAGACGAATTAGCACCTCCTGCCTTTGGGCGGGAGACTCTTTTATATAGGCATTCACATTTCTTGCTGCACTTTGCATATTTCAGTCGCTAAATTCCGGCGTTATTCAGGATGTTCAACAACTGGGAGAGCGCGGCCGTAAGGTTTGGGTGCGTCACCTCGAAGTGCCGGACCGACTCCTCGATCCGTCCCACTTCCCAACTGGTGCCTCGCAGCCGTTCCTCATGTCCCGTCCGCTCGAGCAGGTTGCGAATGTCTACACTCAGGTGGCTGAGCAGCTCACGGCCCTTTTCATCAACGGAATTGGTGGATTCGATCCTCTTATGCAATTCTTCAAGCATTTGGCGGAGTTCATCATCTTTCATGGTCATCTCCTTTTGCAAAGCGAGAATGCCCTACGGCCGGCATTTCCTTCCGTCTCCATTGTACTGCTTTTGTCCCATCCTTTCGCTCCCCAATTTCATTGCAGTCAAGGCTGTTTGTCATCGAGGGCGTGGATGGAGCGGTAGGTAAAATCTTTTTAGCCACTGAGAGCACTGAGCCCATTGAGAAAACCTCTTAAATCTCTGTGGTCTCTGTGACTTAACACACTCAATGATCCTCTCCCGTCATCGAAAGTAGATACATTCACAAAAAAAGCAAGTAAAATTGGCGACTATGAAAATCTTTCTTGTGAGACACGCAACTCCAGATTGGACGCGCAAGGATATTCCCTACGATATTCAACCCGGTCCCATGCTTTCGCCAAAAGGAGAAAAAGAGGCGCAGTCCCTGGCAGAGTTTTTGAAATCCGAAGGCGTGGTCAGGCTGTATTACAGCCCGTTCGAACGAGCCGCACGAACAGCCAAAATCGTATCGGCTGCCAATGCGATTCCCTGTGTCGAAGAAATAGGATTAGCCGAATGGCGCCAGGTCGACGAATCCGAATCTCAAGTGCGTCAGAGGATGTCCTCCGTTTTTGCACGTGTTACAAGGGAAGGCCCAGAACTTGGCCCCATCGGTCTGGTGTCACATGGCGGACCGATCGCCTCGTTACTGCTGGAACTTGGCATTAAGAAAGATGAACTCACATCATATAGAAAAAAGTTTGACACCACAAATCCTCTGCCGCCCGCGGGTGTATGGAAGGTGGAACAGGTTAATGGGGAAGATCGTTGGAATTTTCAGCTGGTGTTCATACCAGATGTGACTTGATAATTTTCATTTCCAATGTTGTAATAAAGAGCCTGCCATTCCAACAGGGATGGGATGATTTGTAGAACTATAATTATCGTATGCGTTTCAAACGTTTTCCTGCCTGGGTTATGCTGATCGTGTTTGGAATCGGAGCGTTCCATCATCCGGGAGCCGTCCGGGCTGACGAGATCGCTCCTGCCGCGCCCAAGCAGGTCAGCGCCTATGATTTGATCATTGCGATGAATACGTTGCGCGTTTCGTATGGACACCCGGCTCTCATCGAAGATCCAATCATTGATGCTGTGGCCCAATCGACGGCGGCGACCATGGCAGCCAACAATATGTCCTGGCACATTGGGAATGTGCGCGGTCGACTGGCTGCCGCCGGATACGGCAGTGGTGGCACAGTGTGGGCGACGGAAAACTTTGCCGTGAGCAGCGGAGGCATGGGCATCGATGAGATCATGGCGGTCTGGTCTGACGCGGATCACATGCGCCCGGCGGTCGAAGCGGCTTATTGTAATATAGGCGCAGGTGTGGCTCAAACATCGGATGGAAGGATCTATTACATCCTGCAGGCTGCTTATGTTTCCGGACGTGAGTGCGGCAGTTCAGCCTCATCCTCAGGAGGCACTCCCCAGGCAGGTACCGGTTCGAATCCAATATCGCAATTGATCGTACCGGTAAAGATCGCCACACCGGATGCCGAAGGCAGGATTTTTCATGTCGTCCAGGCGGGCCAATCCTTCTGGTCAATCGCGATTGCCTACCAGATCACCATCCATGACCTGGAGGTTTGGAACAACCTTTCCCATACTACCCCGTTGCAAGCCGGACAGCGCTTATTCATCCCGGGGAAGGACACGAAAGGCTATGCCACGCCGACTCCTTTTGGCATGTTCGTACTCCGAACCCCGGATGCGGATGGCAAAATCATCCACGAAGTGCAGGCCTACCAGGCGTTGATCACAATTGCTGAAGCGTATCACGTCACCGTGGATCGGATACTGGCATTGAATGGACTCCAGGCAGATTGGCCCCTGCAAATTGGGCAGAAACTCCTGATCTCGCCGGGGAACATCACCCCCAGTCCAACGTTGAGCGCCATCCAGCGGCTCACCCCTGAGGCGGACGGCAAGTATTATCATTCGGTCCAAAGCGGCGAAACGCTCTTGTGGATTGCTGCCCTGTATGACGTTCCACTTGCGGATCTGATGAACTGGAATGGATTGAATAACACCTCTGTCATCCGCCCGGAACAAAAATTGCTCCTTCTCGTGACCCCCCTTGCCACGCCCACACTCACACCCAGTCCAATAACGAATACATCGTCTCCAAGTCCATCCATTACTCCACTACCGCCGACCGGGACCCCGCCCATTACTGCCACAGAATCCCCGCCTGGACCCGACCTGGGCCTTATTTTAGGCCTGACCATCATCCTGATCGGTGGATTGCTCTGGTGGAGATTTTCACGCAAACGTGAATAGATGATGCTTGCGCAAGGTCTCCGACCTGCGCTGACAAACCGAACGATGGTCTCCTCGAACGCGATAAAGGGTCAACCCTTACTTTTGATGTAATAACAGTGTCGCCACGTGATATGACAATGTGGATCGGGGAGTGCAGGTGAGATCGCAAAGACGTAAGATGGGGTAGATCGAATTTGCCACACACCTGCCCTGGCGCTGCCAGGGGAGAATACTGAGTTCATTGACCCGTACCTGCGGTTGGGGCAGGTAGAAATATCTCAAACATCTCTGCGGGCTCTGCCGTCTCGCACCGACGTGCTCGCGGCATAAGCGCAGCGGTCCTGTGGGCGGACGGTGTGATCAAGCCCACGAAATTCGACACTCCATTATCAGTACGACAATTGACAAATCAGAACACACGTTCTACAATAACATGGCATGCTGATTTCGCGAGGTGGCAATGGACCGCCTTCTCAAATCCGCCATTAGGAGATGATCCATGAGTAACCCTGCAGAAGAATCTGCCAGGATGAATGCTTGGCCCAGGGGAATATTCGAAATAACCCTGTTTACTGAGAATCTTGAGCAGGCTAAAGAGTTCTACCAGAATGTTTTTGGGCTCCCAATAGATTATGAAGATTCCAACTCAGCCGTCTTCAAATTTGGTGATACCTTGGTCAACTTGTTAAGGATTACAGAAGCCAACGGGCTTATCGAACCGGCCAAAGTGGCGAATCGCGAGTCTGGGGCCCGCTATGTATTCACAATCCGCGTTGATGATATAGATGCGCTATGTACTGAGTTAGTCGGTCGTGGAGTAAAACTACTGAATGGTCCAATGGATCGACCTTGGGGTATTCGTACGGCGAGTTTCATGGATCCTGCAGGACATATATGGGAGATTGCGAAATAAACCATCTCGATCCCAACGCGCGCCCACTGCCGGGCATTTGACACATTGTAACAATGAACATCGAGTTCAACGGAAAGATTTGGTTCTGGAAAGGCCCCGCCCCGTGGTTCTTCGTCACCATTCCGGTGGAGCAGTCACGCGACCTGAAGGCGATATCAGGATTCGTGACGTATGGCTGGGGAGTGATTCCGGTAACTGTGCGGATCGGCAAAACCGATTGGAAGACTTCCCTGTTTCCCAAAGATGGCTGCTACATCGTGCCCATCAAAGCGAGTGTTCGAAAAGCAGAAAATCTTGAGGAAGGCGACGAAGTGACTGTACGACTCGAAGTTAATTGAAAAAGTAGTGCCGCCACAAAATAAAATTGTAGGATAGTTTTGAATTTCGCCTGCCAAAGTGAAGCGAAAAAAACTACAACAAAGTAGCGGTATAAATGAGCATGAATCGCTGAGAAATAAGGTGATGACCATCATTGACAATGGGATGCTATGGCGACAGTTTGGAGCAGCAATCGACATGTTAGGCGACACTCTGCGCGACTGCCCGGATGAACTATGGGAAAAGCGCCTGTGGGAAGACCAGCCAGACCAGTGGGTGGCAGCTGGTTTCTCGGCGTTCTGGTATCTGTGCTACCATACGCTATTCTGGCTGGACCTATACTTAACTGGGGCGGAAGAGGGCTTTGCTCCGCCCGCGCCATTTGACCTGGTTGAGATGGATTCAGGCGAGGTCCTGCCGCGGACCGATACACGCGAAGAACTGCTCCGCTACCTGGAATACTGCCGCCGAAAGTGCCAGGAGACAATTGGCGCTCTGTCAACCGAACAGGCTTACCGATTGTGCCGGTTCCCCTGGGGAGAGCTGCCCTTTGCAGAGCTTCAGCTATACAATCTGCGTCATGTGCAGGAGCACGGCGCACAACTGCGCATGTTCCTGGGACAGCAGGCGGGAAAATCCACAAGGTGGGTATCCCAGGCTCAGTAAAAATCTCCTTTCCTGAATAATATTGGCAAGTACCATGATCTTTTGGCTGATCGAAATCTGCGGGAGGAGTGCGCCTAACACAGCGTGCACTCCGTCCCCACTTCGTAGGTCGCCCCTTACGCTTCGCTCCAGGGATGCTCACCTGCACTGCACCGAACGCAGTGCGGTGCAAGTGTCGGGCGGGTCGCCGTTCGGGACCGTCAGCAGGGCGTAGATCTTCAACCCTTCGGAAAGGTAATACGCGTAATACCGATGATAGTTCGCGCCGCGCGTCAGTTCC
>JBGPNQ010000245.1:0-8100 GCA_041487615.1 Anaerolineae bacterium
ATCTCTTCAAAGCTTTCTCGTTGTACACCTGTGAGACGCTTGAAATCGCCGTCCTTTAGGTGTTCGATCGTTTCGTATCTCATGTGCCCATTATGGCACACTTATGCAAGAGGTCTATTAGGAGATATTATTGCAGGAGTAGATAAGTCTCGTGATGAAAATATTTCATCCAGTATTTCGCTATCGACTTCGTATCTGTATATGGACTTACTTGTACTCACTAGAATTCTTTTTCCATTCAAGTCCCAAATAAAACCATTAGACAAAATACGATCTGCATTTAACAACACCTGCTTTATTGAATTATCCTTTACGTTCCAAAGATAGAGCCCGATCATGTTTGTTTCATTCATAGCCACTGAGATAAATATCCCATCTGGAGACCAATTTGCATTGCAAGAAACTTGTTTATCAGGCAAGATTGCAGCAGATTTTTTCTCATTAATGTCGTAGATAAAAAATGCGCAACTGTCGACGAAGCTTATTTTTTTTCCATAAAGGAGTTTGGTCCCATCGGGTGACCAAGAAAAAGCCCAAACCCACTCTGAATCCTTGCTGGGCTTTGCGATCACTTCGGATGTTTTAGTGGCAATATCAAGCATTTTTAAAATACGTTCCCCAGTGTTGTACATCAAATATTTTCCATTAGGGTCTGTATTAAACGCTTCAATGACTCTACCGGTTGTTAATTGTTCGGGTTGAGAACCGTCAAGATTTATTTTAAAAACCTCACTGAGGTTGCTAACTTTCGAAATTAATTTTGTGTAAATATAAATGTTGGCAATAAAGTAATAAGAAAGAGGCTGTAGTTGAATTACCGCCTTGGTTTGCTGACTTTTTAGGTCAACAGAATAAATCGCATTGTCGGCAAAGTAAAAAATAGTTCCTTTCGGATGAATTGGCATTGGCTCTGGCGTATTGGTCGGACTTGGCGTCTCTGTCTCAGTCGGCGTTTGGGATGGTGTAGGTGTCAAGGTTGGGGCAGGGATCGCCGTTGCCGCTCCACAGCCCGAAGAAAGAGCAGTGACAATCAACAAGAGAATTTTCAAGATGGATTGTGTATAGTGTTTATTCATGATTTGCCTCCAATTCCAATATAGAGACATCCAATCCTTCGAAATCGTTCCAGTTCAGACTTTCAATCCTTGCACATCTTCCAGCGCGGGGTTCGGTGCGGGCGAGGGTCCGTCGGGCTGAAGCCCTGCCTCAGTTCGTGGAAGTCCGCTGAAGCGGACTCGATTACGCCAGCCCGTGGGGCTTCCATGTGCTGAGCAGGCGGCTTTAGCCCCGCTCGTTCTCGCGGGTTAGATTAACATCTGCCAGCGGCGAGTCTTTGAAAAACTCGGAAAGTTTTCCCTGCGATTTGCGGAGTTTTTCGTATTCGGCATAGGAAACCACGACAACGGTTTTCTCGCCGTGCCGCGTGATGAGTTGCGGTCCCTGTTTCAAGGCGCGTGCAATGACCTCACTGAGTTTGTTTTTCGCATCCTGGATTTGCCAAGTATTGTTCATAGGGCGCTCCTTTTCAATCTGTCTAGTCTGTCTAGATGTTACTTTGCCCGGGCAGGTGCGTCAATCGCCTAAGCTTCTTCCAGCGCGGATCTCGCCCACGAGTTCACATCTTCACAATAAGCTCCTGCATTCTCCGCTCGGACATCGAGAATCGTTTTCGTCCATGTAGATTTGTTGATCACAGGCACGCCGTCTTCCGATTTGAATTTGAAAGTGCGTTTGCCACTATCGACCACATCCTTGTTTTGCTTTCGAATAAACGAAGGCGGTTTATTTTCAATGAGAAACTCTCTCAATAACTCTCGCTCATATAGCCAGCCTTCACGCGTCATTTTGCTGGAGTGCTGGAGCATGTACGTGGCGACGGTCAGGTGATGGACGGCTCCATAGTCGGGATCAGTGAATTCCAAAACGAGAAATTCATCAAAGCGTGGCTGGCATAAGGAGTCGGCTGCGCCACATTCAGGAAGTTCATTTTGCACCTTGATGAATCGACGAAGCTCCTTCATTCCATAAAACCTTCTGCGTGATGCCGCTGATCTTCCAGACAAAGTCCTGGTTCACCAGTTGGAAAGTATAGACGCAGTGTGAAGTAAATTCCTCCTCGTCCGATTTGCGCCAGACGACCATCGAAGCGTGGCAGGTAGCGTGATCTGAGTCGGTGAAGTCCACTTCAAAGTTGCTGACCAGATGATGCAGTTTCAGATGATCCAACGACTCGCGGCGTAAGCGGACATATTCGCTGGAGGTGATAGTCTGTGGGGGAGTGCCACGCAGGTCAGAATAATCCGTGTACAAAGACTCTGTTAAGCAGGCTTCGAGTCTCTTCCAGTCTTTGACGTCAAAGCTGTTGGCGAAGTGGGCAATCACCTGTTCTATTTTCAATCGATCTTCAAGGCTCATCGTCTCTCCTATTTCACATCCGGCGGCAGGGAGGCGCGACCGGCCGGTGTCATCCTTCCTTCGGCGATCATTTTTCGGGCGCGCTCCTTGTTCGTGTTCGTCCAGTTTGATTTCGGTCTGCGCGGGGAAAAGCGCAGGGCATAACGTTCCGCGTCCATGCCTTTTTCGAGTCCATCGATCCAGCCGAAGCAGATCGCTTCCTCCACTGCTTCCACATAATTGATGGACGGCTTCTTCGTGGCTTTTTTATATTGAATCAACCAGATCTCTTTCTTATCCTTGTGATTCTTTATCAGCCACTTGCGGAAGTCGTCAGCCGTTGTCACATAGATTGTTTCGCCGATTTCCATAACTTCCTACCTCGGTGGTCGAGTGGGCGAAGCCCGTATCGAGACCACCAGTTTCATAAACCCTTCTGTTGCACATGATCTGTGGTCTCGATACGCCCCGACTTACACGGGGCTACTTGACCACCGGGTTGCTAACGCAAAGAAAAAGCCTCTCCACTGAGAGGCGACACGCCGAGCGCATATCATCTCTCATCTCCCGGACACATTTATGGTCCGCCGAAGTTGGCACCGCTTGAACGGTTGCCGAAGCGTCACAGGGTCGGTCCCTCAGCTTCTCTGGATGAGCAAATCCGTAAATTGTTCCAATTTTATAACACGATGGGGGACTTTATGTCAAATAAAAATTCGCTTGACATTCGCCTGTTCCACAAGTAGACTTACAATTAAGGAAAAACTTAATCGTAATGAAAAAAGTTGACACCATTCGTTCATTTGGGATGATTAAACTCCTGGCGGATTCCCGCCGCATGGACATTTTGCGACTGCTGATGGCTTCCCCCGCCACGCTCACGAATCTCGCGCGGACCATGAAAAAGTCGCCGGCATGGATTCGTCACCACATCCGCACACTTGAGTCCGCCAATCTCGTCGAAGTGGGTGAGATTCGCAAGACAGGAAAGGTGACCGAAAAGTTCTACCGTGCCAAAGCGGACGCGCTCCTTTTGCAGGAGATCATCCTCCCGAAAACGAAAAAGCCTGCGCTGATCTTTTCCGGCAGTCACGACCTTGCATTGGAAGGCATTGCAGAACATCTTCAAAAGAATGTCACGCTTTTGAGTATGCCGGTTGGCTCGTTGGATGGGCTTGTCAATCTCCGCCAGGGATTGTGCCAGATTTCCGGTTCACATCTTTTGGATGAAAGTGGCGAATACAACACGCCGTTCATCCGTCATCTATTTCCCGACCGCGACGTCGAAATTGTCACGCTGGCCTATCGCACCCAGGGACTGATGATTGGAAGCGGTAACCCACTGGGAATCAAAAAGTTCGCTGACGTTGCCAGGTCAAATGTCCGCTTTGTGAACCGTAATGCAGGCTCAGGCACGCGACTATGGATCGATTCCGAGTTACGAAGGCTCAAGATCCCAACGGACAAAATCAATGGCTATGAAACAGTCGTGAAGACTCACACCGAAGCTGCCTCACTTATCCTTTCCAACAATGCCGATGTATCTCTCGGTCTGCAAGCTGCCGCGCACCAGCATGGACTCGACTTTATCCCGCTCTTTGAAGAGCGCTATGACCTTGTCCTGCCGTGTGAGAATGAAACGGCACTCCTGCCTTTGCTCGATTACATCCAAACTGTTGATTTCCGCAACTCACTCACATCATTAACTGGCTACAACACTACACACAGTGGTGAGCAAATTCCACTATAGGAGAAGAAGATGAAATCCCGTAGTACATTATTGTTCAGCTTGCTGATCATATTTATGTTGGCGCTGGGCGCATGTGCACCTGCTACGCCTGCGCCCACACAAGCACCTGCGACAGTCGCGCCGACCGAAGTTCCACCGACTGCCGTTCCTCCAACACCGCAGCCGACAACGCCTGCCAATCCCAACCTGATTCTCGCGACGACCACATCTACGCAGGATTCGGGATTGCTCGATGTGTTGATTCCGATGTTCGAATCGGAAACAGGCTACAAGGTTCAGACAGTTGCTGTCGGGTCTGGTCAAGCCATGCAAATGGGACAGGAAGGTAACGCCGATGTTCTCCTTGTCCATTCGCCGTCCGCTGAAAAGCAATTTATGACCGATGGCTGGGGCAAGGATCGCGCCCTCATCATGCACAACGATTTCATCGTTGTCGGACCTGCGGCCGACCCTGCCAGGATCAAAGGCCTTTCTGCAGTGGATGCATTCAAGGCAATTGCGACCGCCGCGGCGACATTTGTTGCACGCGCCGATAAATCCGGAACCAGCACAAAAGAACTTGGCATTTGGAAAAAAGCCGAGCTTGGTCCCGCCACGACGAAGCCCACCTGGTACATCGAAACAGGTCAAGGTATGGGTGCTTCATTGACCATCGCCTCCGAGAAGGTTGGATACACATTGACAGACCGCGCGACCTTCCTTGCGAACAAAGCCAATTTGCAGTTGGAAGTCCTGGTGGAAGGTGATAACTCCTTGCTAAATGTTTATCATGTCATCACGGTCAATCCGGATAAATGGCCCAAAGTCAATTTTGAGGGCGCAATGGCCTTCATGAAATTCATGACTGAAGCCTCCACTCAGAAAGAAATCGGTAAATTCGGCGTGGACAAATACGGACAACAGTTGTTTATCCCCGATGCGGATAAGACCGACGCGGATCTCGGTTTATAGTGTTTTACTAAACCGGGAAACTGCCAGGGCTTATCTTGTCAAAATACTAAAAGCCATATATACTCATTCGGTGAGTATATATGGCTTCCAAAGATCATCACGCAGGGAACGTTTCTCCCGAATTTGCATTACTTGGATTTTTGATCGCCGGACCCAGTCATGGTTATGACTTGCACCAGCGTTTTACCATTGAGCTGGGGCATCTCTGGCATTTGAGCCAGAGCCAGGCATACGCAATCCTGAATCGACTGGAAAACCGCGGCGATATTTCTGCACGAATCATCGAGCAGGCGAAGTTGCCGGCGCGTCAAATGCTTCACATTACCGAAGCCGGACGGCGGCGATTCTTTGAATGGCTTGAATTGGGGGTTGGCAGGACTGCCCGTTCGATTCGCCTTGAATTTCTCACACGCTTGTATTTCACACAACTCCATCGACCGGAAAATATCACCCAGATCTATTATGCACAATTTGCCGAAATCGAATCAACAATTGCGCGGCTGGAAAGTCTGCTCGAACATCTTCCGCCTGAACAACTCTTCAACCGTTTAAGCCTGGATCTTCGCCTTCAGCAAATGCGACTCATCCAAAACTGGATGGCAGAGATCAGAACACAATTTCATATTTCAAGGAGATGAAGATGAAGCGTTCCCTATCGTTAATTTTATTGTTTGCGCTTTTCCTGGTAGGCTGCACACCAGCCATTACGCCGACTGCGGCTCCAACACTTCCGCCTGCGACCGAGGAACCGACCACTGTTCCGACAGTAATTCCTCCCACATCCACGCCTGAGCCGCGGACACTCCAAGTATTTGCAGCGGCATCGCTCACGGACGCGTTCACCGAAATTGGCAAAAATTTTGAAGCGGTAAATCCAGGCGTGACAGTCTCATTCAATTTCGCAGGTTCACAAGCGCTGCGGACTCAAATCGAAGAAGGCGCGCCTGCGGATGTCTTTGCCTCTGCCAACGCAAAAGAAATGGACACATTGGTTACCGAGACGCTCGTTGCTCAGGATACTCCACAGGTTTTTCTCAACAATAAACTTGTCGTGATCCTGCCAGCGAATAACCCTGCGGCGTTGGAGAAACTCGAAGATCTTGCCACGCCGGGTATCAAGCTTGTTCTTGCAGCGGAGGAAGTTCCCGTTGGAAAGTACGCGCGTCAGGCCCTGGACGCGATGAACGTCCAGTTTGGGAGCGACTTCAAGGATAAGGTGCTTGGCAACGTTGTATCGAACGAAGATAACGTCAAGCAGGTCGTTGCAAAAGTCCAACTTGGTGAAGCAGATGCAGGCATCGTGTATACTTCAGACGCTGTCGCCGCGCCTGACTTGAAGACCATTGAAATCCCTGCTGAGGTGAATGTGATTGCGAAATACCCAATTGCTCCTCTGACCAAATCGGCCAACACTGATCTGGCAACCGCTTTTATTAAATATCTCCTTTCATCAGATGGTCAGGCAGTGCTGCAAAAATGGGGATTTGCTCCTGCTCAATAAGTTGTTTTGAAAAAACACGTCGCGGGAGAAACTCTCCCGCGACTTTTTGAATCCATGAATAGACTCAAACATTTATTTACGCGATCTTTAAATGATGGTCATTTGAATTGGATATTCATACTTCCAAGCTTGATTTTAATGGCATTGTTTGCGCTTCCTTTATTTGCATTGTTTGTACGTTCCCTCAACGAAAGTTTTTTCAGCTACGCATTTTCAGAACAGGCATTCAAGGCCCTGCGTCTGAGTCTGGTCACGAGCACCGTCACGACCCTTTTCACGATACTTTTTGGCACGCCGCTGGCTTATATGCTGGCACGCTGGAAATTCAGATTGAAATCATGGCTCGAGTTATTGATTGACCTGCCAATCGTTCTTCCACCTTCCGTCGCGGGATTGGTTTTATTGATCGCGTTTGGTCGTAGAGGCTTGTTTGGTTCAGCATTAAGCGCGTTGGGAGTCAGCCTTCCCTTTACCACGGCGGCCGTTGTGATCGCTCAGATATTCGTCGCTTCGCCGTTATACGTAAGGTCTGCACGTGTCGGCTTCGCCGCGATTGATCGGCAACTCGAAGAAGCCGCGCATGTGGAAGGTGCAAACCAATGGCAATTATTTTATGAAGTCATGTTTCCTCTGGCAGGTCGCGCCTTGTTGAGTGGTGCAATCCTTACATGGACGCGTGCATTGGGAGAATTTGGAGCGACAATCCTCTTTGCCGGGAATTTGGAAGGTGTCACGCAGACGATGCCGATGGCGATCTATCTTGGTTTCGAGCGCAACCTGGGAATTGCATTGGCTTTGTCCGTTGTATTGGTACTTGTTTCCGTTATTCTGCTGACGTTTACAAGGAAGTTAGAGAAACATGATTCGGATTGATGGCTTGTGATATGAGCTTTGAGCTTTCGCTTGTATAATCAAAGGAAATACAAGGCCAAACTGTGTCCTTCGATCCGGAAACTTGGCAGATCACTGCCCTCTCATTACAAGTCTCAGCTACTGCAACAGTCATCAGCCTGCTGATTGGTCTGCCAGTTGGCACCTGGCTTGCGTTGGGGAATTTTCGCGGTCGTTCTTTTATCCTGAGCATCATCAATACGGGGATGGCGTTGCCGCCCGTTGTCGTTGGTCTTGTTGTAGCGATGAGCCTTTGGCGCAGCGGTCCGCTTGGGGATCTACACCTTATTTATACGCCCATCGCCATCATCATTGCGCAGACGATTATTGCCGCGCCTGTCGTCACTGGATTGACGGCCGCTGCGCTCGAAGCATTGGATCCTCGCCTGCAGCAGCAACTCCTGGGACTTGGCGCTTCACGCGGTCAAATGGTCTGGCATTTGTGGCGGGAGGCGCGCTTACCGCTCCTCGCCGCGCTCATGGCCGGGTTTGGTTCCGTTATTTCGGAGGTTGGCGCATCCATGATGGTCGGCGGCAATATCCGTTGCAAGACCCCCGTGTTTACAAATCCAAACTACATGGAACCAAGCACGGGCGAGTACGGACGGCCGAA